>CALULT010000038.1 GCA_944321565.1 uncultured Paraprevotella sp. | reverse complement strand
ATCCGCATGGAGAACAGAAGGGGCATTACGGCCCGTGCAGAATTTATTAACCCCCCACTAAAAATCTACTGAGCCTGGAAAACGACAAATCGGCGCGCTTTGGAAACAGGTCAAAGCGCGCCGAATGGTTTATGGTATTGTCGTTAGAAGTCCACTCCAAGGGTCATGGTGAAGTTGCCCGTGCGTATGCGTCCGTCGAAGTTGTCAAATTGATATTCGGCGTAATGCTTGCCCGCGATGTCAAACAAGCCGATGTCGTACCCCATGCTGAAGTAGAAATTTTGGAAAGCGATGCCGCAACCAATTTTAATCCCTGCATCGAAACGCTTGTAGCGGCTTTTCCCGAATGGGCTGTATTTCGTGCGGTCGGTGTAGTCTTTGACTTGTCCGCCCATGCCGAAAGCCATGTATCCTCCGAAGAAAGGTTGCACGGTGAAGTCATCTACATTGGTGTCCAGTTTATACTTGAGCACAACGGGGATTTCCAGGTACCTGAGGATGGTCTTTCGCGTCCCGGTGTCCTCCGTTTCCGCGATTTCCGTTCCTTTTTCCGTATATGTCAGGCCTGTTTCCAAGAAAAAAGGCAGGCCGTCTCCCAGTTTGTTGCCGTAAACCACTCCCACGTGGAAGCGGGGCAGCGTTTCGGTTTGCGCTTTTCCTCCTGTGCCCCGGTAGCGCACGGTGGGGATGTTCAGGCCGAAACGCAAACCGAAATAAGAGTCGCGTTTGTAGTCGCGCCAGCGGCTGGCATATACGGGCTCGCCTTCGTAGAAGTCGTTTGCGGCTGTGACGGGCAGAAAGGCCACAAGACAGAGGAGAAAAGAAGAAAATACTCTTTTTGTCATGTGAAAAGGGTAATGGATTTGATGATTTATTAAGCAAAAGTACAAATTAATTTTGTTTCATAAGCCGTTTTAGACAAATAATTGCTATTTTTGCGGCTGCAAGAAAAAACATCAAATAAAGTTGAACGTGGAAGGCTCTGGAGTTGCCGGAGCAGGTGTTGTGTGCCTGCATGCGAAGGAGCCGGACGAGGAGACACAGACATGAAAGTATTAAAATTTGGAGGAACATCCGTAGGTTCCGTAGAGAGTATTTTGAACGTAAAGCGCATTGTGGAGGCCGAGCAAGAGCCTGTGGTGGTGGTAGTGTCCGCTTTGGGCGGTATCACCGACAAGTTAATCAAGACATCCCGTCTTGCCGTGGCGGGCGACTTGGCCTATCAGCAGGAGTTTGACGAAATCGCGATGCGTCACCGCCAGATGATTGAGGCGGTGATACCCGAAGGGGAGAAGCGCGAGGAACTGCAAGCCACAGTGGAGGCTTTACTGGACGAACTGAAAAGCATTTACCAAGGAGTTTATTTGATTCGTGACTTGTCGCCCAAAACTTCGGCGGCCATCGTGAGCTATGGTGAGCGTATCTCATCGCGCATCGTGGCGGCGTTGATTCGTGGCGCGAAATGGTTTGATTCGCGGAAGTTCATCAAGACGGAAGTCAAGGCGGGGCGCCAGTTGCTGGCTTCCGATTTGACGAATGAGTTGGTCAAGATTGCTTTTGCAGAGTTGCCGCAGGTATCGTTGGTGCCGGGGTTCATTTCGACAGATGCCGAATCGGGTGAGGTGACCAACCTGGGACGTGGCGGGTCCGATTATACAGCGGCCATCATTGCGGCGGCCTTGGATGCTTCGATGCTGGAAATTTGGACGGACGTGGACGGCTTCATGACCGCCGACCCGAAAGTGATTTCTGCGGCTTACACCATCAACGAACTGAGCTACGTGGAAGCCATGGAGCTTTGCAACTTCGGGGCGAAAGTGGTCTATCCGCCCACGATTTACCCGGTGTGCGTCAAGAATATCCCCATCCTTATCAAGAATACCTTCAACCCGGGCGGGAAAGGCACCATTATCAAGCAGGAAATTGAGGGCGACCAAAAGCCCATCAAGGGCATTTCGAGCATCAGCGGGACGACGCTGATTACCGTCTCGGGGTTGTCCATGGTCGGGGTTATCGGCGTGAACCGGCGCATATTCTCCGCGTTGGCGGACAATGGCATCAGCGTGTTCCTCGTGTCGCAGGCTTCTTCCGAGAACAGCACGTCCATCGGTGTGCGCGACGCGGATGCCGACGCGGCCTGTGAGGTGCTGAACGCGGAGTTTTCCAAAGAGATTGAAACGGGCGCGATGTTCCGCATGAAGGCGGAGAGCGGTTTGGCCACGGTGGCCATCGTGGGCGAGAACATGAAGCATACACCCGGTATTGCCGGAAAATTGTTTGGCACCTTGGGGCGGAGCGGCATCAACGTGATTGCCTGTGCGCAAGGAGCTTCGGAAACGAATATCTCTTTTGTGGTCGATGGGCTTTACCTGCGCAAGACGCTGAATGTGATTCATGATAGTTTTTTCCTTTCGGAATACCAAGTGCTCAACCTTTTCCTTTGTGGCGTGGGCACGGTGGGTGGAAGCTTGGTTGAGCAACTGGCGCAACAACGCGAGAAGTTGATGAAGGAACGTGGTCTGAAACTGAAAGTCGTGGGTATCGCCAGTGGCCATAATGCCATGTTTTCACGCGAGGGCTTCAGCTTGGAGCATTGTAAGGAACAGTTGGCTCAAAGTGCACCGAGCGATATTCAACGCTTGCGCGACGAGGTCATCGGAATGAATATTTTCAATTCGGTGTTTGTGGATTGTACGGCCAGCGCGGAGGTGGCCGGGCTTTACCAGGAGTTCCTGGAGCACAACATTTCCGTCGTGGCGGCCAACAAGACGGCGGCCTCCTCGGACTACGCTACGTATAAGAAGCTGAAAGAAACGGCGCGGGCGCGGGGAGTGAAGTTCCTTTTCGAGACCAACGTGGGGGCGGGGCTTCCCATCATACGCACCATCAACGACTTGCTGAACAGCGGTGACAAAATCCTTAAGATTGAGGCCGTGCTGAGCGGGACGCTGAATTTTATCTTCAACAAACTTTCGGCCGACGTGCCTTTCAGCGAGACGGTGCGGCTGGCCAAAGAAGAGGGCTACAGCGAGCCGGATCCGCGCGTGGACTTGAGCGGAAAGGATGTCATTCGCAAGCTGGTCATCCTGGCGCGTGAGGCCGGCTACGAGATAGAGCAGGCCGATGTGGAGAAACGCCTCTTCGTGCCCAATTCTTTCTTTGCCGGGTCGTTGGAGGATTTCTGGAAGGCGTTGCCTTCGCTGGATGCAGGCTTCGAGGAACGCCGCAAGCGGCTCGAAAGTGAGCATAAGCGTTGGCGTTTCGTGTGCCGCTACGAGGACGGTAAGGGTTGCGTGGAGCTGTGCGAGGTGGGACAAGACCATCCGTTCTACAATTTGGAAGGTTCCAACAACATTATTTTGCTCACCACGGAACGTTACAAGGAATATCCGATGCTGATCCAAGGTTACGGTGCCGGTGCCGGCGTGACGGCGGCGGGCGTGTTCGCGGATATCATGAGTGTGGCCAACGTGTAACATATATTATTAGGAAGGTAAGGAGACATGAAGCATATCATCATATTGGGCGATGGCATGGCCGATTGGAAAGTGCCCGCCTTGGGCGGCAAGACGCTGTTGCAATACGCCCACACGCCGAACATGGATAAGATTGCCCGCCTGGGGCGCAACGGGATGCTCCAGACCGTACCCGAAGGATTCCATCCGGGAAGCGAGGTGGCCAATTCGGCCATCTTGGGCTACGACCAGCACAAGGTGTACGAGGGGCGCGGCCCTTTGGAGGCGGCCAGCATCGGCGTGGAGCTGGCCGATGACGACCTGGCTCTCCGGTGCAACCTGATTTGCATCGAGGACGGCAAAATCAAGAACCATTCTTGCGGGCGGCTGGAGACGGAGGAAGCGGACGTGCTGATCCGTTTCCTGCAGGAAAAACTGGGAAACGACCGCATACATTTTTATACCGGTGTGCAATACCGTCACCTCTTGGTCGTTAAGGGGGGCAACAAGCATTTGCGTTGTACGCCGCCCCACGACGTGCCGGGTACGCCGTTCCGCGACTGCATGGTGGAAGCCGAAGTGCCTGAGGCACAAGAGACGGCCGACTTGTTGAACCGTCTGATTTTGGAATCACAGCAACTGTTGGCCGACCATCCCCTGAATCTGCAGCGTAAGCAAGAAGGCCGCGACCCGGCCAACAGCATCTGGCCGTGGGGCGGAGGCTACCGCCCGGCCATGACCCCGCTCACGGTGACTTATCCCCAAATCAAGTCGGGAGCTGTCATCACGGCAGTGGACTTGATGCGCGGCATCGGGCGTTACGCCGGACTGCAGGTGATTGATGTGGAAGGGGCTACCGGGTTGTATGACACCAATTATGAAGGCAAAGCGGAGGCCGCGGTAGAGGCTTTGAAGAAGGGCGACTTTGTCTATCTGCATGTGGAGGCCAGCGACGAGGCCGGGCACGACGGCGACGTGGAGCTGAAGCTGAAGACCATCGAGAACCTCGACCGCCGCGCCGTAGGACCCATCATGGAGGCCGTGAAGGACTGGGACGAACCGGTGGCCATAGCCGTGCTGCCAGACCATCCCACGCCTTGCGCCCACCGCACCCACACGGCCGAGCCTGTCCCCTTTGCCATCTATTATCCGGGCATCGAGGCGGACAGTGTGCAGGCGTTCGACGAGGAAGCCGCCAAGGCCGGAAGCTATGGATTGCTCCATGGCGATGAGTTCATCCGCGAGTTTATGAAACATTAAAAAGACAAACGCATGAAATATTATAGCACAAACGGCAAGGCCGACCGTGCCACCCTGCATGAGGCGGTGGTGAAAGGCCTGGCGGGCGACAAGGGCTTGTTCATGCCCGAGACCATAAAGCGTCTGCCCGACTCGTTTTTCGAGGAGATACAGAACCTTTCCTTCCAGGAAGTGGCCTATCGCGTGGCGGACGCGTTTTTCGGCGAGGACGTGCCGGCCGACACACTGAAACAGATTGTGTACGACACGCTGAGTTTCGATTGTCCGGTGGTGAAGGTGACGGACACCATTTATTCGCTTGAGTTGTTCCACGGCCCCACGCTGGCTTTCAAGGACGTGGGGGCGCGCTTCATGGCGCGGTTGTTGGGTTACTTCATCAAGCAGGAAGGAAGCCAAAAGGTGAACGTCTTGGTGGCCACGTCCGGTGACACGGGCAGCGCCGTGGCTAACGGATTCCTGGGCGTGGAAGGCATCCACGTGTATGTGCTTTATCCTAAGGGTAAGGTGAGTGCCATTCAGGAATGCCAGTTCACTACCTTGGGCCAGAACATCACGGCGCTTGAGGTGGACGGCGTGTTCGACGACTGCCAGGCGTTGGTGAAGAGTGCGTTCATGGACGAGGAACTGAACCGGCACATGAAACTCACTTCCGCCAACTCCATCAATGTGGCGCGTTTCCTGCCGCAGGCGTTCTACTATTTCTATGCCTATGCGCAGATGAAGAAACTGGGCAAGGCCGGACAGCTGGTGGTGTGCGTGCCGAGCGGCAACTTCGGCAACATCACGGCCGGGCTGTTCGGAAAGGTGATGGGCCTGCCCGTGAAGCGTTTTATTGCGGCCAACAACGCCAACGACATTTTCTACAATTATCTGCAGACCGGGGAATACCATCCTCGTGCGTCTGTCCAGACCATCGCCAACGCCATGGACGTGGGCGACCCGAGCAACTTCGCCCGCATCTATGATCTTTACAAGGGCAGCCATGCCGCCATTGCCGCTGAAATCAGCGGGGCGACCTATACCGACGCGCAGATTGCGGAGACAGTGAAGGCTTGCTACGAACAAAACGGTTACCTGCTCGACCCGCACGGGGCGTGTGGCTTCCGGGCTTTAAGCGAAGGCTTGCGCGAGGGCGAGACCGGCGTGTTCCTCGAGACGGCGCATCCCGCCAAGTTCAAATCCACGGTGGAGGGCATCATCGGCCGGCCCGTGGCCGTGCCCGACAAGTTGGCGGCCTTCATGAAAGGCGAGAAGAAGAGCGTCCCGATGAGCAAACGTTTCGAGGACTTTAAGACTTTCCTGATGAAAGAATAGTCTTGTATAGGATATAAAAGATTCCAAAAGAAAGCCGCTCCACAACAGGGCGGCTTTCTTTTGGGAAGTTAGTATCTTTTGGAAACTGTCAAAGTGCAGTTATTGCGCGGGAGTGTAGTCTCTCACGAGGTAAATTTCGCCATTTCCATTCCCCGTGCTGAATGCACTGATGAGCATTTCCGTCCGACCGTGTTGCAGTCTTGCGAAAACCCGAATGGCTCCGCTTTGCATTTTTTCTCCGATTGCGGCATCCCATTCGCCAACGGGGAGAGAAACGTCAAATTCCGTATGAGAGCCGTTCAGATTATCTTCGGCCACGTAATAGCTCTCTTCACAGGTCATGCCTAGTTCGCGTCTGGCTCTGTCGCAAAGGAGAGCGAATTTGCTCATGTAAGCATCGGGCTTCGTATTGGAAAAAATTTCCATTTCTGTGATTTTTTCAAGCCCTTCAGCCCCGAACTGGTAATAGCGGCTGATTTGAGGCTTGGGTGACTGTATCATGGACAAGCGGTCGTCAAACTGGGCAAAATAGATGTTGTTGTCTGAAGGGTTTTGCATCAGGGATGGATGTACCTCTAGCGTCTTGGCTGCGTTGTCGCCCCATTTGGAACTGAAAATGTCGCACGTGGTTACTGTGTAGTCAAGTGTGGAAGTCAAATCCTTGTAGATGTTGCCGTTTACATCAGGACCGATGAAGGTGTAGCGCGCGTGGAATTCCAAAGTGTAGTTGCCTGACTTGTCCGGTGCCAGGAACGTGTAATAGGCTTTTCCGTCTGCGACATTGTCTGAAGGATAGTTGTACATATCCCATGTGTATGCCGTTGTCGAAATATTTTCTCCGCCGGTCGGCAAGACGATGCTGGCCGTTATTGGTTGTTCCGGGCGGATGTCATTCATGTCGGCGTCGAGTGTGATGTCGGCGATGGACGAGGGTGCCACTCCATGTTGAGTGAGGTCTTCTTCGCCGCAGGCAGCGAAGGACAGTGCCATGCAGAAGGCGGCTGTTCCATTTTTCAAAATACTTTTTGTGTGCATACTTTTTGTCTTTAAGCTTTTATTGCGTGTGTTACTTTGAGAATTTCAGTATGGCTGTCGTACCGTCTGAGGAATGGATTTGCAGGATAAAGAGACCGTGCATCCCCGTGTTTGGGACAGTCCAGGTATTTCCCGTGCTGCGCGTGGCTTCCGCCGTTCTTACAAGTTGCCCTGACAGGTTATAAATTTCGACGCGTGTCACGTCCTTTGCATAGCGGAAGCGGATGGCCGCTTCTCCAGGTATGGAACAATAGACGGGAATCTCGGCCGCATTATACTGGTTGACGGAGGCAATGGCTGTAGCCTGGCCTTCCTGTAGTTCGTAGCTGCCGTTTTCATATACAGTCAGCGTGTATTCATCGGTTTCTCCCTCGCTTCTGGCTTTTGTCCACGAATCTTCTTCTAGAAGGCGTGAGGCGGCATACACACGGTAGGTTCCGGGCGGCAACCTATTGGCTCCGTCAGAAAAGAAACGGAAGTTGATGTATCCATATCCTATTTGGAACTTTTCAAAGGGGCTCAGCTCCGTCATCACGGTTTGCAACCCGTCTTTTTCCGCGATAAGTGCGAGGTCGCCCGAGGTCATGTGCCCGTAATTGTATATTCCTCCGATAGAAACCATGATGTTTCCTCCGAGACTTTCCGCGAGTAGCAGGTTCTTTATCAAGAATGCTGATTTCGGGACAGCGTATATGGAAGCGGGAGCGATGCCGGCCATCATGTATTGGTCAAACGCATAACCGGCTCCTTTATCTTCGTAAGGGTTGAGCGTTTCTATCTCATAATATCCGTTGTTTACGCCGTTCCATCCCCAGTTGACGTGCACCATTCCGTTGTGGTCATACCCGTCGAGGATGAATAAGTGGCCTCCCTTCCGGCTTTGTCCCGAATAGATGATGGGGCGTTCCGCGCTGAGTTCTTCCTTGATGGCGGTCATCCATTCCTGGGTGTCATATTGTTGGCGGGATAACATTCGTGCATAAGGATTGTATCCGAAATAGTCCACCATTCCCCGGAGGGGATTGGTCGTTCCCATGCTGGTGCCTTCAGAGGAAATGCCGTAATCCGCTTCACCTGCCACGCCGCAGGCATACATGAGTGTGGCCACGGCATCGGCTTCTTCATCGGTATAGTTCACATTAGCATAAGCAGGAAGGATATGTTCCCAATCGAACGTAATCGCGTTAAAATCCAGGCTGCACGGGATGCCATTTGTGGCCGTTTGATAACTACAGAATCCTGTCCCACGTTCCGGATAGCCCCAATAACGCATGACGGTAGCCATTGCCGTGGCTCCGCAGCCAGTGACGCAACGTTCACCGCCTAGTGTGGGGCAGGACTTATTATAAGGTTCATCTTGATTGTAGTTGATGTCGCCCAATAGCGGCGTGACTGATTCCGGAAACACATTGGTGGCGGGTTGCGCCTTCACCGGTATGGTTGCGTTTTCTGCCGTCATGGCTTCGGCTTGTGCCGTATAGGCGTTCAACCAGGCACGTAGATTATCGGGCATGTCTTCAGTGGCAAAAGCCCCTTGGGTGGAATAGCCAAGGATGTCCGGCATGCGGTCGTCTCCGGCCACAATGACAAAGGCTTCCGAGCCTTGGTTGAAGACGTACCACGCTGGTATTCCGGCAGAGCGTTTTTTTCCCGTGGAGAGTTTGGCCGATGTGGTTGCCAAGGTGAGCGGGTTTGTGGCAGAGCGTTTCAATGACTTATCAGTTTGGTTTTTCAAGAACATTTCGGCGATGCGTCGCGCCGCTTGTTCGCTGCGTGGGGTGGCAACGGCTTGTACGGCTACCCCAATGCAGATGGCTACAAGAATCCAGATTCTATTTTTATTCATGTATGGTGGGGAATGTTTTTTATTTGAGCATCCTGTTTTTGTGCAGGTTAGAAAGATGTTTGCAAAGTTAGCGAAAAACTTTTAAAGAGGAAAGCCCGATGGACTTTTTTACAAACAGGCGGATATGGACTGTGGACTTTCGGTTTTGATTCATTGGAATTGGGGATAGGGACGTGTCCTGACAAAATGTCTCATAACGGGTCTTTTTGTCGTGTGGGGAAGCCTTGTTCGGGTGAAAATAGTTTTTGTTCTCTTAAAACGTTTTCTCGGGAATTTAAAAACGTTGCGAAATATTAATCCGGATAGTGCACATTTGTCAGTTTCTTTGGACGGGTATGGATTTTGTACATTAGATAAGTGAGCGGCGCGACCGAAAGGAAGTCCGCTCGGGAAAACAAAATGAATGTATAACTTAAAGGATAGGAGATTAGAACTATGTCAGCTATTAGAAGGTACAATGGTCAGAACTGGTTGCCGAGCTTGTTTAACGATTTCTTCGACAACGATTGGTTGGTAAAGGCAAACGCCACCGCCCCCGCGATCAATGTCATTGAAAGCGACACGGACTATAAGGTTGAAATCGCAGCCCCCGGCATGAAGAAGGAAGACTTCATGATTCATGTGGGCGAGGACAACGAGTTGACCATCGCGATGGAGAAGAAGGACGAGAAGAAAGACGAGGACAAGAAGAACAAGCGTTATTTGCGCCAAGAATTTTCTTACACTCAGTTCGAACAGACGCTCGTCCTGCCGGAAGATGTTGATAAGGACAAGATCGCGGCCAGCGTGAACGACGGCGTGTTGACGATTGACCTGCCGAAACGCACACCCGAGGAAAAGGCCAAAGTCAACCGTATGATTGAAATCAAATAAGCCCGTCTCAGGCAAGGGCTTTTGAATAGGGGTATGTCCCCGTGGCGGTTTTCGGACTTCCACGGGGATTTCTTTATATGTCCGATGCAAAAAAACATGTAACTTTGCGGGAAAATATTCATTCATGAAAAAACTGCATCCTTTCATGTTGGCTCCCTATTTGGGTAATGCAGCGGGTGGGGACACGGAAGATTATGTTGTTTTCAAGGAACGGCAATACGACCTTTTGGCCAATCATCTGCGCCGTTACTTGGATATGGCCGCGATTTACCGCATTCTGTCAGAGGAAAGATAGGAGGACACCGCCAACTACCATGAGCAGTTCCGTCCATTGGTTGACCGATACGGCCAGTTGCATGTCTTCCGTGCGAAGTGGGCGGTCGTGGTAGCCGATATAAGGCTTGGCAACGCTTTGCCCGAAATAGTTGTGTGTGCCTCCGAAGCGGCAGTCGAGAATGCCGGCCAGGGCGGCTTCGGGATAACCTGAGTTGGGGCTGGCATGGCAACGCCCGTAGCGCAGGATGAAACGCAACTCGTCATTCAGTCCGCGCGAAGTCTTGAGCCCGCGATGAGGTAACTGGGCGGCTACGGCCATGATGAGGGCGGTGAGCCGCGCGGGGAGATAGTTTGCCGCGTCATCCAATCGTGCGGCCGTGCGTCCGAAATCCTGGTAACGTTCCGTGCGGTAGCCAATCATGGAATCCAGCGTGTTAATCATTTTATAGGCCAGCATGCCAGGCAGGCCGAGGAGGTAGAGCCAAAAAAGTGGGGCGATGACCCCGTCGCTGAGATTCTCGGCCAAGGTTTCCAATGCGGCTGTGCGTACTTCCTTGTCGCTGAGCCTTGCCGTGTCACGCCCCACGATGCGGCTTACTTGCCGGCGTCCTTCCTCCAGAGACCGGTCGGCGGCGCGGAACACTTGCCTCACTTCGCGGATGAGGGTCGTGCCGGCCAGGCAGTAGAACACCATGATGCCCGTCATGAAGGAATAGGCGTAGGCTCCTCCCGCCGGCCATGCGGCGCACAACCTCCCCAACGCGGCGAGAATCGCCCATGTGAGGAGGAAAACGCCGCAAACCGAAACGAGGGTGAGGCATGTGCCTTTGGTGCGGCGGTGCCGCCCGTGGTTGAGGCGGTGTTCGAAGAAACTAATCCAGTGGCCGAAAGCCACAACGGGATGGGGCAGGCGCGATGGGTCGCCCAGCCATTTGTCCAAAGCCCATCCGGTCAATAAAGGCAAACAGTTCAAGTTCATTTCTATTCTTCAAAAATCCATTCATGGATGGCATTGAGCAAGCAGTCGTCTGCTTCCCGCGACTGTATGGCGATGCGGAAATAACGGTCGTCCAACCCTTCGAAGTTACTCGCGTCGCGGATGAGCATGCCGTGATGTGCGGCCAAGTATTCTTTTAGCGCAGAAGCCTTCCCCATGCGGAGCCGTGCGAGTAGGAAGTGGGTCTTGCCCGGCCACACCTCGGCAAGGCCGCGCTCTTCCAACTGTTGCGCCACGCGGGTGCGTTCTGCCAACAGGCTGTCCGTGTCGGGGCGAAACGCGTCTTCGTGCCGGGTCAGAAAGATGGCCGCTTCCATGGCCAATGCGTTCACCGGCCAAGGCATCCTGACACGGCGGATACATGTGGCCAGTTCCGGACGGGCGGTGAGGTAGCCTACGCGCAATCCGGGGATGCCATAGCGTTTGGTCATGGAATGAAGCAGGATGACGTTGGGCAGTGCGGTAGCTTCTCGTGTGGCGAAGAGCCGTTCTTTCGTGAAGTCCTCGTAGCTTTGGTCGATAAGAAAGAGCGTGTGCGGGTGGCTTTGCACCAAGTGTGCCATGTCGGCATGCGGGATGACTTCGCCTGTCGGGTTGTTGGGGTTGCATATCCATGCGATGTCCGCGTCTTCTGGCAGGCGGGCAGGGGTGTAGAGGTATTTCACTTTATGCCGATGTAGCCGGCAGGCGTCGGCATATTCCGCAAACGTGGGTGCCAAAATGTAGGAACATCTCCCGGCGAATGCCTGTGCCGCGAGATAGATGGCTTCGGTCGCGCCGTTGGTTAAGCATACTTCTTCCGCGCTGACGTGCAGGGCGTCGGCCAAGATGCGCTCGGCGGTTTCCGGAAGAGGTTCGGGATAAGAGCATACATTCTTCCAGCAGCTGTTCAGGTGGTCGAAAAGCTCATTGAGCCGTGCGGGGTGGTGCGCGTTGCTACTGAAGTTGAGCCGGATGGGGTGGTTGTTGAAGCCGATGTCATCGCCGTGTCCGTGGATCATGGGAGATATTGTGGGTGATTTGTGTAATAGAAACTATTGTCGCGCAAAATTCACAGGACAGCTAGGCGGGCAGGCTCCATTTCCGGTCGCGCAGTCGGCTTTTTCCCTTTGTTCTTCAAGCACGTCTTCCAATGTGATGATGTGCGTCCAATTGTCTCCGAAATCGTATATGTAGCACATCTTTTGTATGGCGCGGTCTGTGAAAAAGGATTTCAATTTTGTCTTACTGGCGCCTATTGTCTTTTGTCGTGAAAACTTGTCGAGGAAATCGTATGTGTCCGGCACCAGCACACGCCGCCACACGGGTGGCTTGGTGATGCCTTTGAGTTGAATGTTGAATTGGTAGGTCATCGGTGTTCAAGTGCTTTTGTTCATTTGCGAAGTTAATGTTTTTTGGCCGGAATAGAAAGTTTTTTGGTATCCTTTGGTGAAAAAGTTTGTTTTGGCGCAGGATTTTCTCCGATGAAAGAATTTTTTTCTCCAATGAAAGGACGTTTTTCTCCGATGAAAGGAATTTTGTCGTGGGGGAATGCCTGTGTTTGCTTTTTTATCTGGTTCCTATGACTGTTTTTGGGAAAAACAGGGGCTTGTTTACAGGAAAAGTTATAACTTTGTCGCAGTTATTCAAGCATAAATTAGGTATATCAATGAGAAAAGTAGCGTTAATCACCGGTATTACGGGGCAGGACGGTTCCTTCCTGGCGGAATTTTTGATTGAAAAAGGTTATGAGGTGCATGGCATCATGCGTCGTTCTTCATCGTTTAATACTGGGCGCATCGAGCATCTTTACCTTGACGAGTGGGTGCGCGACATGAAGAAGAGCCGTTTGGTGAATCTCCATTGGGGTGACATGACGGACAGCAGTTCGCTCATTCGTATAATCAGTGATATTCATCCAACAGAGATTTATAACCTAGCGGCACAGAGCCACGTGAAGGTGTCGTTCGACGTGCCGGAATATACGGCCGAGGCCGATGCCGTGGGCACGTTGCGGCTGCTGGAAGCCGTTCGCATCTGCGGGTTGGAGAAGACCTGTCGGATTTATCAGGCTTCCACGTCGGAATTGTTCGGCAAGGTGCAGGAAGTGCCACAGAAGGAGACGACGCCTTTCTATCCCCGTTCACCGTACGGCGTAGCCAAGCAGTATGGCTTTTGGATTACGAAGAACTATCGGGAGAGCTACGGGATGTTCGCGGTGAACGGCATCTTGTTCAACCACGAGAGCGAACGGCGCGGCGAGACGTTCGTGACGCGCAAGATCACGCTGGCTGCGGCCCGCATCGTGCAGGGATTCCAAGACAAACTCTACTTGGGTAACTTGGACGCGCGCCGCGACTGGGGTTATGCGAAGGACTACGTGGAGTGCATGTGGCTCATCCTTCAGCATGAGACTCCCGAGGACTTCGTGATTGCCACGGGCGAGATGCACACCGTGCGCGAGTTCTGCACACTGGCCTTCCAATATCTGGGCGTTGAGTTGGAATGGCAGGGCAGTGGCGTGGACGAGAAGGGTGTTGACAAGGCCACGGGCCGCGTGTTGGTGGAGGTCGATCCGAAATATTTCCGTCCGTGCGAGGTGGAGCAGCTGCTGGGCGACCCGACGAAGGCCAAGACGCTGTTGGGTTGGAATCCGACGAAGACCACGTTCCCCGAACTGGTGAAGCTCATGGTGGAACACGACATGAAGTTTGTGAAGAAACTGCACCTGAAAGCGCAGTTGGACAAGGAATAAGCCTATGTTGGACAAGACAGCGAAGATATATGTGGCGGGCCACCACGGGTTGGTAGGCTCCGCCATTTGGAATAACTTGATGCAGCGCGGCTATACGAATTTGGTGGGCCGCTCCCACAAGGAACTGGATTTGCTGGACGGCGCGGCGGTGAAGGCATTTTTCGATGCGGAGCGTCCGGACGCGGTGGTGCTGGCGGCGGCCCACGTGGGCGGCATCATGGCCAACCTGCAGTATCGTGCTGATTTCATTTACCAGAACCTGCAGATTCAGCAAAACGTCATTGGAGAGAGTTTCCGCCACGGGGTGAAGAAGTTGCTTTTCCTGGGCAGCACGTGCATTTATCCGCGCGAGGCCCCGCAGCCCATGAAGGAGGAGTGCTTGCTGACCTCGCCGCTGGAATACACGAACGAGCCTTACGCCATCGCGAAAATCGCGGGGCTGAAGATGTGCGAGAGCTTCAACCTGCAGTACGGAACGAATTATATCGCCGTGATGCCGACGAACCTCTACGGGCCGAACGACAACTTCCACTTGGAAAACAGCCACGTGCTGCCCGCCATGATTCGCAAGATACACCTGGCCAAGTGCCTGAACGAGGGCGACTGGGAGGCGGTGCGCAAGGACATCGGCCTGCGCCCGGTGAGCATGGTGCGCGACGGGGTGAAAACCGTGGTGGATGGCGGTTCGGACGAGAAGGAAATCCTGTCGGTGCTGGCACATTACGGCATCACGCCCGAGGCCGTGACCCTGTGGGGCACGGGCACACCGTTGCGCGAGTTCCTGTGGAGCGAGGAAATGGCGGACGCGAGTGTCCATGTGCTGTTGAACGTGGACTTCAAGGACACCTACGCCCCCGGCGAAAAGGAAATCCGGAACTGCCACATCAACGTGGGGACGGGGAAGGAACTGTCCATCCGCGAGGTGGCCGGGAAAATCATGGAGGAAATCGGTTTCAAGGGCGAGTTGCGCTGGGATGCCTCTAAACCCGACGGCACGATGCGCAAACTGACCGATGTGAGCAAGCTTCACCGGCTGGGTTGGCAGCATAAGGTGGAAATCGACGAGGGCATTCATCGCTTGTATGAATGGTATCTGAAAGGAATTTGCATCAACCACCAAACGATTTGAGCCACATGAAGAAATTGTTGTCACTGCCGCCGAACTTGGTGGATTGTTTTCATGACATCACGCATGCGGGGCGCGGCGAGTGGTTTTGCACGTCAGACCCTGTGGGGCACAAGTTGGGCTCCGGTGGGGGGACGGCATGGCTTTTGGAGGCTTGCAAGGAAGCGGAAGGGCATGGTGACATGCCCTTTGCCGTTTGGTTGGGGCGGGAGAAACGCATCCTGTTGCATGCGGGCGGACAAAGCCGCCGCCTGCCGGCCTATGCGCCGTCGGGCAAGATTTTGACCCCCGTGCCGGTGTTCCGCTGGAAACGCGGGCAATGTCTCTCGCAAAACCTGTTGTCGTTGCAGCTTCCGTTGTACGAGGAAATCATGGAGCGTGCGCCGGAGTCTTTGCATACGTTGATCGCCAGCGGCGACGTGTATATCCGCACGGACAAGCCCCTGCAGGATATTCCGGAAGCCGACGTGGTTTGTTACGGCTTGTGGGTAGAGCCTGCTTTGGCCAAGAACCATGGCGTGTTCGTGTCAGACCGCCGCACACCGGACAGGCTGGCTTTCATGTGGCAGAAACCTGCCGTGGAGGACATCTCGGAACTGATGCAGCGTGGCTATTTGTTCCTGATGGACATCGGCATCTGGTTGCTGAGCGACCGGGCGGTGGACTTGATGGCGAAGCGGGCGAAGGCCGGGGACGGCAGCCTGTCCTTCTATGACATGTATTCGGAGTTCGGCCTGGCATTGGGCGACTCTCCCAAGGTGGAGGACGATGAGTTGAACCGCTTGACGGTGGCCATCCTGCCTTTGGAGGGCGGAAGCTTTTATCATTATGGCACGAGCCGCGAGATGATTTCTTCCACGCTGGCGGTGCAGAACATCGTGACCGACCAGCGGGAAATCATGCACCGCAAGGTGAAGCCCCATCCGGCGATGTTCGTGCAGAATGCCGAGGTGGAGGTGGCTTTGCGGCCTGAAAATTCCGAGTTGTGGATTGAAAACAGCTTTGTGGCGCGGGGATGGACGTTGGCCAGCCGCAATATCGTTACCGGGGTGCCGGAGAACCGCTGGGAGCTGCGCCTGGAAGAAGGCACGTGCGTTGACGTGGTGCCGGTGGGCGAGTCGGCCTTCGCGGCTCGTCCATACGGGTTCAGCGACGCTTTCAAGGGAAATCTGCATGACGCGGCGGTGACCTACCAAGGCATTCCCGCAGGGGAATGGTTGCGGCTTCGTGGCCTCTCGCCCGAAGCGATAGAAGGGAGCCATGACTTGCAGGCCGCGCGGTTGTTTCCGTTGTGCAGGGACGTGGACGAGTTGGGTGTTGTGTTGCGTTGGATGACAACGGAACCGGACTGCGAGGCCGGTGCCCGCGTCTGGCGGCAAGCCCGCAAATTGTCAGCCGACGAATTGTCGGCCGAAGCCAACTTGCGGAGGCTGACGGCCCAGCGCGAGGCGTTCCGCCTGAAGAACTTGCCGCAATTGGCGGCCCATCATGCCCATAG
This sequence comes from uncultured Paraprevotella sp., assembly GCA_944321565.1. Lineage (GTDB taxonomy): Bacteria > Bacteroidota > Bacteroidia > Bacteroidales > Bacteroidaceae > Paraprevotella. The sequence goes on along the minus strand of CALULT010000038.1, from coordinate 13,939 downwards.
CGTGTTTTACCAATTGAATTTGGACGAGGTGGCGCATGTCTATGCCGCGCATGGCTTGGCTCTGCCCGCCGAGTTGCCGGAAGACACCGGCGGCCTGACGCGCATCAGCGACGCGATGTTCCGGGCGCGGGTGGCTACGCTGAAGGGGCAGGACGGGACGGATTGCGAAGACCGGGCTTTCGGGCTGATGCGCAGGATGCTGACCGAAACGACGTTGGAGCGTCGGCAGTCGCCACGCCTTTCCGTCTATGCCGACCAGATAGTGTGGGGGCGAAGCCCGGTGCGCATCGACCTGGCCGGGGGATGGACAGACACGCCCCCTTACAGCCTGATGGAAGGCGGGAACGTGGTGAACATCTCCATCGAGCTGAACGGGCAGCCTCCCTTGCAGGTATATGTTAAGCCTTGTCGCGAACGCCATGTCGTGATGCGTTCCATTGACTTGGGCGCGATGGAGGTGGTGCGCACGTATGAAGAACTTTCCGCGTTCCAGAAAGTTGGCTCGCCGTTTTCCATCCCGAAAGCCGCGTTGGTGCTGTCGGGATTCCATCCGGATTTCTGTGTGGAACGCTATGATTCGTTGGAACGCCAGTTGGAGGCGTTCGGCACGGGGATCGAAATCACGCTCCTGTCGGCCATTCCCGCCGGGTCGGGGTTGGGCACAAGCTCCATCTTGGCTTCTACGGTGCTGGGCGCGCTGAATGATTTTTGCGGGCTGGGCTGGGACCGTTACGAGATTGGCAACCGCACGTTGGTGCTGGAGCAGTTGCTGACCACCGGCGGAGGATGGCAAGACCAGTATGGCGGCATCCTGCAAGGGGCGAAGCTGTTGCAGACCCGTCCGGGAAGCAATCAGAAGCCCTTGGTCCGGTGGTTGCCGGAACATGTGTTCACCGCTCCCGAGCATCGTCCGTGCCACCTGTTGTATTATACTGGCATCACGCGCACGGCCAAGAGCATTCTCGCGGAAATCGTGAAAGGCATGTTCCTGAACGAGACGGAAAGGCTCGACCTGCTGGGCCGGATGAAGGCGCATGCTTTAGACATGTATGATGCCATCCAAAGGAACTGTTTCGAGGAGATGGGGCGGCTCGTCCGGCGTTCGTGGACGCAGAATTGCCGTTTGGATGCGGGAACGAACCCTCCGGCCATTGCAGCTGTCGTCCGTAAGGTGGATGACCTTTGCCTTGGATATAAACTTCCCGGTGCGGGAGGAGGAGGATACCTGTACATGGTGGCGAAGGACGAAGAAGCCGCGTTGCGGATACGCCGCATTCTTTCGGAAGGAGCCTTGAACGACCGGGCGCGTTTCGTGGAAATGAGCCTGTCGGGAAAGGGCTTGGAGGTGAGCCGCAGCTGAGAGGGGTCGTAACGACCCTTTTGTGCGCCATGTGGCGGACATAATTGGCCGTTTTGTTCTCTTTGCTGCGAACGCAATTGGGGTGCGGATTTCCGAATCCCACGTGACAGAAGTAAGAGTATGAGGGTGTATCAAAACCTGCGAGAAGGAACTGCTCCGCCTTGTAGGGGAGCTGGCCCAACGGGCCTGAGGGGTTTCACCCCCACGGACGCACACATAAAGTATGTCTTTGTGGACGTGAGACCCCTCCGTCGCTTCGCGCCACCTCCCCTACAAGGGAGGGCACTGAAAAAGTCCCCTCTCACGAAGATGTGCTATCGTAATGTAAATAAAAAGACGCATATTTGCTGTAAACGCAATGTTTTATACGCTATTTAGCTTGTTGCCGGTACTTTTACTTGCATTTTGTTAGTGGTATTTTCAAATAATGGACTTTTTCAGTGCCCTCCTGCAAGGCGGAGGAGTTTATTTTGCTACACCCTCGGCAGAAATTTTTCGCTGCCAGGATTTGGGATAAAACCTGTCGCCCCGCATTTCCCTTTTGGAAGTTGCGGGGCGACAGGTTGTAATAAACGAATCGGGGTTTAGCGGTTCTTGTACATGCTGTCGTAATATTTTTGGTAGTCTCCGCTGGTTACATTGTCCATCCATGCTTGGTTGTCAAGATACCAGCGCACGGTTTTCTCGATGCCTTCCTCGAACTGCAGGCTGGGTTCCCATCCCAGTTCCTTTTGCAGCTTGGTGGAGTCGATGGCATAACGCAGGTCGTGCCCCTTGCGGTCGGTCACGTAGGTAATCAAGTCCATGTCTTCGCCTTCTTGACGTCCGAGCAGGCGGTCCACGGTCTTAATGACTACCTTGATGATGTCGATGTTCTTCCATTCGTTGAAACCACCGATGTTGTAGGTGTCGGCCACTTTCCCTTGATGGAAGATGAGGTCGATGGCCCGCGCGTGGTCTTCCACATAGAGCCAGTCGCGCACGTTTTCTCCTTTTCCATATACAGGGAGCGGTTTGCGGTGGCGGATATTGTTGATGAATAGTGGAATCAGTTTCTCGGGGAACTGGTAGGGGCCGTAGTTGTTGGAACAGTTCGTGACGATGGTAGGCATGCCATAGGTGTCGTGGAATGCCCGCACGAAATGGTCGCTGCTGGCCTTCGAAGCCGAGTAGGGGCTATGCGGGTTGTATTTTGTCGTTTCGTGGAAAAACTCCTCGCCGTATGCCATGTGGTGCTGGTTGGAAGAGGCCGTAGTGGTGTATGGCGGCTCGATGCCTTCGGGGTGGGTCAGTTCCAATGCGCCATACACCTCGTCGGTGGAAATGTGGTAGAAGCGTTTGCCTTCGTAGCCTTCGGGAAGCGATTCCCAATAATTCTTGGCGGCTTGCAACAGCGAGAGGGTGCCCAGCACGTTGGTGCGGGCAAAGGTGAACGGGTCTTTGATGGAGCGGTCCACGTGGCTTTCGGCGGCCAAGTGGATGATGCCGTCCACGTGGTATTGCGACAGCAGTTCGGCCATCTTGTCGAAATCGCAGATGTCGGCCTTCACGAACACATAATTCGGACGGTCTTCCACGTCTTTCAGGTTGGCCAAGTTGCCCGCGTAGGTCAGTTTGTCCACGTTGATGATGCGGTACTCCGGATATTTGTTCACGAACAGGCGCACCACGTGGCTTCCGATGAAGCCCGCGCCGCCGGTGACGATGATGTTTCTCTTGAAATCCATAAGTTTGGGAGATGAAATGTGTTATTGATATAAATCTTCGTTGTAGTCGAACAGCCATTCGGCGTCTTTCAGCCGTGCATGGTGCTTGTCTTTTTCTGAAAGGATGACTTTGTCGGCGGGAATGCCCCAGTCGATGCCGAGGTCGGGGTCGTCCCACGCCAAAGCCCCTTCGCTTTGCGGGGCATAGAAATTGTCGCATTTGTATTGGAAGACGACCTCAGGTGTGAGTACGCTGAAACCGTGCGCGAATCCGCGCGGGATGAAAAACTGGCGATGGTTGTCTTCCGTGAGTTCCACGGCCACGTGCTGCCCGAAAGTGGGTGAACCTTTGCGGATATCGACGGCCACGTCCAATACGGCGCCTTTGATGACCCTCACCAGTTTGCTTTGGGCGAAGGGCGGCTTTTGGAAATGCAGGCCGCGCAGGACACCATATGAGCTTTTGCTTTCGTTGTCTTGCACGAAATGGATGGGGCGCACCTGCCTGTCGAAGTCCCGTTGGGAAAAAGATTCGAAAAAGTAACCTCTTTCGTCCTTAAAGAGGCGCGGTTCGATGATGACTACGCCTTCAATGGCTGTTTTTACGATTTCCATGTTTGAATGATGCAATTTTTATTGTGTTGCAAAGATAGTTTTTTTTCGCTAAAGTCGTGCGACTTAAGATAAAATCGTATCTTTGTGGGAGGGAAAAATGTTTAAAAGCTATGAATTTGGAAGTTTGGCAATGGGTTTTGGCCGTGTGGCTGGCTTTTGATGTGCTGGTGTATATTTGGGCGTTGTGGGATGATTTCTATTATTCCCACAATGTGAAGGCCAAGTTCAAGAAATTCAAGGAAGTTATTACGGAAGAGTGACCACGATGAAAGCGGGATGGCACAGATGGGGCGCAGGTTTGTTGGGGATGGGCATGCTGGTGTGGGGAGCCGCATGTCAAAAGGTGGAATTGCCTGTAGATGAAACCGGAGGAACGGAACAAACGGGTAGTGGGGGGAATGGTTCGCAGGACATCTCCGGCACGGGCGAGCATCCGCTTCCGGAGGAAATGGATATCCTGTCTGTGGCCGAGGTTATGTCGGTTTACGCTGGCATGGACTTGGATGCGGATTACGAGGTCTGTGTCATCGGGTATATAGTGGGGAGTTGCACAGGCAGCGCGATAAGCACGGCCAAGTTTTCTGCTGATGGGGCGCGGGAGAGCAATCTCCTGATTGCGGATGCTCCGGACGAGACGGACGTGGCATATTGTATGCCGGTGGAGTTGAAGAATGGTTCCGAGGCCAGGGATGAATTGAATTTGGCGAGCCATCCTGGGAATCTTGGCCGGCGCGTGGCTTTGTGCGGCTTGGTGAAACATTATTTCCGGGTCATCGGGCTGAAAGGGTTGGAGCGTTATGAGTGGAAGGAGGGCGAAGACATTGGAGAAACGCCGGAACCGGACACCCATCCGGAAGAAGAACCAGACTACGGGGAAGAACCGCCACAGACAGAGGATGAGAATGAGACAATCACAGTGGTGGATACTCCTGCCGTGATACCTGACGGGCGTTAGCCATGGTTGCTTTTTGCGGACTTCCTCCCTTTAGGTACATTTACTGGAAAATCCACAGCGTGTTGACCCCGTGTGCCAAACGCTGTGGATTTTCCACCTTGCAAGGAGCATTTGAAAACATGAAGAAAGCCTGGAGTGTGGGCTGCTTTTCAAAAGAAGAGATACTGCATCCGCAAAGTAAGATATCTTACTTGCCCATTTAAGATATCTTACTTTGCCAAGTTAGTATATCTTCGTTTCCAAGGCCGGTTTGGCCGGCGTTTTGCGGAATTCAAAATAGTTCATGGATTTGTGTGCTTCTGTGTTGTGTGTCAAAAGCACAAACTCGTGTTGCAATAAGAAAGGCGGGAACAGGCCTGCGTAATTAGGTTAATGTTATGGATGGCCTGTCCCCGCCTGCGTGAGGTTATGATTGGATACAGTCTTTTATTTTTCTCCCCAAAGCCCTTCGCTGGTCATTTGCACCCGTTTCATTTCGCCGTTCTTTTTGTAATAGAGACGGTCGATGCAGAGTGAGCGGCGGTAGCTGGAGCCGGCCGTGTTGATGGCTCCGTTGTGGTAAACGAAGTACCAGTCGCCTTTGAACTCGATGATGGCCTGGTGGTTCGTGTTGCTGTTGCCGGCGATTTCGTTCAGGATTCCTTTGTACTCCCATGGGCCGTTGATGTTTTTGCTCATGGCGTATGCCGTTTTTTCGGGGAATCCCACGGCAAAGCTCAGGTAATACCAGTCGCCCCGTTTGTGTATCCATGGTGCTTCGGTATAGAAGTCTTTGCCTTGTGCCGGGAGAGAAGGCTGATGGATGCCTTCGATGCTGATGGGCATGATGTCGCCTTCGGTTTCCACCATGTTGTCTTTCAGTTTGACGTAGTAAAGCTGTGTGTTGCCCCAAAACATATAGGCTTGGCCGTCATCGTCGATCCAAACCGTAGGGTCGATGTCCTCCCAGCCTATCGGAGTGTATTTTGTCGTCATGTCGTTGGTGACCAAGGCTTCTGGTTGCGGCACGAAAGGGCCTATGGGGGAATCGGCCACGGCCACTCCGATGGCTTTTCCGCGTATGCTTTTGTGTTCGGCCGTCACATACCAATAGTATTTCCCGTTGCGTTCAATCACTTGGCTGGCCCATGCTTCTCCGCGCGCCCAAGGAAATTCTGTGGCTTTCAACGTGTAGGCATGTTCGGTAAAGGTTTTCATGTCCGAGGTGGAGAATATGCACCATTCATGCATGACATAGCGGTTTTGGTTGTCGGGGCATTCGTCGTGCCCGGCATAGATATACACCTTATCGCCGTCCACCAATGCGGCCGGATCGCCCAGATACTTATATTTGACGAAAGGATTGGACGTGGCCGTGAAGGTTGTGTCTGTCTTTTCCGCGGGGATGGCTGCCGTCATGGCTGTTGCGGTCAATGCCATCAGGCATGCAGCAAGGATTTTTTTCATGTCTTTAGAATGTTTGATTGAACAGAATGTGCACGTGTTTCCCGTGCTTGTTTATATGGCATACGAACAGGAAAATGGGAATCCCTTTTCCTGTAACATAATTTAAGGTTTCAGGCGGTGTTTTGATGCTGGTGCCTATTTGTTGAATAATTCAAAGGTGAACTTGTAGCCGAATCCGATGCGGTTGAATTTTTCCAGTGAGAGGAAAAGCCCCATGTCGAATACGAAGGTGCCGATGCCATAACCCACTTCCATGTAAGGACCGAGATGGTCCATGGTCAGCAGGTTGAGGTAGAGGCGTTCGTTCTGCACATGGTTGGTGTATTTAATCAGATGCCGGAGCAGGAGGAAGGGTGCCTCGTATGCGATGTGCCCTCTGACGTAGTAGTTGGAGGCATTGTACCATTGGCCGTCCAGGGCTTGGAACACACCGCCGATTTCATCGCTCCATCCTTCCGGCAGGTTGCTTTTGCGGAAGTTGACGAAGTCCACGAAGTAGGTTTCGTTTTGATTGGTGAAAAAGCCGACCCCGAAGCGGTAGTAAAGGTTGGAGAGCAGTCCGGTGCGGATGTGGTGTTGCATGTCGAATTCGATTCGTTCATAGGCACCTGTGCTTTTGAGGACGCCCTTCAGGCCTCGCTCATAATCCAAGATGAACGTGGGAAAGCGGGATTTCAGATTGACTTTCTGCCGCCCGTTGAGGTAATAGTATTGTCCGGGTGTCCATTCCAGCCGGATGCGGGGGGCGAAACTGTTGTATTGCGGTTTGATGTTGGCTTGTAAGCCTTCAGCCACGTTTTCCGGGAGGTCGATTTCCCGGAAGCTGTCATCGGGATGTTCCGCGGGAGTACGCCGGTGGAACATGAAGCCTACGGCGAGCGAAAGCCCGTTGGTGAGCTCAATGTGGTTGCTGATTTCGAAGTTCAAGTCTTGGAACAGATCGATGTTAAGCTTGTCGAAGTCGATGATGCTGTCTGTGGAAATCTTTTCCAGGCGTTCGATGATCCGGCTGTTGGCGATGCGGTTGCCGTTGCCCACGTTGATGCGTAGCCAGCCTTGCCGTTCAGGACTGTACAGGTATTCCCCGTTCACGCTCCAGTAGAACTCCTTATGCGTGAAATTATATCCTAAACGGGCTCCGACGTGCAGGCTCTGTCCGTTGCGCAACAGGGTATTGAGCTTCAAGTCTTGCCGGTAGGCCGTGCCGATGGTCTTGCTGTAGCTCACGAGCAGCGGGTTGATGAAGGGGGAATTGCGGAGGGTCGCGTTTTGGGCTAGTTTCCAATCACTGTCTGTCAGCAACAAGTCGCCGACCGTTCCCCACATCCTTTTCCTTGATGCCTTCAATGAGTCGGTCGGTTGGTGTTTTATGGAGTCGTTCCGGGCTTCATACCTTTTATATATATAAGCTTCCGAGGAAGACAACGGGACAGGGCGGAGGGTGTCGAAACGGGCGAAATCCCTGGTGTAGGCTTTCCGGTCGCATTGCAGGGCGAACGAGGCCGTCAGGTTGTAGTCGTGGCGCGTGATGCTGTCGGCAGGCGTGTTGTCTTTGTGGCGGATGTCGGTATATGCCAGGTGGGCTTCGTAATATCCTTCCATGACATTATAGGCGAAAGCGAAGGACGCATTGATGTTGATTTGCACGGGCAGGTATTCCTTATCTGTCCCGATGTCGCCCATTTGGATGTGGCTTTCGAAGGTGAGGAGTTCGAAACGTCCCTTGAACGACATGTCACGTATGCTCCATGCCCCTTCCGTGATGGTCATTTGGCCTTCTATCAGCTGGAAACTCTTGTTGCGCGGGATGAACCGGATGCGGTATTCCAGCCGCTGCAGGCTGTCGCACGACACGGAATCAACGACGTAACGGTAATATTTGTCGCTGTTGGGTGCCAAAGGCGAAAGCAGGCGTTCCCCCAGCAGGTAGGGGGCATAGACATTGACGTTGAAATAGTCTGTGATGCCCGGCAGTTCGCGGGCGTCTTTCAATGTTCCGGTGTAGGCTTTGATTTTTTGGTCATAAATGTTGGGGTGGGTGTAATGCAGGTCGCTGTAAGTTTCTACGATGAAACGGTTTGCATCCTTTTCTGTCCTGAAAAGTCCGGGAATGAAGCGGAATCCGCGGTTTTTCCGGATGATGTCCAGTTGGGCTTTTACGTATAGTTCAGCCCGGTATTCGTGCACATATTCAGCATATTGCGCGGCGGCATGATGCATGCGCGCGATGATGGAGTCGGCCACTTCCAACCGTGCTTGTACGGTGAAAGGTGCGAGCAACATGATGGCGAGCAATATTTGTCGTAAGAAAGTCACGTTTTCCGGGTTTTGCCTGTGATGCGGGCAAAGTTAACAAAAAAAAGTGGATATTGCGGGAGTTGGCGTTTTTTTATAATTTTGCGCCACAAAATACAAATCAACATTATGGGCGGTTTTTTCGGCGTCGTTTCAGAGACGTGTTGCGTGACGGATTTGTTCTATGGCACGGACTATAATTCCCATTTGGGAACCCGGCGTGGCGGGTTGGCCACGTATAGTAAGGAACGTGGTTTCAACCGTTCCATACATAATTTGGAAAGTTCTTATTTCCGCACGAGGTTCGAGGAGGAGCTGGCGAAGTTTGATGGGAACGCAGGCATCGGGGTTATCAGTGACACGGATGCCCAGCCGTTGCTGATGAATTCCCATTTGGGACGTTTCGCCATCGTGACAGTGGCGAAAATCAACAATGCCGAAGATTTGTCGGCCAAATTGCTGGCCAAGGGCATGCACTTTTCCGAGTTCAGTTCCGGGCGCATCAATCCCACCGAGCTGGTGGCTTTGCTTATTAATCAGGGAAAGACTTTTGTGGAAGGCATCGAAGGGATGTACAAGGAAATCAAGGGGTCGTGTTCTTTGTTGTTGCTCACCGAAGACGGAGTGATTGCCGCCCGCGACAGTTGGGGGCGCACACCTATTGTGGTAGGGCGGAAAGACGGGGCGTATGCCGTGACGGGCGAGACGACGGCTTTTCCAAACCTGGGTTATGAGATTGCTTATTACCTTGGCCCCGGGGAAATCGTGCGGCTGCATGCAGACGGAATGGAATGCCTGAGGAAGCCCAACCTGCGGATGCAGATTTGTTCGTTCCTGTGGGTGTATTACGGCTTTCCCACGTCATGTTATGAAGGACGCAACGTGGAGGAAATGCGCTTTGCTTGCGGGAAAAAGATGGGTGAGCATGATGAGGCCGAAGTGGATTGTGCTTGTGGCATCCCGGATTCCGGCGTGGGAATGGCTTTGGGTTATGCCGTGGGCAAGAAGGTGCCCTATCAGCGGGCCATTTCCAAATATACGCCTACGTGGCCGCGCAGTTTCACGCCCAGCAACCAGGAGATGCGTTCCTTGGTGGCGAAGATGAAGCTAATCGCCAACCGCGACATGCTGAAAGGCAAGCGGGTGTTGTTCTGTGACGACTCCATCGTGCGCGGCACACAACTGCGTGACAATACGAAAGTGCTTTTCGACTACGGAGCCAAGGAAGTGCACATGCGCATTGCCTGCCCGCCGCTGATTTACGGTTGCCCCTTCATCAACTTCACTTCGTCCAAGAGCGACATGGAGCTGATCACGCGGCGAATCATCAAGGAATTCGAAGGCGAAGAAAACAAGAATATCGAGAAATATGCCGAGACGGGCTCGCCGGAATACAGTCGCATGGTGGACGAGATAGCTAAAAGGTTTAACCTGACCTCTTTGAAATTCAATACGTTGGAAGATCTGGTGGAAGCCATCGGCTTGCCCAAATGCAGGATATGCACCCATTGTTTCGACGGGAGCAGCCGTTTCACGTTGGAAGAGGTGAACTGCAACGAACGGACTTTCTTTGAGTCTGTGTAACGGAGGGGAAGGACGGGTCGCATGTTGGGTTTGTATGTCCTGGGTGCGCTTGTTATCTATTTTGCCTTGTTGTATGCCGTTTCCCGGTGGACGAGTGGGAAGGGCGACAACGAGGCTTTTTTTCGTGGCGGCCGCCGTTCGCCTTGGTGGGTCGTAGCGTTCGGCATGTTGGGGTCTTCTGTGTCGGGCGTGAGCCTGGTGTCCGTGCCGGGCATGGTGCGCGATGTGGATATGACCTACATGCAGATGTGCGTGGGCTTTTTCTTCGGCTATCTTGTGGTGGCTTTTTTCCTTTTGCCGTTATATTACAGGCTGGACCTGACGTCTATTTACGGGTATCTGGAACTGCGCATGGGGCGGTGGGCAAGCCGCACGGGGACTTCGTTCTTCTTGTTGTCGAAGTTGGCGGGGGCTGCCGTCAAGCTCTATTTGGTATGCCTGGTTTTGCAGGAGTTCGTGCTTCGGGACACGGGTGTCCCGTTTTGGCTCACGGCGACGGCCGCCGTGTTTTGCATTTGGCTCTATACGGCGCGTGGCGGCATCCGCACGTTGGTGTGGACAGACGTGTTGCAGACATTATGCTTGGTAGCGGTCTTGTTGTGGATGCTTTGGCAAGTGTGCTGCCTGAACGGGCTCACGGTGGGCGAGGCACTAGAATGCGTGGCTGTCCATCCGCATGGCCGTTGGCTGGAGTGGGACGATTGGACTTCGAAGCAACATTTCGTCAAGCAGTTCCTGAGCGGCATTTTCATTGTCATCGTGATGACGGGACTGGACCAGGACATGATGCAGAAGAACCTGACATGCAAGAACCTGCGCGATGCGCAAAAGGACATGTGCACCTACGGTTTCCTCTTCATTCCCCTGAATTGGCTGCTTTTGGTGTTGGGCGTCCTCCTGGTGGTGTTGGCGGGGAATATGGGGCTGTCTCTTCCGGGAAAAGGGGATGAAGTCTTGCCGATGTTTTGTGCCGGGGGCTATTTGGGCACGGGGGTGTCGGTCTTGTTTGCCCTTGGGCTGGTGGCTGCCGCTTTCAACAGTGCGGATTCAGCCCTTACGGCTCTTACCACGAGTTTTTGTGTGGACATCCTCGACGTGGAACGGCGTTTTGCCCGTCCGGATGTGGTGCGTCGGTGGGTGCATGCCGTCATGGCTTTGCTGTTTGTGTGTTGCATTTTGTTTTTCGAAGCGATGGACAGTTCCAGCGTGATAGATGCGGTCTATGTGGTGGCATCCTACACTTATGGCCCCTTGTTGGGCTTGTTCGCTTTCGGGTTGTTCACGCGTCGCACGCCGTGCGGCCGCATCGTGCCTTGGGTGTGCGTGGCCGCTCCTGTATGCTGTTATTTGCTTGATGCTTACACGGCTGCGGCTTTTGGCTACCGTTTCGGTTATGAGCTTTTGATGCTCAACGGTTTGTTGGTGTTTGCCGGGCTTTATGCCTTTTCTAAGCGGTAGCGTCTGCGCAGGTTGCCATGCCTGCAGGGATGATTCATTCCCCTTGTGAAACGGAGCAGGAGTTTCAGGCCTTTGGAACTGGGTGTTTCAGGCCTTGGAACTGGGTGTTTCAGGCCTTTGGAACTGGGAGTTTCAGGCTTTGGAACTGGGTGTTTCAGGCCTTTGGAACTGGGAGTTTCAGGCTTTGGAACTGGGTGTTTCAGGCCTTTGGAACTGGGTGTTTCAGGCTTTGGAACTGGGTGTTTCAGGCTTTGGAACTGGGTGTTTCAGGCTTTGAAACTGGGTGTTTCAGGCTCTGAAACTTTCGGGATTGTGGAGGAAGGCCGAAATTTGTTTGATTCTGGCTTTCCTTCCTATGTTTTTCCTATTTCAGTTGTTTCCCGTCCGAGAAAGCGTTGCCCACTTTTTCGCCCACTTTCAGGTAGTCGTTGTTGAACGGGTCGAAAGTAATTGGCATGACCTTGGCGGCATTCACCTTGCCGGCCTCGTCCAGCACACGTTCGTCCACGCTGACATTGACGATTTCGCCACGCAGGATGCAGGTGTCCGCGTTGTAATCTTTCAGCTTGCATTCCACTGCAACCGACAACTCGTCAATCAGCGGGGCATCCACGAATTCCGATTTTGTGGCGTGGAAGCCGGCGCGGGCGAACTTGTCGGCCACGTTATTGCCCGACACGATGCCTACGTAGTCGCAGGCAACAACTTGTCCTGCCTCGGCCATGCTCACGGTGAAGGCCTTGCGCTGCAGGATGTTCTTGACAGTCTTGTGCCCCGCGCTGAGGCAGAGGCTGATTTCGTTTATTTCGCTGATGCCTCCCCATGCCGCGTTCATGGCATCGGGAGTGCCGTCTTCGCCGTAGGTGGCGATGATGAAGACGGGTTGCGGGTAGGTGAAGGGCTTGGCCCCGAAATTCTTTCTCATAGCTGTTTGTGATTTGGTTCGTTGGGGTAAAGTTAGTAAGAATGCGGCTACTTTTTTGCGTTTTTGTATGAATTAACAGGTAAAAGGGTATAAAATGTGATGGAGAAGGTTTATTTCTGGATAAGATAAGCTTCACCTCGGCATGAAAAACAAATGGATTTGTTTTGTGCTGCGCTCGGTTTGCATTATCTTTGTAAAAATACGATAGAAGAGAGGAGGGATTATGCTGGCATATACATACGTGGAACGCGGAAAGTTCGAATTGTTGGAGAAGCCAAAGCCTGTGTTGAAGGATGCGCGCGACGCCATTGTGCGCGTGACGCTTGGGAGCATTTGCACGAGCGACCTTCACATCAAGCACGGCAGTGTGCCCCGTGCCGTGCCGGGCGTGACGGTGGGGCACGAGATGGTCGGCGTGGTGGAAGAGGTCGGTGCCGAGGTCGTTTCGGTCAAACCGGGCGACCGGGTGACCGTGAACGTGGAGACGTTTTGCGGCGAATGTTTCTTCTGCCGCCATGGTTACGTGAACAATTGCACGGCCCCCGACGGGGGATGGGCATTGGGATGCCGCATCGACGGCGGACAGGCTGAATATGTCCGTGTGCCACATGCCGACCAGGGGCTGACCCGCATTCCTTATATGGTGAGCGATGAACAGGCTTTGTTCGTTGGCGACGTGTTGGCCACGGGATTTTGGGCGGCGCGCATCTCGGAAATAGGTGAGGAAGACACGGTGCTGATTATCGGTGCCGGGCCGACGGGCATCTGTACGCTTCTTTGTGCCATGTTGAAACGTCCTAAGTGCATCATCGTGTGCGAGAAGTCCTACGAGCGGTGCCGCTTTGTGCGCGAACATTATCCGCAGGTGCTGTTGACTAGTCCCGAGGAATGTCGCGACTTCGTGCCCGCGCATAGCGACCATGGCGGCGCGGACGTGGTGTTGGAGGTGGCCGGCACGGAGGAGACGTTCCGTTTGGCTTGGGAATGTGCCCGCCCCAATGCCGTCGTCACGTTGGTGGCACTCTACGACAGCCCGCAGGTGTTGCCTTTGCCGGACATGTACGGCAAGAACCTCACGTTCAAGACTGGTGGAGTGGATGGGTGCGACTGCGAGGAGATTCTCCATCTCATCGCGGAGGGCAAGATAGACACCACCCCGCTCATCACGCACCGTTTCCCGTTGAAGGACATCGCGGAGGCCTACCGTGTTTTTGAAAACAGGGAAGATGGAGTGTTCAAAGTGGCCATATACTGACCCGGGAAAAGGGGATTTGGGAGTGCTGGGGGAAAGTTTTGCTGTTTTTTGCAAATAAAATCCCTGATAATTTTTTTCTTTCCAAAGAAAGAGTTACCTTTGCACTCGCAAACGGAAAGTAGCGCAGTTGGTAGCGCACTACGTTCGGGACGTAGGGGTCGGGCGTTCGAGTCGCCTCTTTCCGACGCGCAGGGCTTGGCTTTGAAAGGTCAAGCCTTTTTTTATGCCCGCCCGGCATGGACGTATGTCAGAGGAACAGTTCGGGCGCAGTCGAAATATAGTGGGGATTTAATAAAATCTGCGCGGGACGTAACGCCCCTTCTGCTCTCCATGCGGATGG
>CALULT010000037.1 GCA_944321565.1 uncultured Paraprevotella sp. | reverse complement strand
GAAATCATTGCCGCCGCCAAGAAAGCCTGTTGCCACGACTTCATCATGCGCTTGCCGCAAGGCTACGACACGATGGTGGGCGAAGGAGGCTGTACCTTGTCCGGAGGCGAGAAACAGCGCATATCCATCGCCCGCGCCATACTGAAAGACGCGCCTGTTATCCTATTGGACGAAGCGACCGCCTCGCTCGACCCTGAAAATGAAGTGGAGGTGCAGAAAGCCATCGACTCTTTGATTAAAGGACGCACCGTCATTGCCATTGCCCACAGGCTCAAAACAATCAAGGACGCCGACCGGATAATCGTCTTGGACAATGGGCGGATAAAAGAAGAAGGCACGCATGATGAGCTTGTCAGAAAGGAAGGGCTTTATGCCCATTTGTGGAATATACAGGAAAGTATTTCGGGGTGGAAGTTATAGATACTCAATCCATATGTATCCGCCAAATTTCAAAGAATGAGTTTGTACTTTATCTCATAAAATATTTGAGTAGAAGTACAAACTCATTGATACGGCATAATGCCGAGTTACTACTTTATCGATGATTTTTCATGAGATAAAGTAACGGTTCAGCATGTGATAACGTTTCCCTATAATTCAAAAACGGAAGGCGCAAGCTGTCGTTCTTTCTTCTTTCCTGACATTTTGTCAGTCCGCACGGAATGGCAAGTTCTTTGATGCTTCTTGGATGCCGGCCTTAAAGCCGCACAAACTATTCAGACTATAAACCATAATAAATAAAGGAGAACAACCATGACATTTGACAAATTTACCATCAAGGCCCAAGAAGCCATCCAAGAAGCCGTCAACCTCGTGCAAGCGCGGGGGCAACAGGCTATCGAACCGGAGCACCTGTTGGCCGGAATCCTTAAAGTGGGAGAAAATGTCACGAACTTCTTGTTCCAGAAGTTGGGTGTCAACAGCCGACAGGTCGAACAAGTCCTGGAAAGCCAAATCGCATCTCTCCCGAAAGTGCAGGGCGGAGAACCTTACCTGAGCCGAGAAAGCAACGAAGTGCTGACACGGGCACAGGATTATGCCGCCAAGAACGGAGATGAATTCGTGTCGCTTGAACCTGTCATCCTGGCCTTGCTCACGGTGAACAGCACGGCCAGCAAGATTCTGAAAGACGCGGGCATCAACGAAAAGGAACTGACCGCCGCCATCAACGAACTGCGCAAAGGTGAGAAAGTGACCTCGCAGAACAGCGAAGAAACTTATCAGGCATTGGAGAAATATGCCACGAACCTCATCGAAGCTGCCCGCACCGGCAAACTCGACCCGGTCATCGGGCGCGACGAGGAAATCCGCCGCGTACTGCAAATCCTGAGTCGGCGTACGAAGAACAATCCTATATTAATAGGTGAGCCGGGAACGGGCAAGACGGCCATCGTCGAAGGACTGGCCCACCGTATCCTGCGGGGCGACGTGCCGGAGAATCTGAAGGACAAGCAACTCTACTCGCTGGACATGGGCGCCCTCATCGCCGGGGCCAAATACAAAGGTGAGTTCGAGGAACGGTTGAAATCCGTCATCAACGAGGTGACGAAGAGCAACGGGCAGATTATCCTCTTCATCGACGAGATCCACACGCTGGTGGGCGCCGGAAAGGGCGAAGGCGCCATGGATGCCGCCAACATTCTGAAGCCGGCCCTGGCCCGCGGCGAGCTGCGGAGCATCGGCGCCACCACGCTGGACGAATACCAGAAGTACTTCGAAAAGGACAAAGCTCTCGAACGCCGGTTCCAGACCGTCATGGTCAACGAGCCGGACACGCTGAGCAGCATCTCCATCCTGCGCGGACTGAAGGAACGCTACGAGAACCACCACAAGGTGCGCATCCAGGACGATGCCATCATCGCCGCCGTGGAACTGTCCAACCGCTACATCACCGACCGCTTCCTGCCGGACAAGGCCATCGACCTGATGGACGAGGCCGCCGCCAAGCTGCGGATGGAGCGTGACTCCGTACCCGAGGAATTGGACGAAATCGAACGCCGGCTGAAGCAGCTGGAAATCGAGCGCGAGGCCATCAAGCGCGAGAACGACCAGCCCAAGCTGGAACAGCTGGGCAAGGAGATTGCCGAACTGAAGGAGCAGGAAAGCAGCTACAAGGCCAAGTGGGAAGCCGAACGCGCCTTGGTCAACAAAATCCAGCAGAACAAGCAGCAGATGGAGCAGCTGAAGTTCGAGGCCGAACGCGCCGAGCGCGAAGGCGACTACGGCCGGGTGGCCGAGATCCGCTACGGCAAGCTCAAGGCGCTGGAGGACGACATCGCCAAAATCCAGAACCAGCTGCGCGACACGCAGGGCGGAGAGGCCATGATTAAGGAAGAGGTGACGGCCGAGGACATCGCCGACGTGGTGAGCCGCTGGACGGGCATCCCCGTGAGCAAGATGCTCCAGAGCGAGCGCGAGAAACTCCTCCATCTGGAAGAGGAACTGCACAAGCGGGTCATCGGGCAGGACGAGGCCATACAGGCCGTCAGCGACGCCGTGCGCCGGAGCCGCGCCGGACTGCAAGACCCCAAACGGCCCATCGGTTCGTTCATCTTCCTCGGCACCACGGGTGTCGGAAAGACGGAGCTGGCCAAGGCTCTGGCGGAATACCTGTTCGACGACGACACGATGATGACGCGTATCGACATGTCGGAGTATCAGGAGAAGTTCAGCGTGAGCCGGCTCATCGGAGCGCCTCCGGGCTACGTGGGCTACGACGAGGGCGGACAGCTGACGGAAGCCGTGCGCCGGAAACCTTACTCGGTCGTGCTGTTCGATGAAATCGAGAAAGCCCATCCGGACGTGTTCAACATCCTGCTGCAGGTGCTGGACGACGGGCGGCTGACCGACAACAAGGGACGCACCGTGAACTTCAAGAACACCATCATCATCATGACCAGCAACCTGGGAAGCCAGTACATCCAGAGCCAGTTCGAGAAACTGACGCCGGCCACCAGCCCATCAGCCCGCGAGGCCCTCATCGAGGACACCAAAAAGGGCGTGCTGGAGATGCTGAAGAAGACCATCCGTCCGGAGTTCCTCAACCGAATCGACGAGACCATCATGTTCCTGCCGCTGACGCAAGACCAGATACGCCAAGTCGTCCGCCTGCAAATCAGCGGCATCACGAAGATGCTCGAAGGCAACGGCATCACCCTGAAGCTGACCGATGCCGCCGTCGACTTCCTGGCCCAAGCCGGCTACGACCCCGAGTTCGGCGCACGTCCCGTCAAGCGGGCCATCCAGCGTTACCTGCTCAACGACTTGTCGAAGACCATGCTGGCGCAGAACATCGACCGCACGAAACCTATCGTGGTGGACGCGGGCAGCGACGGGTTGACGTTCCGCAATTAAAGCAACGCCATGTTCTACACCCCGAGAAGGGGGTGCAAAATAATGCTTAAACAACTGCTCCGCCTTGCAGGGGAGCTGCCCCTAAGGGGCTGAGGGGTCTCACACCTACGGATTCATATGCTAAAAGTATATTTTCTAGGTGTAAGACCTTTCAGTCGCTCCGCGACAGCTCCTCCGCAAGGCGGAGCAATTCATTCCTGCACATCCTCCCCGGTCACTTCTTGCTTGTTTTGAACCGCACCTCGTTTTTTTGTTTTCCCGGGAACGCGCCACCATCTTCCCGCCCACGCAACATGCATATCCGGCGGCCGGACAACATTCTTCCATCCCGCAAAGAAAAATCACGGACGTGCGGAAAGAAACTATAGACGACACAGGCGTTTATAGAATAATTCAGCAGAAAAAAACTTTTCCTCCTCAAGAATTACACGTTTTCTAGGAAGCGGCATCCCATCCGCCATAACTGTATGCAGACTCGTCCCGCCCAATCCCGACAGCCGGAGCAGCTTATTCACCTTTTTTCGGTATCCGGCACCGATGCCATGAACCAAAGCGAAAGCAAATGCCCGGCATCAACTCCGGAAATTCTGCGGATACCGTATCCGTCCGGTCCAAACCGCCCGTCGCATTCACGCCAATACCCCAAAACAAGTATTCCCGCGCACGACATTTTACCCACATTTCGCGATTGCGCGAATGGGCAAAACGTCCGTACCTTTGCCACCGCAAAACTAGTCAATCACATAAACGCAAAAAATTGGAAAAGGTAATCAAATTGTCGGGCTTCCTCTTGATGCTCTTCGCATTTATTCCCACCGCCTACGGGCAAGACCGGAAGGAAACCCTCGTTTCAGGAAAAATCATCTCCACGGACCATGAAATCATGGACTTCGCCACCGTACAAGTCAAAGGCACTTCCACAGGCACACGCCCCGACGAAAAAGGCATTTACCACCTGCGGGTGTCGCCGGGCACACACACCTTGGTGTTCAAAGCCATGGGCTATGCCACCGTGGAACACACCGTCACGCTCAAAGCGGGCGAACGCCACAAACTCCACGTCAAAATGCGCCCCAAGGACATTGAACTGGCCGAAGTGAAAGTGGAAGCCAGCCACGTGGCCCGCATCAACCGCTCGGCCTTCAACGCCGTGGCCATCGACTTGAAAAGCATGGCCGGCCTGAACAAAAACCTGGCGGAAGCCCTCACCACGGTGCCCGGCGTCAAGCTGCGCGAGACGGGTGGCGTGGGGTCCGACATGCAGCTCATGCTCGACGGTTTCTCGGGCCGCCACGTGAAAGTGTTCATCAACGGGATTCCGCAGGAAGGCGCGGGCACGGCCCTTGACCTGAACAACCTGCCGGTCAACTTTGCCGAGCGCATCGAAGTCTATCGCGGCGTGGTGCCCGTGGGCTTCGGCACGGATGCCCTGGGCGGCGTGGTGAACATCGTCACCAACCAACGAAGGCAGCGGTGGTTTGCCGACGCGTCATACTCCTACGGCTCGTTCAACACCCACAAGTCCTACGTCCGCTTCGGGCAGTCGCTCCCCAAAGGCTGGTTCTATGAGGCCAACGCCTTCCAAAACTTCTCCGACAACGACTACTCCATTGACAACTACGTAACCATTTTCGGCGACGACGGCATCTCGGAAAACACGGACAAGAACCGCATTTACCGGGTGAGGCGGTTCAACGACCGTTTCCACAACGAAGCCGTGAGCGGCAAAATCGGCGTGGCGGACAAGCCGTGGGCCGACCACCTGACAATGGGATTCACCTACACCCACTTCTACAAGGAAATACAAACAGGCGTGAGGCAGGAAATCGTGTTCGGGCAGAAGCACCGCCACGGCCACTCCTTCACCCCCTCGCTGGAATACCGCAAGCGCGACCTCTTCACACGGGGGCTGGACGTAACGGCCACGGTGAACTACAACCACAACCTGACGCACAACATCGACACGGCCTCCTACAAATACAACTGGCTAGGCGACCGGAAATACACCGGAAGTCCCGGCGAACAGTCCAACCAAAACAACGAGTCGAAGAACACCAACTGGAACGGCACGTTCACGGCACACTACCGCCTCGGCACGGCGCACACGTTCACGCTCAACCACGTGCTGAGCACCTTCCGGCGCACCACCCGCTCCTACGCAGGCGGCAGCTCGCGGCTCTCGGACTTCAGCATCCCCAAACGGACACGCAAGAACGTGACGGGGCTCTCCTACCGCCTCATGCCGTCCGAACGCTGGAACGCCACGGTGTTCGGGAAATACTACGCCCAATACAACGAAGGCCCCGTGTCGCAAAGCGACGACGGCATCGGCGATTACGCCGCGTTCAACCGCCGCACCCGTTCGTTCGGCTACGGCGCGGCCGGCACGTGGTTCATCCTGAAAATGCTGCAGGCCAAACTTTCCTACGAGAAAGCCTACCGTCTGCCCACCACCGACGAACTTTTCGGCGACGAAGACCTGGAAGCCGGCAAGGCGGAACTGCGTCCGGAGAAAAGCGACAACGTGAACTTCAACCTGAGCTACACTCCGCGCTTCGGCCGGCACAATCTCTACGTCGAAGGTGGCCTCATCTATCGCCACACGAAAGACTACATCCGCCGCGGACTGGACAAAGTAGGCGACCTGAACTTCGGCATCTATGAAAACCACGGACGGGTAGAGACCAAAGGCTACAACCTCTCGCTGCGCTACAGTTACTCGCGCCTGCTCAGCCTGGGCGGCACATGGAACAGCATGGATGCCCACGACGATGAAAAGACACTGGCCGAAGGCACACAACAGGCCGCCCTCACCCACGGGCAGCGCATCCCCAACCAGCCTTACCGCTATGCCAACTTCGACGCGTCGGTCTATTGGCACGGCCTGTTCGGCAAGGGCAACGTGCTCTCGCTCACTTACGACAGCTATTACCAGCATGAGTTCCCGCTCTATTGGGAGGCCTTCGGCGACCCGGAAACCAAACGGCGGGTACCCACACAGTTTGCCCACAACCTGACCTTGAGCTACAGCGTCAGGGGCGGACGCTACAACTTCGCCTTCGAATGCCGTAACTTCACGGACGAAAAGCTCTACGACAACTACAGCCTGCAAAAAGCGGGGCGCGCCTTCTATGGCAAAGTGCGCGTCTATTTCGGGAAATAACCAAGAATAATCAAATAAAAAACGAAAACATTATGGAAAAAGGATTCTTCACATGGGCACTCTGCGCTGCCCTCTGCGCCGCAGGCACATTGACCTCCTGCAGCGAGGATGAAAACGGGAATGGAAACGGACAGGAAGGAAACACACCCGGCATCAGCCGCTACGTCATCGCCGCACAAGGCGACGAAGCCACCTACCTCGTCACCGCCGAATCGCTGGACGAAGGCAGCGTCTCCATCCTGAACAACGGGACGGAGACCGACGGCGGCTCCTACTGGGTATTCTATGGCGAACGCTACCTGTTCAGCCTGCAGTACAACGACGGAGCGGCCGGCACCGGCTCTTCCTTCGTTCTGAACGGACAAACCGGCACAGTAACGGAAGACAAAGCTTACACTTTCAACCGCGTAACCACGGTAGGCACTTGGGGCGACAACGTCATCACCGCCTCCACCAACGACGGTTCGCAGGAACAAGATGCTGAAGGAAACTATGCCAAATACCTACAGTTCAACTACCTGAACGTGAACGACGGCACCACCACGACCGCCCGCCGCATCGCCGAGAACTTCCTGGGCAACGGCGAAATCGTGAGCCTTGCCGGATTCGTGGAAGCCAACGGGCGGCTCTACACGTCCGTCGTGCCGATGGGCATGAGCCACTATGGCGTGAACACCTTCCCCGACAAGGTGACCGACCCCGGCCTGGTGGCCCAAAGCGACGGCGGACAAGGTTCGGGCTCCTACACCGCCGGGCAAATCCCGTCCACACAGTATCCCGACAGTGCCTTCATCGCCATTTACAGCGGCAGTTCATTCGACGAAACACCCGTCATCGCCCGCACGGGAAAAATCGGATTCGCCAGCGGGCGCAGGAGATCGCAATACTACCAGACCATTTGGGCGGCAGACAACGGTGACCTCTACGTGTTCTCTCCCGGCTACGGGCGCACGGCCACCTCTTCGGCCGACCTGAAAAAGGTGACCGGCACGTTGCCCTCGGGCGTGGTGCGCATCAAAGCCGGACAGACGCAGTTCGACCCGGACTATTACTATAACCTGGAAGCCCAAGGCACCGGCCACCCCATGTTCCGCTGCTGGCACATCACGGAAGACTACTTCCTGCTCCAGATGTACAGCGAAGGCACGATGAGCGGCAGCAATGCCCCTACGGCAGAGCTGGCCGTGTTCAAGGGCGAAAGCGGTACGCTGACCCCGGTGACCAACGGGTTGCCCGCCCGGGAAACCATCTCCTCATTCGGAACTCCCTACGGCGAAAACGGCGTGGCTTACATCCCCGTGGTGACCACCGACGGCAGCTCGCCCGCCCTCTACCGGATAGACCCCGTGACGGCCTCGGCCACCAAAGGGCTGACCATCGTGACGAACAACGCGGTGCAGGCCGTGGGACGGCTCACTTCCTTCTGACTTGAAACGCCATGAGGAAACTTTTTGCGAAACTTCATCTTTGGCTCTCCGTCCCGTTGGGACTTCTCATCAGTGTCGTCTGCCTCTCGGGGGCGGCACTGGTGTTCGAGAGGGAAATCACCCGTGCCATGCGTCCGGATATCTATCGGGTCAGCCAGCCGGAGAACGCCACCCCGCTCCCGCCGTCGGAGATAGCCAGCCGCGTCCGGGCGCAAGTGGCGGACACGTTGCGGCTTTCTTCCTTGCTCATCCCGGGCGACCCGGAAGAGGCATGGATGGCCGGGTTCGACAATGTGCGCAAACAGACGTTGAGCGTCAACCCCTACACTGGCGACATCAACGGATGGACGGAATCCGTCCCGTTCTTCCAAACCATGCGCAAACTCCACCGTTGGCTGATGGATGCGCCTCCCCAAAAAGGCATGGGCACGACCGGAAAGACCCTCGTGGGCATCACGACCCTCGTCATGATATTCATCCTCATCAGCGGGCTTGTGATATGGATACCCCGCAACCGTCGGGCTTTGAAAAACCGGCTGCGCGTGTCATACACCAAAGGCTGGCGGCGGTTTTGGTATGACAGCCACGTCGCACTCGGTTTCTATGCCACCCTCTTCCTGCTCGTCATGGCATTGACGGGACTCACCTGGTCGTTCAGCTGGTACCGCACGGCGGCCTATGCCCTCTTCGGCGGCGGCACGGACGCACTGCCCAAAAAGGAAACCAAGGGAAAAGAGGGAAAGAAACCGTCCGCACGGGAAAATTTCGACTTCGCCGTCTGGGACCACGCTTTCGCATCAGCAAAAGCCGCCTATCCAACATACAAGTCCGTCAAGCTCGGCACGGGAAGTCTCGAAGTAGCTCCCGACCCTTCGTCCTACCTGCGAAAAACAGACAAACTGACCTTCAATAAGCAGACAGGCAACATCACGGCCATTGCCCGCCATGCCGACGCACCGGCGTCGCAAACGCTGAAAAGCTGGTTCTACGCCTTCCACACCGGCTCGTGGGGCGGCCCGTGGACCCAAACACTCTACTTCCTGGCTGCGGTCATCGGCGGCATCCTCCCCCTGAGCGGCTACTATCTGTGGTACAAAAGGACACGTGCCGCCCGAAAGGGGAACAGTTCGCATTCTGGGGGATTTAACATTAATGGAAAAATGAATTGAGGCAATTGGGTGGCACAGAGTTTCTGTTTCTACAGGCCCTGTATGTCCGCAGTCAAAGCCGGCGGGAAAGAACTGTCCCGCCTTGCAGGGGGACGAACCCCGAAGGGGCGGAGGGGATTTCACACCAACAGGGGCGTTACGCCCCTTCTGTTCGCCGTGCGGCGGCCATAATGGCCGTTTTGTTCCCCTTGCAGAATGACAGGATGGAAAACCCCTCCGGCTCTTCGAGCCACCTCCCCTGCAAGGCGGAGGAGTTTTTTCTCCGCACGGGCAAGTGACGGGAAGCAGGGCATTTGATTACAAATGAATATTCCTCAGTTGTTAAATCCCCAAGATTAGGAACAGTTCCCCGAAAGGCCGGGCGCACTGCCTGCTGCAAATAAACAACGTAAGAGGACGTTGCGCCCATGCAATGTCCTCTCCGCGTTTATTGAAGGAACAGGAATCTCACTTCCAAAATCCTACTCCAACGTCCCTGTGGCTTTCAGGTATTCCGTCTCGTAAATCTTATATTGCGCCTGCGCCTCTATCAAGTTGCTTTGCGCCTGTTGCCATTGCGACTGCGTGTCCAAAAGGTCGGTCAGCGAGCACATCGCGTTCCGGTAACGGTCGCGCATGACGCGCAGGCTCTCGTCGGCCTGGCGGCAGGTCAGCTGTGCCGTCTCCACCAGCCGGTAGCCGTCCGTCACGTTCTGCACGGCCTGGCGCACCTCGATGTCCATCAGGTTGGCGTTCTTCTGCAGCTCCAGTTTCGCGTTTTCCACGTCCAGCCGGGCTTTCTTCACCTTCCTGAAGTTCTCGCCCCAATGCAGGATGGGGATGCTGACCGATGCCATCACCTGGGCAAAGCCGTCGTCAAGGCTTTGGGTGAAAACGCCGTTCTCCGTCGGAGTCTTTACGTCCACATTTCCATAATAGAGATAACCGCCCATGAGTGCCAATTTGGGTAGCATGTCCGCCCGCGTCATTTTCACCTGCTGTTCCTTGGCTTCCACCTGCTTCTGCAACAGCTGCAGTTCCGGGCGCAAGGCCGTGCTGGCCGTCATCTGTGCAGGCGGGTTCAAGACCAGTGCGGTGTCAGTCGGTTCGATTGCCGTCTCCAACCCGCACCCCAACACGTTGCACAAGGCCAGGCGGCAAAGGTTGGCCCCGTTGCGGGCCTTCTGCCACTGGTAGTCGATTTCGCTGCGTTTCGCGCTGACGCGCATCAGGTCGTTCTCCGTAATCATCTCCGCCGCCAAACTGGCCTCCATTTGCGCATAGAGCGTGTCCATCTGCTGTTTGTAGGCATCCAGCATCCTCACTTTCCGGCTGACGGAAATGTAGTTCCAATAAGCCCGGTCGGCATCGGCAATCACCTCCATACGGGTTTTCCTGCGGTTTTCCTCGGCACACTCGCGGCCGATGTCGGCCAACTTATTGCCCGCCTTGAGTTGCCCGCCGGCATACAGGGGCTGGGTCAGGCTGATGCCCGCCATATACAGGCCGCGCATCTGCAACTCCATGCCCATCATGTCCATGTCCGACACATATCCTCCCATAGCCGTGGCATCTACCTTGGGCAAGTAGCCGGCAAAGGCCACGGCCTTGTCCAGCTCGGCCTGCCGCACGGCGTTGTCGGCTTTCGCCAAGTCCTCATTGTGGGCCAAGGCCATCTTGCGGCATTCTGCCACGGAAAGCGTCAGCCGCTCTTGCGCTCCTGCTCCCGCCGCCACGGCGCATACCGTGGCCAGCAAAGCCACGCGCCTCATCTTCCTTCCTATTTCTATCTTCTTCATGCCATTACCTCCTCTTTGGGTTTACGAATGTGGAACAAAGCCGTGTAGAACAACGGCAACAGGATCAAAGTGATGATGGTACCAATGGTGAGCCCGCCCATGATGGTGATGGCCATCGAGCCATACATCGGGTCGCCCACCAGGGGAATCATGCCCACGATGGTGGTGAGCGAGGCCATCAGCACCGGACGTACGCGGGATACGGTGGCCTCCACCACGGCGTGGTAAGGATGCCTCCGCTCCTCCGTCTGCAGGCGGTTGATTTCATCCACCAGCACGATGGCGTTCTTCACCATCATGCCCAGCAAGCCCATCATGCCGATAATTGCCATGAACGTGAAGGGCTGCCGGAAGGCCAACAAGGCCGGCGTGATGCCGCAAAGCACAAAGGGGAAGCACATCAGGATGAGGATGACCTTCTTCCAGCTGTTGAACAGGAGCAACAAGATGAACAAGACCAGGAACAGCGTGATGGGTACGTACTTCATCAGACCTCCAATGGCCTCGCTCTGTAGTTCCTGCTCGCCCACCCACTGCATGGAGTAGCCTTCGGGAAGCGGGATGGCTTCGATGTCCTCTTTGATATAAGAAAGCACCTTGGCCGGCGTGGCGTCGTACAAGTCCGTGTTCGGGTCGCACTCGGCTTCTATCGCCCGCTGCCCGTTCACGCGCATCACCATGTTCTCGTCCCACGAGAGGTGCAGGTTGTCGGCCACCGAACTGAGCGGCACACTCTTGAACATGTCCCGCTGCATCTCATCGGCCGACACGCCGCCGGAAAGCAAAGCCTGCATACTGGCATCGGGCGTACGCACATTCATCGTGCCCCACACCGGGATGTCGTTCAACGAACGGATTTCCTGCCCGTCGGCCTGGCGCACCATCAGGTTGACCATCACCATGCGGTCGTCATCGTTCAGCACACCCACCGGCATCCCGTCCGTGGCGGCCTGTAAGGCGTTGCCCACATCGCCGCGGCCGATGCCCGCCCGCTTGGCATCCGCCTCACGGAAGTCGGCCACCAAGGTCTGCGCCCGGGGCTTCCAGTTGTTCTCCACCGAATAGGGATCCACGTAGGGGCAAGCCCGCATGATGTCCTCCGCCTGACGGCTCAAGTCGCGCAACACGGCCGGGTCGGGTCCCAGGAAGCGCGCTTCCACCGTATGAGACGTGGAAATGGAAAAGTTGTACTTCCGGATGCGGATATAAGCGTCGGGATACTTCGCGCGGAGGCTGTCGCGTATCAGCGGTGCCTGTTCCAACACGGTGGCATAGTCCTTGCAGTCCACCATCAGTTCGCCGTAACAGTCGCCGCCGGAGGTCATGGGACGCACCAGGCAATAGAGGGCCGGCGCACTGCCCATGCTGGCCGCCACGCGCTCCACGGCGGGATTCTTCCTCACCGTCCGGCTCATGTCCAGCAGTTCCGCCCTCACGCTGTCGGGGTTGGTCTGCGACGGCATGTAGCATTCCACCACGAATTGCTTGTAGTCGAAATCCGGGAAGAACAGGTTCTTCACCTTCGTCAGCCCCCACACGCAAACCAGCAGCACCACCACGGCCACGGATATCGTCATCCGCTTATGCTCGATGAGGAAGCCGATGGCGCGGCGCACGAAACGGTGCACGGGGGAATTCAGCACTTGGTTCCCGCCTGTCCCCGTAATCCGCTCCCGCTTGGGCAGCCACGACTTGGCGCACACCGGCACCTGCACAAGCGCGAAAATCCAGCTGGCCAACAGGCTCACGCAAAGCACGAGGAAGAGGTCGCTCGCATATTCTCCCACCGAACCGGGCGAGAGATAGATGCACACGAACGTGGCCGCGGCAATGACCGTGGCACCCAGCAAAGGCCAAGCCGTGTTCCGCCCGATGCGGTACAGGTAGGTCTTGGGACCCAGGCCGCGCTTCTTGTCTATCAGGATGCCGTCCATGATGACGATGGCGTTGTCCACCAGCATCCCCATCGCCACGATGAACGCCCCGAGGGAGATGCGCTGCAGCGTAGTCCCGCACACCAATAATATAGGAAAGGAAAGGGCGATGGTCAGTATCAGCCCGAAACCGATGATAACCCCGCTGCGGAAGCCCATAGTGAATACCAACACCAGTATCACAATCAGCACCGACTCCACCAGGTTGACCATGAAGGAATTGACAGCCTCATCCACCTTGTCCGGTTGGAAGAAGATTTTCTCCGTCGCCATGCCCGCCGGCATCCGCTGCATCACCTCGGCCAACTGACGGTCCACCAACTTGCCCACATCGGGCACGATGGCATCCGCTTCCATGGCCACGCAAATGGCCAACGCGGGCTTCCCTTCCACGAAGAAACCGTTCCGCTGGGGCGTGGCATAGGCCCGCTCCACCGTGGCCATGTCGCCCAACCGCACGGTCTTCCCGTCCACGGTCGTGATTCTCAAATCGCGGATGTCCTCTTCGTCCACGGCCTTGCCCGTCACTTCCAGCCTGAGTCGGTCGTTTCCGCTTCGGGCGACACCGCCATTCACGGTCTTCCCCGCATCCTGCAAGGCCATCATGATTTGCGTGGGCAGGAGTCCGTTGCCGGCCACCTTCTCCCGCGAAAGGATGATGTTCACCACCTCATCGCGGTTGCCCACGATGTTGACGCGCTTCACGCCCTTCACCACCAACAGCTCGCGCCGTATCAGCTTGGCGTATTCATAGAGTTCCGGATAAGTATAGCCGTCGCCCGTAAGCGCATAGAATATGCCGTACACGTCCATCATGTCGTCCACCACGACGGGGGCATAGCATCCCTGGGGCAACTTGGCCTGCATGTCGTTCACCTTCCGGCGCAACAAGTCGAAATGCTGTTCCAGCTCAGACATGGGGACGGTCATCAGGAACTCCACCGTCAGCATGGCCGACCCGTCATGGCACTCCGCAGTTACCTTCTTCACATCCGGCAGAGTGCGGAGCGCGTCCTCCATCGGCACGGCCACCTCCAGCTCCACCTCGTGGGCGTCCGCCCCCGGCCACGGCACCACGACCATCGCCTGCTTGACGGCCACCACGGGATCCTCCAGCTTCGGCATCTGCACGTAAGCCAGCACACCGGCTATCAGGACCGCCACCATCAGCGACCAGAACAGCGTGGGCCGCTTCACGAAAAACTCTGTTATCTTCATTATAACAATCCTCCCACATTAGTGTCCGAAGGCTCGGCCAATATCCGAACTTTCTCCCCCTCGCGCAAAGCGTTCACTCCGGCCCGCACGATGCGCTCGTTCCCGTTGAACCCGGCTTCCACCACGGCATTCTCCGTGCCGTCCAGCCGCTTCACGTCCACCGGCATCCGGCGGACCACCGTATCCTTGTCCACGGCCCAGACAAAAGTCCGTCCTTTCTCTTGGAACAAGGCGTGCAAAGGCAGCACGTAGCGGCCTACGGCAGCACTATCGCTCAACAGGAGGTCAACTTCCACGTTCATGCCCGCCGTCAGTCGGCTGTCGGTCTTCCCGTCGAAAGCCAGGCGCACCTTGTAGAGCTGGCTGCCGTCAGCCTTGGGCACCACCCAAGCCAAACGCACCGGCATCGGTTCGCTCCGGGCAAAAGAAACCCGGCATACCGCCCCCGTCAGACTCCCCAGGCGCATGTAAACGTCCTGCGGCATGTCGGCCTCTACCTCAAATCCACCTGATTCCATCAGCACCACCACCGGAGTCCCGGCATCCACCATTTCGGAAGGTTCAAAGTTCACCGCCTGCACCACACCGTCCGCCGGCGCGTACAGCCGGGTGTAGTCCAGCTTGTTCCGGTTTGTCTGCAACTGCACTTCCACTTGCTTCAAACCCGCCAAGGCCTTGTCGTAGTCATTCCCGGAGAGGCTTTTGCTCTCGTGCAGCCGCTTCATGCGCTCCACCTCGCGGCTCAACTGGCTGAATTGGATTTGTGCGGCTTCCACGCCCAGCTTGTAGTCCGCATCGTCCAGTTGGGCCACCAACTGTCCTTTCCGCACATAATCCCCTTCCTTGACGCAAATGCGGCTGATTTGCCCGGGGGTCTTGAAGCCCACGTTCACCTCGCCCGCCTCGCGCACCACGCCATAGAGCGTCTTCACCGTCTGCCCGCCTTCCGGCACAGGACGCACACACATCACGGAATGAATCGGCCCCGAAGCCTTTTCCGCCTCGCCGCCACATCCGCACAACAAGCTTGCCACTGCCAACCCTGCGGCCAGCCATCCTTTCATTCTCTCCATATTTTCATGCCTTTTTAAGTTTCACGAAGGCAAAGTTCGCCCTTTTTAGCCACAGACACATGCCCTGTCCGGGCAGCAAAATGTCCCAAAGGATGGATTAGACCGTGGAAAAGGGTTGCAAATGCCAGTTTTTTTTGCGAATATTGCACAATGATTCCATAAAAAGACACAAAAGGACAGAACTGATGGACAACAAGACGCACGTTTTCGAAGACCTGGACTTTGCCAACCTGCCCATAACCGGGGACACGCTCGTATTCGCCAACGAAATCATGCTGGCCGACAATTTCGACTCCCCGTTGGACGAACACGACGTATCCAGGTTCATGCTCAGCCCCTACCCGTTCAAACTGAACTTCGCCGTGGCCATACTTTGCACACGCGGGGAGATGCACGTGCGGCTGAACCTTATCGAATATAAATTACAGGAAAACGACGTGCTGATAGTGTTGCCCGGCTCCATCGGGGAATGCCTTTCCTTTGGCGATGACTACCGGATAGCCATCATCATCTTCCCGCAAGACCGCCAGTTTGATGGATTGGAAATGAGCCTCACCATTGCGTTCCAGAATTTCACCAACCACCATCCCCTCATCCACCTCACCCCGGAAGAGATGGACGAAGCCCTCATGCTCTACCGGTTGATGCGGAACAAAATCAGGCAGCCCGCCACGCCGCTCACCCGCGAAGCCCTGGAATGCTACCTGAAACTGCTTTGCCTGAACGGCTACCAATGGCATGCCGCCCACAGCAAGGAGACGGAAAGCAAGGAAGCCACGGACCGGAAACATTTCATCTTCAAACGCTTCATCGCGCTGGTCAGGAAACATTACACCGCCCAGCGGGAAATCGGCTTCTATGCCGACAAGATGTGTCTCACGCCCAAATACCTGTCCATCGTAGTCCACGAAGCCAGCGGACGGTATGCGAAAGAATGGATCAAGGATTACGTCATCCTCGAAGCCAAGGCATTGCTGAAAAGCCGGAAATACACCGCCCAACAGGTGGGCGACATGCTGAACTTCCCCAACGCCTCCTTCTTCGGGAAATATTTCAAGGCCGCCACGGGGCGTACCCCGAAAGAATACATGAAGGAGTAAGAATATGTTTGCAAAAAAATCATGCTTTCTAGCAAGCTGTCGCAATCATCCATGTCGCTATTCCATGATTTCTAATTTCGGTAATTGTGGTTACCAAATTGATATTCACCTCAAATGTTTCACTTGGTCACTTTTGCATAGAAAGTGACCAAGTCAAGTGACCAAGTCAGGAGGATGCTCGAATATATTTTTGTTTCCAACTATTGGGTTTATCAGGAATTGTCATAATAAGATATCCAGCTTCTATTAAAGGATTAATATACCGCTGTTTAGTATTTGAACGATGCTTGAGTCCGACGTGTTCCATAATTTCAGCCAGGCTATGAGGTTCTAAACAGAATGATAAAATCTCATTGATTATTCCTGCCTGTTTAGTCACTGACTTGGTCACTTTTTCTTCATCAGCGATCAAGTTAAGCGACCAAGTCGGCCTTACTATCACTTCGAATGCCGTTATCTTGTCCACATTAAACATAGGTTCTGGATTCCCGTTATCATGCATTAACTTTTTCACACGTTCTATTCCACGATTGAACATATTGACATATTTCAATACGCGTAAAGCTTCAGCAACAATGGGGTTTCTATAGTCATTTACCGATGGGAAATTTTCCGGGCGGGCTTCCCCGTACAATCCCCCTGCATTCAATATCTCAATACGGTCTTCGTATTGGTATAGACGAATTGGCATATTTGACTGGTAATCTCTGTGCATACAAGCATTCATCAACAACTCTCGTAATGCCAAGTATGGGTAGTTGACGACATCTTTCTCTTGTAACATACCTATAGGCACTGGGCGAGACGTGATTACCGCATCACGGACAAAACTCTCCAACTGTGGCAGCATCTTACAGATGCAACCTCTTATCTGTCGCTCATTGATTATGTCACTTCCTCTGTCTTTCCCGGCAAAATGGACGTACTGAACGTAGGCACCGTGCATGAAATATTGAGGGTTCTTTCCGAACAGGATAATTGCAGCATTGGTAGGGCAGTCGTGTGTAAGGTCATATAAATGAATAGCGGCCATTTGTTCCTTGATGTCACGTGTGTCGGTTGATAGTATATCGCCATCTATAACTTTAGGCAGATATTCCTGCTTGATATATTCTGTATCTATGTCGTTGATGCTTGCCCCAAAACATGGCATGGCATCAAACGTCGCCATGTATGGTTCGTTTTTCCTGTAATACACGTTCTTCGGCTTCTGTCGCAATGTCACGGCGTGGACCTATGCGGACAGGTTCGGCCTCGATAACGCACTGGAGGGACCAATGAAGGTGAAACTTCGGCCACCAATAAATCGCCTTTATCATATTCAAACCGTTCAACCGTCATGACAGGCACAGGAAGGATATTGCCGGAGGAACGAATACTCGCTATTTTCTTCAACAATGTGTCATCTACTTTTAGGCCCGAAAGTTCCCCATTGTCGTGCGCACCCAAAATCAGATAACCATTTTCTCGTGAATTGGGTAAGTCATTGGAAAATGCACAGATAGCTTCTTGAAACTTATCCATGTCGCTCGTTGAGGTTGTGCGCTCGATACGATAAGTTTCGGTACTTTGCAGTAGATTTAGAACTTTTTCTTTCGTTATCATGAATCGCTATTTATCGTTAGCTATTTGATTGAATTTCAGACTGTCAAGTTACCTCATTATCTCTGCCTCCAATCGGCGACTTTCGGCAAATTGCTCGGTAAGCGTCCGCTTGTATTCTACCATTCGGGCATTAAATTCCTCCTCTGTTATATCCACATAGTCAATCTTGATGTCGAAATACTGTCCGGCTGAAAGGCTGTAACTTTTCTCCTTGATTTCATCGTAAGTTATGGCCACCGAAAAATCATCTACTCGGATTAACCAATGCCAAACTCAACAGGCGTAAAAAGCAACCGCCCCGTTTGAAAGGAGCATTCGTTTCTGACGCTTTCAATCAAAATTCCTTATTCGGAGGGATGCATTTACAACCGCACCTTCTCTTTCACTTTCTTCGATTCGTTCTGCAAGCGGTCAAGTGCCGTCACCACGTAGGTGTATTTCCGGCTACCATCCTCGTAAGGCAACTTATAAAAGGTATAAGGTGTGATGGCCACGATGTTTTCCGCGTAATTCAAATCAATCGGCTCCCCGTCCTCGAAACGGTAAACTACGTAGCGGCAGGCACGATCCATCTCGCCCTTCCCCTTCGGCTCGCGCCAAAACAGCATGTAGCCGTCCTCTGTCCACAGCGTGGTCAGCTTGCGTACCTTCTTGGGACGCTTCTTGTCTATCCAAGGCATTTCGGGTTGCAAGGCCGGATGGCGGTGGTAATATTCACGCAACATCGTGCCATAGTTCCCCTTGTTGTCCACTACGGCCTTGGCATACCATTGGCAGCTGCCTTCGATGTTGGGCAAGGTGCGCTGCAGGGCCATCTTGCGCTCCATCTGATGGCGGTTGGGATTCGCGGGGTCGGCCTTGGCCACCGTGCGGTCCACGTCCTGCCCGATGATGAGAGGGCGGTGGCTGGCATGCTCGCTCCACCAACGGATAAGCGTCTCGTAGTCGGCCGCAGGATGCCCGATTTCCCAATAAACCTGAGGGATGTTGTAGTCCACCCAACCTTCGTCCACCCACTTGAGCACGTCGGCATACAGGTCGTCATAGTTTTGCAGG
This sequence comes from uncultured Paraprevotella sp., assembly GCA_944321565.1. Taxonomy (GTDB): domain Bacteria; phylum Bacteroidota; class Bacteroidia; order Bacteroidales; family Bacteroidaceae; genus Paraprevotella. Next base: position 12,465 of record CALULT010000037.1, on the reverse strand, counting down.
CCGTTCGTCCGGCTGCCCCGCACGGGGTCGCTCTTCTGGTTGCGGTAGATGCCGAACGGCGACACGCCGAACTTCACCCATGGCTTGACGGAATGTATGCACTCGTGCATTTGGCGGATGAAGCGGTTCACGTTCTCCCGCCGCCAGTCGCCGCGGTCCATGCCCCGTCCGTAACGGGCATAAGTCAAATCATCAGGAATGGGCAGCCCTTTTTCGGGATAAGGATAGAAATAGTCGTCGATGTGTATGCCGTCCACGTCGTAGCGCAACAGGATGTCCGTCACCACGTTGCAGATATAGTCGCGGTTCTCGGGTATGCCGGGATCCATAATCAGCATGCCACCATATTCGAAATAGCGGTCGGGATGCAGGAAATAGGGATGCGTTTTGGCCAGCTCCTTCGTGCCTTTCGTCTTGGCGCGGTAAGGATTAATCCACGCATGCAGCTCCATGCCCCGCGCGTGGCACTGCCTGACCATCCATTCCAACGGATCCCAATAGGGCGAGGGCGGTGTGCCCTGCCGCCCGGTCAGGTAACGGCTCCAAGGTTCGAAGCTACTGGCATAGAGCGCGTCGAATTCTGGGCGCACCTGAAACAGGATGGCGTTGATGCCGCATTTCTGCAGCTCGTCCAGCTGGTAGGACAACGTCCGCTGCATCTCCACCGTACCCATCCCCATGAACTGGTAATTCACACACTGTATCCACGCGCCCCGGAACTCGCGTTTGGGCGACAGCTGGGCCGACAGCGCGAGGCTGCACAACCACACCAGCAAAAACAAAAAAGACTTTCTCTTCATCTCACACACTATTTCCGCACAAAAATACAATAAAAAGGAAGAGCGGCGAAAACTTTCCGGGCTTTTTTGGGAGACTGTCCCGGAATTTCTGCGGACTTTACACAGCCTCTTTGAAAGAATTTAATATGGGAAATAACATATTTACAAGAAAACGTGTATCTTTGTCACATAAATATTAAAGCAATGAACGGCATGGACATGAACATAAATCTGGCTAATTATTATTTCTCTTTGTTGGATACATTAAGCAACAAAGCGAAACTCTATTTGGCAACGAAGCTAATGGATTCTTTATTAAAAGATGATACCTTGCGGGAAACTTTTGACGAAACGGAAAAAGACATCGCATTCCGCCAACTGGCAGGTGCATGGGCAAATGACCCGGAAGCGGATGCCATGACATCTGCCATTCGTGACGGCAGAACAAGCAACCACACACGTCAATTAGCCTCGTTTGACGAATGAAACAATATCTACTTGACACGAATATCTGCATTTTCTTCCTTCGCGGATTGTATGATGTACCCCGGCATTTGGAACAAATTGGCCGACGGAATTGTCATATTTCCGAGATTACAGTAGGTGAGTTGCTTTATGGTGCTGCATGTAGTGCGAATAAAGAAAAACACCTTCAACAAGTAAACGAATTGATTAGCCTACTTGCCGTAAAGCCTATTTATCCGGTTTTGCCTGTGTTTGCCGAGGCCAAAGCTCAATTACGCAAGCGAGGCCTGATGATAGACGATTTCGATATGCTCATTGGTGCAACCGCGTTAAAACATGACATGATACTTGTCACGGAAAACGTAAAACATTTGTCCCACGTACCCGGCATTGTCATCGAAAACTGGATAAACAGATAACCTCCCCCTTTCGCTTTCAATGACACAAACGAGCCACATGGATACTCATCACGGTCGCAACCATACTTAGCCCGGTCACTATTTTACGCACAAAGGAGACTGGAGCACCAACGGAAGCTCCACCACAAAAACTGCCCCTCGCCCAGGTGTGCTGCGCACGGTTATCGTCCCGTGATGGTTGGCCACAATCTGTTTGCAAAGACTCAGCCCGATGCCGCAGCCCGAAGCCTTGGTCGTAAAGAAAGGAACGAACACCTTGTCCGCCACTTCGGGCAGGATGCCCGACCCGTTGTCTTCCACCCGCCACTGCAACCGTCCGCCTTCCACCATCATGGACTGCAGGCGGATGTGCGGATCGGGCATGCCGTCGGTGGCCTCCACCGCGTTCTTCAGCAAATTGATGAGCACCTGCTCCATCTGCCCCCGGTCTATCTCCACCACGCGGTCGGCCATCTGCGTGTCGAAGACGCACTGCGGATACAGCTTCTGCAGGTCGGCCAGCAGCTCATACAGCCGCACCGGCACACAGACGGGCTGCGGCAGGCGGGACAAGGTGCGGTAGTTCTCGATGAACTGCAACAGCCCCTGGCTACGGCGGCGTATGGTGCTCAGCCCCTGCCACAGGCGCGGGTCTTCGTCCTTCCGCGGCTCCATCCTGTCGCAGAGCGTGTCGCTCAACGAAAGGATGGGCGCCAGCGAGTTCATCATCTCGTGCGTCAGGACGCTCACCAGTTTTTGCCAGGATTCCGCCTCCTTCTGCTCCAGCAAAGGGTGCACGTTGCGCAGGCAACACAGATACAACCGTCGGTCGGAAGCCTGATAACGGGTCAGCGTGGCGGCCAGCTCCACCGTGCCGTGGCTTTGCCGCAAGCGGATGGATTGGATGACGCCCGGACGGAGGCTTTGCAAGAACCCGGGAAAGTCCGGATTCAACACGGTCAGTTCTTTCAGATGGTGCAGCCGGAAGCCCCGCAGTCGCCGGATGGCCTCCTTGTTCATCCAACTGATGCGCCCCTCGGCATCCCACACGAGCAACAAGGCATCCACGGTATCCAGCAACGCTTCATAATATTGGTGGTCGGCCGTCTGCCTTGTCTGGGCCGCACGAAGTTGCCCGACTAGGTTTTCAGCCAGCTCCGCCAACCGCCGTTCCGTCCTTCCGTGCCCGAAGAGGACGTATGTCGCCGTCAAATCGTGGTCGGCAATGCTTTCCAGCACATGCAGCAAACGCTGCTCCGACCTTCGTTGCACCCGGAAAAGAGCCGCCACACACGCGACCGACAACAAGACCAACAAAAACAGGACAAAATACCATTGCCGTTGCGCCCCCAAGACCATCCCGGCCCCCAGCGACAGGAGGCACACGGCCAAACCGATGGTTTTACCCATAGAAATTCCCTTCATAAGCCAAGCTTTTCTATTTTACGGTATAAGGCATAGCGCGTGATGCCCAAATATTCCGCCGCGCGGGTCAAGTTGCCTTCGCTCCGTTTGAGGGCTTTCGCGATGGTTTGCCGCTCCATTTCTTCCAGATTGAGGTTATCTGTCTCCCCTGTAGAAATCTCTTTGGCAGTCTTGGCCGGCGCGGGCTCCAAGATGAAATCCTCCGGGCGCAGACTGGCATGGGTAGTCAGGATGACAGCCCGTTCGATGGCATGTTCCAGCTCGCGCACGTTGCCGGGCCAGGCATAGCGCATCAGCTTCTGCCGTGCCTCGCGGTTGATGCCCGTCACGGCCTTGTGGTATTTCCGCGCCATGCGGGCCAGGAAGAACTCGGCCAACAACAAGATGTCCTCCCCGCGTTCGCGCAGGGGCGGAATGCGGATTTCGATGGTGTTGACACGATAGAGCAAGTCCTGCCGGAAACGTCCCTGCTCCACTTCCTCGCGGATGTGGGCATTGGTGGCACAAATCAGCCGCACGTCAATCGGAATCTGCACCGTCCCGCCCAGCCGGGTGATGACCCGCTTCTCCAGAGCCGTGAGCAGCTTGGCCTGCATGGGCAGCGACAAGTTGCCAATCTCGTCCAGGAAGAGCGTCCCGCCGTGGGCCGCCTCCATGCGACCGGCCTTTTCCTTGCGCGCGTCGGTGAAAGCCCCTTTCTCGTAGCCGAACAGTTCGCTCTCGAACAAGTTCTCGGGGATGCTCCCCACGTCGATGGTGACGAAAGGCCGGGTACGGCGCGGGGAATAGTGGCACAAGGTGCGGGCCACCACGTCCTTGCCCGTACCGTTCTCCCCTAGAATCAAGATGTTGGCATCCGTCCCGGACAACCGGTGGATAGTGTCAATGACTTCCTGCATGGGCACGGAACGGCCAATCAGGCAGGGGGCCTCGTCGCCGGCTGAACCCAGCACCTCCACTTGCTCTTGCAGCTGCTTGACTTCCCGACGCGACTGCCGCAGCTTGACGGCCGAAGACAATGTGGCCAGCAGCTTTTCCTTGTCCCAAGGTTTGGGGATGAAGTCCGTGGCACCTGCCTTGATGGCCCGCACGGCCTTCTCCGTGTCCGAATAGGCCGTCATGAACACCACCACCGCCTCGGGGTCGCGTTTCAGGATTTCCTTCAGGCAGTCGAACCCTTCCTGCCCTCCGCTCATGTCGCGTTGAAAGTTCATGTCCAGCAGGATGACATCCGGCTGGAAAGCGTCCATGAAAGGCAAAATCTTGTCCGGACGGGTCGTCACCTTGACCTTTTCCACATGGGATTCCAACAACAAGTGGAGCGCGAAGAGCACGTCTTCGTTGTCGTCCACCACCAATATCTTTCCGTTCTTTTCCATATTCAGACATTTTGATTTGCAAAGATAGGAAGTTTTAGCTTGTGTTGTACGTGCGTAAACGCACGTTTTTCGCGCGATTCCGCACACTCCCATACAAGCCTCATCTTGCATAGTCCGCAGTGCCTTAACCATTTACTGCATTGGCAAGCTTTTTGTCGGCATCCAAGTGTACCATGCGAACTTAGAAAATGAAGTTGAAGAAAACAATCGGAATCATCGCGGCCTTGGCCTGCACGTGGGGCGCAGCCGCCGAAGAGCCCTTGGAACTCACGCTGGCCGAGGCCATCGCGCGGGCACAGCAGCATTCGCCCGAAGCCCAGTCCGCGCGCCACACCTATTTGGCAGCCTATTGGAACTATCGTTTCTACCGCGCCAACTACCTGCCTTCGGTGACCCTCTCCGCCGCACCGGAACTGAACCACCAAATCAACCGCATCACCCAATCCGACGGCACGGAACGCTTCCTGAACCAAAACCAGCTGAACAGCGACCTGACGCTGACCGTCAACCAAAACGTGTGGTTCACGGGCGGCAGCCTCTTCGCCACCTCTTCTGTCCGCCGCATGGACGTGCTCGACAACCACACCTATTCCTATAACACCAATCCCATCACGATAGGCTACCGGCAAAGCCTCTTCGGATACAACAGCCTGAAATGGGACCGGCGCACCGAGCCGCTGGCCTATCGCGAAGCCTGCAAGGCGTATGCCGAATCCTTGGAACTGGTGGCGGCTCAAACCTGCAATCTGTTTTTCATGCTGGCCTCAGCCCAGGCGGAACGGGATATCGCCGAATCCAACTATGCCTCGGCCGACACCCTGTTCCGCTACGCTGAAGGCCGATACCGCATCGGGACCATCACAAAGAACGAGATGCTCCAACTGGAAATCAACAAACTCAACGAGGAAGCCAACCTGCTGGACGCGCAGACTGCCGTGGAGGATGCCACGCAAGAGCTGCGCTCCTTCCTGGGACTGGCGCAGACCGTCCCCTTGGAGGTGGTACCCGAACACCACATTCCACAGATAGAAGTGCCCGTCGGCCAAGCCTTGGAGCTGGCCTATGCCTACAGTCCCGACCCCGAAGCACACCAACGCCAACTAGTGGAAGGAAAAAGCAACCTGGCTCGTGCCAAGGCCAATGCCGGACTGAAAGCCGACCTTTACCTGCAGTTCGGGCTGTCGCAGACGGGCGACCGGCTGGAAGAGGCTTATCGCAAACCGCTCAACCAACAATACGTCAGCCTGTCGCTCTCGCTTCCCATCCTGGACTGGGGGCGCGGCAAGGGGCAGGTGCGCGTGGCGCGTTCCCAACTGGCCCTGACGGAAACCCAGGTGGCCCAGCGGCAGCAGGACTTCGAGCAGAACGTGGTGCGCATGGTGCGCCAGTTCAACCTGCAAGGTCGCCGCGTGGCCATCGCACGGCGCACCGACAGCACGGCGCAGCAACGCAACGAAGTGGCGCGCCGGCTCTACCTGCAAGGCAAGTCCACCGTGCTCGACTGGAACGCCTCGGTGTCGGAAAAGGATACCGCCCGGCGCAGCTACATCCAAGCCCTGCAACAGTTTTGGGCTCTCTACTACGGCTTGCGCAGCCTGACACAGTATGACTTCGCCCGGCAGCGCCCCCTCTCCCATACCTTACCTGAACCCTAAAAACTTATCGTTATGGACATACCTTTAAAGAAACGCCCTTGGTTCATCCGTTACCGCTACTACCTGTTGGCCGCCTTGGCCCTCATCGCCCTGCTGGGCTATGCGGCCGTGCTGGCACTCGGCCCGCGAAAGTTCCGCGTGGACAAGGAGAACGTGCAGATTGCCGAAGTCCGGCACACCGACTTCCTGGAATACGTGGACGTGGAAGGCATCGTGCATCCCATCATGACCGTGCAGGTGAACAGCCTGGAGGGCGGCAGCGTGGCCCGCATCGTGGGCGAGGAAGGCGACATGGTGCAGCCCGGCGACACCCTGCTCGTCCTGAAGAACCCGCAAGTGGAACGCAACATCGCCGACAAACTGGGCGAACTGGAAAAACAGCGCATCGAACACCGCCGCCAGCTGTTGGAAATCGACCGCAACCGGCTCACCCTGCAACAACAAAGCCTGCAGGCGGAATACGAACTGAAGCGGTTGGAGAAAAGCTACGCCCTGAACCGCGAAGAGTATGAGATGGGCATCAAGAGCAAGGCCGAGCTGGAGGTGGCGGCCGACGAATACGCCTACAAGACGCGCACCACCCGGCTGCAACGGCAAAACCTGCACCACGACTCGGTCATGGGAACCATCCAGCGCGAACTGCTGCTGCGCGACATGGCCCGCGAAGAGGAAGCTTTCCGCCGCGAAGCCCGCCGCATGGAAGACCTGGTGGTCCGCGCCCCGGTGGCCGGGCAGCTGAGCCTGACCGACATCGTGCCGGGACAACAGATCAGCGCCGGGCAGCGGGTGGGCGACGTGAAGGTGCTCGACCGCTTCAAGATCCATGCCGCACTGAGCGAATACTACGTGGACCGCATCACGGCCGGACTGCCCGCCTCGCTGCAATACCAGGAGCGGCGTTACCCGCTGAAGGTGGCCAAGGTGTGGCCGGAAGTGAAGGACCGCAGCTTCGAAGTTGACCTGGTGTTCACCGACTCCGTGCCGGACAACGTGCGGCTGGGCAAGAGCTACCGCCTGCAGATCGAGCTGGGACAACCCGAAAAGACCTTGGTGGTGCCGCGCGGCAACTTCTACGCCGTGACCGGCGGACGCTGGATTTTCAAACTGGACACCGACGGCACGCGGGCCTACCGGACGGACATCGGCATCGGCCGCCAGAACCCGCGCCAATACGAACTGCTGGAAGGATTGCAGGCCGGCGACCGTGTGCTCGTCACGGGCTACCAGTCATTTGGCGACGTGGAAGAGATTGTGTTGGAATAAACTGCCATCAGACAAGACAACCTATTTATATATATGATTACACACTACTTGAAAATCGCCTGGCGCAACCTGTGGAAATACAAGGTGCAAAGCGTCATCAGCATGGCCGGGCTGGCCGTCTGCGTGTTGTGCTTCAGCATCTGCCTCTACATCTGCCGCCTGATGTGGGCCACCGACCGGTGCTTCCCCAAGAAAGAGCGCATCGCCGAAGTCGTGCTGAACGGGCCGCATGGAGACTTCAGCGGCATTCCCTTGGACCTGCTGGACAAACTGCGCGGTATGCATTCGCCCGCCATCGAAGCCTTCACCTACGTGGCCTATCCCGGCAACCGTTCCTATGAAATCGAGGTGAAGCCGGACGAGATGCAGCCTTTCGCCCCCTTGTATTGCATGGAAATCGACACATGTTTCCGCCAGGTGTTCGGGCTGGAAATCCTGGCTGGTTCCTGGGAAACAGCCGCGCGGACACCCAATGCCATCATCTTGTCGGAAAGCACGGCGCGGCGCATCTACGGGGAACACTATGCCGAAGCCGTCGGCAAACGGATGGTGACCACGGCGAAGCTGCCGTTTTCCAAGCGGAAAGGCGGCGTGCCCTACACCGTGCAGGCCGTCATGGCCGACATCCCCATCAACAACAGCCTTTCCTACATGTCCCCGCTCGACCTGCTGGTGATGAACGACAGCGACGGCCGGATGCAAGCCGGTGCCGCAGACGGAATCACAGGTGCCTTTGGCTATGTGTTGCTCCGCGACGGGGACAAACGCGAAAAATTGGAGTCGGAAATCCACCGCCGGGGGCTGACGCATTTCATGTTCAGCGAGGAATATCAGATACGCCTCCACCCCCTGGGCTACAACTTTTGGAAACATAGCACCATGGCTCCCATCGTGTGGACGGCCTTCTCCATCGGGACGCTGGTGCTCATCGTGGGACTGCTCAACTTCTTCTATTTCCAAGCCGGGCTTTTCCTGGGGCGCAACCGCGAGTACAGCCTGCGGCGGGTTTTCGGCGGAAGCGAGCCCGGCCTGTTCCGGCTGCTGTTCACCCAAGCCTTGCTCACGGCCCTGCTGGCCTTCCTGCCGGTATTCGTTCTGACCGAAGTGTGGGTGCCGGAATTGCAAGTAGCCATCGGAGGCTTGGCCGTGCCCATCGAGGCCGCGCGCCTCAGATGGGAGTGCGCCCAATACCTGTTGGGAGTGGTGGCATGCAGCGGGCTGGTCTGCCTCTTCACCGTCGTCCATCTGCGGCATAACACCGTGCAAACGGGCATCCGCGGCATCTTCGTGGGACGCGGAAGACACCAGGTGCGCAACTCCGCACTGGCCGTCCAGTATTTCATCTGCTGGATATTCGTGACTTTCGCCGCCGCCCTCTACCTGCAAACCGAGAAGACCACGTCGGCCCTTTTCGGCTCGCTCACCTCACGCGAGAAAAGCGACATCCTGAGCATCCCGCTGGACTATCCTTTCATGGCACAGGCCGACAAGCTCGCGTTGGTGGAACGCATACGAAAACACGCCGGAGTGAAAGACTGCCTGCTGGCCGACATCGGCTACACGCGAGGCGTGTCGGGCAACATGCTCTACGACCGGCCGTCATCGGAACCGGATGCCCGGTGGTTTGAAGCCAATATCATCGGCGTGCCCGAGAACTTCTTCAGTTTCATGCACATTTCCGTGGTGCAAGGAAGGCTTCCGAACGGCGGCGACGGGCTGGTGGTGGACGAGACCTTTGTCCGGGAAGCGCAGGAAAAGAACGGGGAAAGCCCTTTGGGCCGCGTGTTCTACGGATACGACAAGGGACACCGCGTGGAAGCCGTCTGCCCCCCGTTCGTGACGAGTGCTTACAACGGTGGAGGAAGCAAGAGTTGCGTGTTCATACCGTCCGACTTCCGGCAATATGTGGGGCACTGTTACCTGAAGTGCCACGCAGGGCAGACGGAAGAAGTGCGCGACCACGTCGGCCGGCTCCTGCGCCAGGCTCTTCCCGCGACCATCCATCCGCACATATCCACGCTCTCGGAGGACATCAAGAAAGAACAATGGCTTGAAAACGGACTGAAGGACATCATCTTCATCCTGGCCGTCACCTGCGTGGTCATCACGTTGCTGGGAGTCTATGCCGCCATCACGCTCGACACCGAGCGGCGAAGCAAGGAAGTGGCCATCCGCAAAATCAACGGGGCCGGCGTGAGACAAATCATCTGGCTCTTCGCCCGCACGTATTTGTGGATCGGCAGCCTGACCGCCGTGGCGGCTTTCCCGCTGCTCTACTGGCTCATGGGACAGTGGAAACAAAAATATGACATTTTCTTCCTCTACGGCCCCGGATTCTGGCTTGGCATCTTCCTGGCCGTCATGGCCGTCACGGCACTGACGATAGTCTATCGCATTGTGCACATCGCCCGCCTCAACCCAGCCGAAGTCACCAAGGAAATGAACTGAACGGGATTTTACCTAACTTTGTCCAACAAAAAAACGACAGCAAAATGATACACGAACTGAAAATCGCCTGGCGCAACCTACTCAAGTATAAGGTGCAGACGGTGGTCACCCTCGTGGGATGGGCACTGGGATTCACCTGCCTGGCCCTCTCCGCCTATTGGCTGCGCTACGAACACACGTTCGACACCGGGCATCCCGAAGCCGACCGAATGTATTTCCTGGCCTTGCAAGACACCACAGGCACTTATCATGAAACGATGAGATACGAGTATTGCACCGACGTGCCGCAACGGTTTCCCGAGGTGGAATGCGCCACGGCCATCCCATACGGATATGTACAAATCCAGCTCAACGACTCGATAGTTTGTCCATACAATGTAATAGACCCCGGATTTCTGGACGTGTTCCGCCTGCCGCTCGTGGCGGGGACAGAAGAATTCCTGCGCAATCCGTCCTACGTCGGTTTGACCGAATGTGTGGCCCGGCGGCTGTTTGGCCATTCGCCGGCCGTGGGACGCGAACTCACCATCAAAGAAAAGCAGGTGCGAGTGGGAGCCGTGGTGGCCGACCTGAAAGGGCACAGCGTTTTTGACTTTGGACTCCTGCAATGCCGGGAACGCAGGAAAGACAAGAATTATGGAGAACTTTGCCTGGTGCGCCTCGGCAGTAAGGCTGACCCCCACGCCCTGGCCGGGAAAATCACCCGGGCTTTCAAGGAACGGACATACAGCCACCTGACGTTTCAATTGGTGCCCATCAGCCAATACCGCGCCGCATTCCACGAAAGCATCATGCCCGTACGACTCATCTACCTGAACCTGTTTGTGCTCATCAGTGCGCTCATCGTGCTTTCCATCCTGGTCAACTACTATGCCTTCTTCTCCAGCCGCCTGCAAAAACGCTGGCGCGAGATGGCCATCCGGCAGGTGTGCGGGGCATCGCCCGCCCAGCTGTTCGGGCTGCTCATGACGGAATTCCTGATGCTGCTGGCCGGCGGGCTGCTGCTGGGCTTCATCCTGCTGGAACTGTTGCTTCCCGCATTCAGGGAATACGCGCAAATCCAGACTTTGGAACCCGGCCACCTGTGGATGTACATACTATTGCCGGCCTTGGCCGTGTGGCTCGGCTATGTCTTGCTGTTCGTGGTCTTCACCCGCCGCACACTGCAACGCAACCTGCATGCTTCACGCATAGGAATAGGAGCCAAACTCAACCTCACGTTCCAACTGACGCTGACGGCATTGGTCACGTTTTGCGTCGGCATCATGGCGGCCCAGCTCCATTACCTGAGGTCGCCCCAAAGCCAAGGATTCGAATCGAAAGACCGCATTATCATGGGGGCTTCCTGGCAAGACAATTGGCGGGAAACGGAGGCCTCCATCCGAAAGATGGCCGGCGTCAGACAGACCCTGTACGGCTTCCATCCGTTCTTCACCAGTTACCAAAAATTGCCCGTCACGGAATGGGACGAAAAGAAAGAAAACAGAGACTTTATACTTATTGATTTCCTGTGGGGCGACCAAGCCTGGATGGACTTTTGGGGAATCCGCCTGCTGGAAGGGCATGTCCCCTCGGCCTCCGAAGCAGAAGAAGGACTGGTGCTCATCAACGAAGCGGCACGGCAGGCTTTCGGCTGGCACGAAGCAGTGGGAAAACAGTTCGTTTTCGAGCAATACCAGTTTCGTGTGGCCGGAGTAATCGGTGATTTTTCCCATCGCGTGCTTGAGCCTGAAGCTCCCCTCATGATTCTCCGCCCCGGTTATAGTGCCTTCGCCCGACAAGAGAAGTTACATCAAGGGTGGTGTTTCCGGGTGCAGGTGAAGACGGAGGACGGAGCCGCCGACGAGGTATGCCAACGGATTCTTTCGCAACACCCGGAACTGGAAGCCGTCAAGGCATCGGATTTGGTGGATGGCGAGTTGAGGTCGGAACTGCTCCTGCTGAAACTGCTATGGGTCGCCGCCGCCCTGTGCGTGGGCGTAGCCGTCTTCTGCGTTTATTCGCTGATCACCCTGGCCTGCGAACAGCGGCGCAAGGAAATCGCCCTCCGGAAAATCAACGGGGCCACTACGGGCGACATCTACCGGATGTGGTGCCGCGAATACATGACGCTTTGGCTGCTGAGCCTCCTCGTGGCCTTCCCCGCCGGCTACATTCTGATGCGCCGATGGCTGGAGCGATATGTACACCAAATCAGCATCGGCTCGGGTTACTACGTCGCTGTGGCCCTCGTCCTCGGTCTATTGATGCTGCTGGGCATGGGAACGCAAGTGTGGAAAGCCTCCCGCCGCCAACCGGCCGATGACATAAGAATTGACTCATGAAACCGACAACGCTTAAAAAAACAAGAAGACAATGGTTACACACTATCTGAAAATAGCCCTGCGCAATCTGCTCAAGTATAAGATGCAGACCGCCGTATGCGTATGCGGACTGGCCGTGGGCTTCATCAGCTTTGCCCTCTCGCTGCTGTGGGTGCGGCACGAAACGACCTTCGACCAGTTCCATCCCGACGCCGAGAGGCTGTACCTGTGCTGCACCGACTTTGGTATGGACGCTTTAAGCATAGCTCCTTGGGCGGATACCAAGCTGGTGCCGCAGTTGAACCGGGACTTCCCGGAAATAGAACGGGCCACGGCCTATGTCAACTATG
>CALULT010000036.1 GCA_944321565.1 uncultured Paraprevotella sp. | reverse complement strand
CGGACAAACTCTTTGCTTGATTGATTTCAAATCTGTCGCAGCATATCAACGGGGGAGCATGAAACCGTTCTTCCCCATTGAATTTCGACTGCGCCTTTACATCATCAAAGACCAAAAATGCATTGTGAAATGACTAATAACAAACCAAATGAAAAAGTACAGCAAACCGGAAACCACAATTACAGAACTCGAAACAAAAGAAGTCCTGCTCAGCTCCTCGCAAATCCATGACGAAGAAAGCGACGGCACCTCTCCCATGAGCCTGGAACGCCAGGACATCTGGAAATAAGAAAAGAGCACGGAACTCGCCACAATCCGAAAAGGCCTTGCCCCGGCACATCCGCGGGCAAGGCCTTTCTTCAGAAAATACATCAAGTCTCCACACACGAAAACAAAAACAAGCCCGGAATAGTTCTTGCTCCCCGAAAAAAACGGATTTTAGAGACAGCCACCAAGCCTCACGCTTTTATGCCGGTTCCAATCCCGCAATCAGCCGGAGTATTTCCACGGCTTCTTTGACCGAATGCACATCCTGGACGACCATGGAGCGGCGGCCTTTTGCCTCGCGCAAGTTACTGCGATGGGCGTTCATGCCCACATAAGTGATACATTGGCCGAAAGCCTTGCTTTGGAAATAAGCGCTTTCGTCGTTTTGCACGAAATAGAGCACCATGCGCCCGCCTTTGAGGAATATCTTTTCGGCACCGAGGTGCTTGCCCAAGCGACGGAGCGTCACCACGCGGATAAGCTCCTCGCCCTCCTCGGGAATCTCCCCGAAACGGTCTTTCATCCGTTGGCGGAATGCCTCCACGTCTTCGTCGCGCTCCAACCCGTCCAACTCACGGTAGAGCAACATGCGCTCGCTGCTGCTCGGCACGTAAGTCTCGGGGAAGGACATCTGCAAGTCGCTCTCCAACGCGCACTCATCCACGAACTCTTCGCCGCCCAAGTCATTCCCTTTCTTGATCTCGTCGGCATAGAGGTCGGCAAACTCGTCGTTCTTCAGCTCCTTCACGGCTTCGGACAAGATTTTCTGATAAGTCTCGTAGCCCAAATCGGCAATGAAACCGCTCTGTTCCGCCCCCAAGAGATTACCCGCCCCGCGGATGTCCAGGTCTTGCATGGCGATGTGAATGCCCGAGCCCAAGTCGCTGAAGTTCTCGATGGCCTGTAAGCGGCGGCGGGCCTCCGGGGACAACACGGCCAAAGGCGGTGCCAACAGGTAGCAGAAAGCCTTCTTGTTGCTGCGCCCCACGCGGCCGCGCATCTGGTGCAGGTCGCTCAGGCCGAAGTTCTGCGCCCCATTGATGATGATGGTGTTGGCATTCGGGATGTCAATGCCGCTCTCGATGATGGTCGTGGAGATGAGCACATCGTAATCATAATGCACGAAACCGAAGATAATATTCTCCAGTTCTTCGGGCGGCATCTGTCCATGCCCCACGCAGACACGGGCATCCGGCACATGCTTGCGCACCAATGCCTCCAAATCGTAAAGTCCTGAAATGCGGTTGTTCACGATGAACACCTGCCCGTTGCGGCTCATCTCGAAATTGATGGCATCGGCAATCAGTTCCGCACTGAACACCTGCACTTCCGTTTGCACGGGATAGCGGTTGGGAGGCGGAGTTTGGATGACCGACAAGTCGCGCGCCCCCATGAGCGAGAATTGCAACGTGCGCGGAATCGGGGTAGCCGTCAGCGTCAGCGTGTCCACGTTCACTTTCATTTGGCGGAGCCTTTCTTTCGTGGCCACGCCGAATTTCTGCTCTTCGTCGATGATCAGCAATCCGAGGTCCTTGAACTTCACGGACTTGCCAATCAGCTTGTGTGTCCCCACGATGATATTGATTTTCCCGTCGGCCAAATCTTTCTGGATTTGTTTCGCCTTGGCCGCCGACCGGGCACGGCTGAGGTAATCCACGCGCATCGGCATGTCCTTCAGCCGTGCCGAAAAGGTCTGGAAATGCTGATAGGCCAGCACCGTGGTGGGCACCAGCACGGCCACCTGCTTGTTGTCGGCACAAGCCTTGAAAGCGGCGCGGATGGCCACCTCCGTCTTGCCGAAGCCCACGTCGCCACACACCAGGCGGTCCATCGGCCGTGCGCTCTCCATGTCGGCCTTCACAGCCTGGGTGGCTTTCAGCTGGTCGGGCGTATCCTCGTAGAGGAAGCTCGCTTCCAGCTCATGCTGCAGGAAGCTGTCGGGGCTGAAAGAAAAACCTTTCTCTTGGCGGCGCAAGGAATAAAGTTTGATGAGGTCGCGGGCGATGTCCTTGATTTTCGTCTTGGTGCGCTCTTTCAGCCGCTCCCAAGCCCCCGTGCCCAGTTTGTTGAGCCTCGGCGGCTCGCCTTCCTTGCCGCGATACTTGCTCACCTTGTGCAGAGAGTGGATGGAGACGAACACCACATCATCGTTCTGATAGATAATCTTGATGACCTCCTGCATGGTGTCCCCGTTGGGAATGCGCACCAGGCCGCCGAACTTGCCCACGCCGTGATCCACGTGCACCACATAGTCGCCGATGTTGAACTCCTGGAGCTCTTTCAGCGACAGGGCGACCTTTCCGCTGCGCGCCTTGTCGCTCCGCAAGTTATACTTGTGGAAACGGTCGAAAATCTGGTGGTCGGTGAAAAAGCATGCCTTCAAGTCGTCGTCGGCAAAACCGGCATGCAGGGTCTTGTCCACGGGCGTGAACTCGATGCCCGAAGCCTGCTCCTCGAAAATAGCCGCCAAGCGGTCGGTCTGCTTCGCGGAGTCGGCTAATATATATAAGGTGTATCCCCGTCCCAAATAATCATGGAAAGACTGGTTGACCAATTCGAAATTCTTATGATAAATGGGTTGTGCTGTCAGGTGGAAGCGCACGGTAGCCTGCGGGACACCCGTCGGTTTGTTTCCGATTTCCACCCGGCAAAAGTCCAGCAGCCCTTTCGTCAGGGCCGCCCCGTCGATGAGCATCAAGTCGGCACGGAGCTTCTCCCGTTGCTCCGCCTCTTCCATCTCGCTTTGCGCCTGCTCCACCGCCAAAGCCTGTGCCGAGAAACCGTCGGCATAGACCCTGTCGGCCACGTCGCGCACGTAGCCCAAATCTTTCATCACCACCACGGTGTCTGCCGGAAGGAAATCCGTGAACGGCACCTTGCCTTGCGCGCCGTCCGACAATTCGGGCACGATGACTACTTCCTGCTGTTTGTCCCTCGACAACTGGCTCTGCACCTCGAACGTGCGGATGCTGTCCACTTCGTCGCCAAAGAAATCCACGCGGTAGGGCCACTCGGAAGAATAGGAGAACACATCGAGGATGCTGCCGCGCACGGCGAACTGCCCCGGCTCGTAAACATAGTCCACCTGCGAGAAGCCGAACGTGCGCAACGTCTCCTCCACGAAGACGATGTCCACCCGTTCTCCTGCATGCAACACCAGTGTCCGTTCCTCCAAGCTCTTCTTCGACACGACCTTCTCCATCACCGCGTCGGGATAGGACACGACGAACAAAGGGCGGCCACCGGCCGAAAGGCGGCTAATGACCTCCGTGCGCAAGATTTCGTTGGCCGCATCGCGCTGCCCGAACTTCACCGCGCGGCGGAACGAGGAAGGGAAATAGAACACCTCCTGTTCGCCCAGGATTTGCGTCAGGTCGTGGTAAAAATAACCCGCCTCCTCGGCATCGTCCAAAATAAACAAAAAGGGACGGCCCATCACCTGCGGGCAGGCCACGGCCAACCCGCTGAACAACAAAGGAGCGGCCGAGGCGCAAAGCCCCTCGGCGAACACCGTCCGCACGGAAGCGTCCTGCAACGCCCGCGCCAAAGCCTTTACCGACTTATGCCCCGCATACAGGGCCTGCAAACTTTGTATCTCCATGATTCAAAACACTGCAAAGTTAGGCATAAAATGCGACTTAACGGCCAACAAGGCTAGGAAAAGTCCGACAAGAGACATCTCACCCCGGAAAAGCAAGTACTACTTCTGTTACAAACCAAGTCCTCTGCCGGTTGTCTCGTTCATTCATCCTTATACAAGTCGTACATATCAGCAACCCATCTTTTCATTGTCCTTCTGAGGGAGGCGGGCGAAACGACTTCTATCATCCCTCCTGCGCTAAGCAGCTTCATGATGAAATCGAACGTGGGCGCAAGGAACAATTCAAAGTCGGCATGCCCGCCGTGGTCTTTCAACAGCTTTTGGCTATGGTGTAGGGGGAGCGAGGCCATATACGGGATGTGGTCGCCGAAAGCTCTTACCACAATGCGTTCGGCTTTGGCATTTTCACCAATGATGATTCCGTAATAATTGGAAAAACAATCCGACGCGGAAAATCCATCAGGAAGCTTGAAGGTGTCGCCGGTGATTTCCAAGTCTATTATGCGGTCGAGCCCGTAAATCCTGATGTTGTCATGTTGGACGTTGCGGGCCAGGACATACCAACGGTTCTCAAACAGCTTCACACAATATGGTTCAACGAGAAACTTACGGCTTTGGGAGTCGTTGAACCTGCGATAAGCGATTGTCACCACGCGGTTTTCCCTCATCGCCTCAAACAATGTGTCCAAGTGACGATGGGCGGAAGGTATTCGGGGGACGAGAATCCGGTTTTTCAACGAATAATTCTCATAGACAAGGTTGCTTACGGCAAACGAGTCGAGCATCCATTTCCGCAGTCCATCCTCTTCAATGGCTTCCGGATTCTCTATGTAATAAAGATAGCCGCCAGCCCTTTGGCAAGAGATGATGATTCCGAACTGACTGAAAATCGCTTCTTTCCAGCGGTTGAACGTGGCGCGGCTCAGGGGCTTGTAATCACTTAAGTCTTTATTGCGCTCCCAACGGTCGGAAATCTCTTCTAGAGAAATCTTTCCCGCCCTGCGGATGGTGTCTATCAGCCATGTGTATTTCTGGATTTGCTGCATATCCCTCTCTGTTGGTCGCTGTAAAGTTAACAAAAACGTGGCATTGGGAAACTGTTCGGGCTTATGGAATTTGTGTGAAATGGCAGAATTTCCGCTTTTTCTTCAACCTGTACCGATAAATGACACATCCTGCCCCTATCTTTGTGGCATAATCCTAAAAGTGGCACAAAGATGGAACAGCGCATTGGTAACAAAAAGAGTAAAACAGGATTCCGGGTCAAAAATATGCTCGAAGCATTCGAACATATCGTTGAGCTGGCCAAAGACACCAATCTCAACAACGATTACTTCGACAATGCTTCGGCATACATCCGATACGCCTCCCGCAAACTGAAACTGTCTCCGATGCAGACCGTCCTGTTGGCACTCTTTGTGGACAGGAGTGAGGATAATCGCATCCGGATTTCGGAAATCGCTTCCTATGTAGGATGCCGCACGACCAAAATCCTACGGCTTTCTTCGGAGATAGACACGCTCGAAAGCAAACATTACTTACGTGCTTCCCGTTCGCGGGACTGGCTTTCCTATCGTGTGCCAGGCGACGTGCTGAAATCATTGAAGCATAACCAGCCTTATGTGCATACCGTAGAGCCGATAGCAGACCTCCAGGCATTTTTTGACCGGTTCAATGACTTGATGGAAGAAATGGATAATGACGAGATGGAGCATGACGCACTTCTTCAACAGACTGAAGAATATCTTGCCGAAATCAAGGATTCCCATTTCGCGCGTTCCCTGAAGAGGTTCGACCTTAGTGATGAAGACAAGTTGCTGTTCATCTTCATGGCCCATCTTTTTGTGGAAAACAACGATGACCGAATCGGATTCGGGGACATAGACAACCTGTATGACAACGACAAAATCCCCCATTGGTGCAAAAGCGAGCTTCGAGGACACACCTCGGATTTGTTTAACCACAACTTGATAGAGAATGTGAACGAGGACGGAATGACACGTTCAGATTGTTTCAAGCTGACAGAATACGCCAAGTCCGACGTGCTTTCAGAATTGAATCTGAACATCAAGTCCAAATCCGACCATAGCCTGATAAAGTCCGATTCATTTCCGGAGAAGAAGCTGGTTTACAATGCTTCGGAGAGGAACCAGATAGCGGAGCTTTCGTCCATCCTTTCCCCCGACCGTTTTTGCGAAGTCCAATCACGGCTGCACGATGCCGGAATGCGGACAGGATTCTGCAGCCTTTTCTACGGATCGCCCGGAACGGGGAAAACAGAAACGGTTTATCAGATAGCCCGGGCCACCGGGCGCGACATCCTACGCGTGGATGTCGATAAAATCAAAAGCTGCTGGGTGGGCGAAAGCGAGCAAAACATGAAAAAGCTGTTCGACAGATACCGCAACATCTGCAAAGACTCGCCGCTAGCCCCGATTCTTCTTTTCAATGAAGCGGATGCCATTCTCGGTGTGCGCATGGAAGGGGCGACCCGCGCCGTGGACAAGATGGAAAACTCCATACAGAACATCATCCTTCAAGAGATGGAGTCGCTTGAAGGTATCATGATAGCCACGACAAACCTCACGGGCAACCTGGACAAGGCTTTTGAACGGCGCTTCCTCTATAAGATTCAGTTCCACCGTCCGACGGCGGAAGCCCGTGCCCGGATTTGGCAGTCCATGCTTCCGTCATTGGCGGAAAGCGATGCCCGTATTCTCGCGTCTCGGTTCGATCTTTCCGGAGGAGAAATTGAGAATATCGTCCGGAAACACACCGTCAACGCCATCCTCTCGGGACAAGAGGCCGCCAACCTGCCGGCCCTCATCGAGATTTGCCGCAACGAGCGCATTTCCGATTCCGCCCGGACAAAGATAGGCTTCCGGATATGACAATTATCAAATCAATCACTAATAGAATATGGAACAGAACATTTTGAGCAAAGAAGACATTTTGTGCATGCAATATGCCGGAATGAAACCATCGCGGATGATGGACTCCAAGCTTGTGCCGGAAGAGTATGCGGAGGCTTTTGAGGCATACATTGACAGGGCGGAGCGGGTGATGGCTATGCAACAGGAACGTGGCGTCACGACACTGACATTTCAAGACGCACACTTTCCCTTTCAATTGAAGAAAACGGGAAGTGATTGCCCGCCAATGATTCATTGCATAGGAAACTTGTCGCTTCTCGCCCCGTCTGCCCGCCGGATTGCCGTCATCGGTGCACGTGCCGCTTCACCGGCCGGGTTGGGAAAGGCATACGAATTAGGAAGGAAATATGCAGAAGAAGGGAAGATTGTCGTCAGCGGTCTTGCCTTGGGCTGTGACAAAGCGGCGCATGAAGGTTGCCTTGATGCCGGCGGACGGACGATAGCCATTGTCGCTTCCGGACTGAACATCACACATCCCATAGAAAACGCACCCCTCCAACAACGAATTCTGGAAAACGGGGGGCTCGTTCTTTCCGAACAGCCTTTTGGCGTGAAGGCCAATCCGGCAAGACTTGTCGCACGCAACAGGCTACAGGCGGCGTTGTCCGACACCGTCGTTTTGACAGAATGCCCCGAGCAGAGCGGTAGCATGCACACCATGCGCTTTGCCCGCAAGTATCACAAACGATGCCTCGTGGTTGCATACCCGGAATATTCCGAAGTCAATGCGGGCAACGAATTGCTAATCAAGTTGAACCTGGCAAAAGCCATTTGAATGGATAAATGTACAAATTTCATGGCAGTCTGCGATTTGTCTTTTGTTTTTTGGGATAATCCGTTCTTTTTCTATACCTTTGATTACGGTCAAACCAAGAAAGGAGGTTTTAGAAAACAGAAATATATAAAGAAGTGGAAGACATATTGCAAACGACTTGTAGGCAAGTTATTTGGCTTTGGTAAATCTGGTACATTTATGGAACTCCAAATGATAAGTCGAAAGGTGGGTTTGTACCCTGCAAAGGGCGCAGGCTGCTTTTCCTTATTTGAGTTCCGAGGTTTTACCAGAACCTACCAAAGCAAAGAAGCGAAAAGAGAAGGCTGTGTCCTTTTCCTTTTTCCTTTGCAGAAGAAATGGTATAAACCTTAAAATATTAAAAACATGGATTACAAATTGGAGTATATGGAACGCCTGTTCGCCAAGATTAGCAAGAAAAAGACGGAATCTTACGTCATAAGCAGGATATGGCACCAGCTGGACGATGACCGCGTGAAGTTTGTCGTGCAACAATACGTGAGAATAGACAAAGACAAGTATGCGCTCGCGGATTTGTATCTGCCCCAACTCAACATCTTCATAGAGGTTAACGAGCCTTTCCACGAGAACAATGTCGAAAGGGACAATTTACGCAATGAGAAAACAATGGATATCACGCATTCGGAACTTCACACTATAGTCTGTGGGACAGGAGACAAGAATGATAAAGATAAAATCCATTGGAAACCTCTGGATGAAATCCATCGCCGAATCACAGAGGTGGTCTCGCTCATCAAACAACGCATTTCGGAACTCGGCGAAAACTTCAAACCTTGGGACGATGTGAGCACCCTTTCCGTGGAATACCACCGGAACAAAGGTTATCTGAAGGTGGAGGATAATGAGTGCCTGCGCACTACGGCAGATATTGCGGCAGTGTTCGGTACGAAAACTAAACCACGTGGCTCAGGTGCAGGAATCGGAGAAAACACTATCGTTTGGTGGCCAACCGAAGGACACCGTATTTGGCACAATGAACTCAAGGGTATGTTCATTTACGAATACCCGGAAGCGGAGGACAAACGCAAAGCACATCTTGACCAATGGAAAGAAAGCAAGCAGACACGGGTTACTTTCTTGCGCTCCGAGGATGATTTGGGCTTCTGTTTCTACCGTTTTGTGGGCGTGTTCCGCCTTAACCGTGACAAATCAATTCAAGAGAACAAATGTGTCTGGGAGCGTGTCTCGGATACGTATCAACTTAATGTTTAACCCTTAAACACTTAGAACTATGTCTTACGCATGGAAGGTAACAGTCAAGCCCCCTTGGAAGAAATACGCCAAAGGGCTTTCGGTTCAAATTGCCACAAGTTGCAACAGGCCGACAAGCAAGGAGATTTTTGATGCTTTCAAAAGCCAGTTGGGCATTGAAAAGGAAAGTGGTGCAAACCCTTCTTTGATATTGAGAAAATCAAATAGAGTCAAGCACCAGAGATGGCAGGATGCAGAACGACCTGCGTCTTGCCATCAATGAAAACTCATGCATGAACATCATTGACAAAATCACAGGGACGGTATCCGGTTGCCTGTCATTCATCTTTTGGGTGGTAGTGGCATTGGCCTGCGCCGGCATACTGGCTTTGCTATCGTAGAAACAACATGATTTTTGAACTACACGACGTAACGGATTTCTTTTCATGTTTTGGCGATGGGTATTGCGTGGAAATGCCCGCCGGCCAAGACCAACTGGGAAGGCTATTGGATTTCCTATGTGCGCAAAGGGCACAATGGAGATTCTATGCCACATGCCCCAATGGCTACTGGTTCCATGGGGTGCACATTGTTTTTCCAAAAAACACAAATACGGATGTAGCGATGCGGCATGTCTGCGAATTGTTGGAAATAGATTCCTATTGTGTTGTGGAGGGTGGCACGCAAACTGTTGTGGACACAAGCGGCGATGTTCTTGCTTTTGCGGACTTCACAGAAAGGCATGAAGATACATCGGTATAAAAACTATGGAGATAACAGGTAAATACACATCAGCAACCGTTTATGCTGAAAACATCGAGGAAGCAGCTTTACAATGGGTCAAGGCACAATGCGACCATCCGGCTTTCAAGTCGGTCAGAATGGTGCAGATGCCAGACGTACATGCAGGGAACTCCTGCAATGTGGGCACGGCATACAAAATCGGGGCATACGTCAACCCAGACCATGTGGGCGTGGACATCGGATGCACCGTTTCCATGCACAGGCTCTCTTCCGTGGTCGCACCGGAGGATTTCGCTTTGCTTGACCACAAAATCCGTGAAGCCATCCCGACCGGCATGGAGATTTGCAAGAAGAACAGCCTGAACGAAAAGGAACTGTTCCGATTCCTCAATTCGCAATATCAAAAAGCACGGTCTTCCGCTCCCGAACTGATTAACGAAGCCCCGCGCATAGACGCCCGTTTTGTCTCGGACTTCTGTCGCAGGATAAAGCTTCAGGAAGCCGTCTTTTATAAAAGCCTCGGCACACTCGGCGGGGGCAACCACTTCATCGAATACGGTGAGGATGACAAGACGCATGAGGGATGGCTCACGATACATTGCGGTTCCCGGAACGTAGGGGTAAAGGTGGCCAACCATTGGCACAACATCGCACAGAATCCCAAACGGGCGCAATACATCGGCTATCTGTGGGGAGACGCGCTCTGCGGCTATCTGTCCGACATGGTCGTGGCACAGGCGTATGCCGTCTATAACCACCAGGTCATCCGCGACCGTGTCTTTGCCATACTGAAAAAGCTTTGCAAGGCCAAATGCGCGGAATCCATATTCACCACGCACAATTATATTTCCGTATGCGAGGAATACCCCATGCTCCGCAAAGGGGCTGTTGCAGCCCAAGAAGGGGAACGCTTCTGCCTGCCTTTCAACATGCGTGACGGCATTGCCATCTGCGTGGGCAAGGGAAATGCGGATTGGCTCTGTTCCGCCCCGCATGGAGCCGGACGCGCCATGTCGAGGAACGCCGCCAAGAAGAATATCGAAATGGAAGATTTTGAGAAATCCATGGACGGCATCTTCTCCACCTCCGTTTGTCCCGGTACGATAGACGAATCGCCACAGGCATACAAACCAATGGAAGGAATCCTGCGCTTGATTGAGCCGACAGCCGAAGTCGTCAATATGATTAAACCTCGCATGAACATCAAAGACATTCCGAAATGAGAAAGTATATACAACTCACTGCCGGACGGGGGCCTGTGGAATGCGCCCGTGCCGTCACGCTTGTAGCCCGCGAACTGCTGAAAGATTTTCCGGATGCGGAACTGATGGAAAGCGAACCGCACAACACGGAGCCGGGTTGCCACATGTCGATGCTGTTTCTTGCCGAAGCAAACCCGGCCAAGGAACAAGAATGGAGCGGCACTGTCCTTTGGCGTGCGACATCAAACCATTTCCGTCCCGGTCATCCCCGCAAGAATTGGTTTGTCGGTGTGGAATTCATTGAACCGGCCACCCTTCCTGAAGTGTCGGATAAGGACATTGCTTACGAAACGATGCGCTCAGGAGGACATGGTGGGCAGAACGTCAACAAGGTGGAGACAGCAGTACGCGCCACCCACCTGCCCTCCGGAATTTCCGTCAAATGCAGCACCCGACGCTCACAATCGCAAAACAAAGAAGCGGCACACAGCCTGCTTCTCCTTAAATTGCAGCAATCAAAAGATGCCGCTGCCGCATCGTTCCGCACCTCCAAATGGGGGAAGCACACTTCGCTTCAACGTGGCAATCCGGTGAAGATATTTTCAGGAGCGTTATGAACAGTTCTTACCTTCCCCAAAAAAGACAGTACTACTTCGATGGCAAAGTAAGATAGCTTACTTGGGCAAATAAGATATCTTACTTTGCCAAGTAAGTATATCTTCTATTTTGAAAGCTAGTATCTTTTTTGCACTACGCTTAAAATTGCAGCCGCAAGGTTGCCGGACTTCAGCAAAAAGCCTAACTTTGCACCGCGAAACTAAAAATAGTATAAACTAACTTTTCAAATCTTATCATGGAAAGAATCAAAAAGCTGATAAATGCAAAATTCATTCGTCAAGCGAATGCATATCACAGCCGCGAAACCCTCCAAGCCATCCGAAGCAACTCCCCAAAGAAGCAAAACATACCCTTGTCACAAATACTTACCGACAAACTACGGGCTTCCATATTCATCTTTTTTCTCTTGGGGATTACATGTTCCATCGGAGCACAAACCGAAGAAAACATTTTCGAATGGCAAGCGAACAATGAGATTGCCGCAAAAAATGAATTCCTGCCACTATACCGCGGGAAATACAGTAACGACCCGACCTACGTGTACAAGGAATATGATGTTTCAATAAACAATCAAGATTCGCATAAGTTGAAGATAAAAGGATTTGATAAAACAATGTCGAAAACTTTCGATGCTTTCGAAATTTACCATAACGGAAAAAGGATATTGGAATACTTCTCTTCCGATCTTCTATATGATGTCCGGTATATCACAGTAGAAGCTAGTGAAGCGTATTACCTTAAAGTGCCACTTTCAGACGACAGCTTTGCATTGCTTTTCGGCGGATGGCTTTTTGGAAGTGGAGACGAAACCACAGAAATGATTATAGCTGTGGTCTCCGGTGACAAGGCCAAAGTGGTGTTTGATGATTATGCCTATGCCTATAAATACACACCGGGAGAAAATTTCGCCATAGAATACGTAGATGACATAAATGGTTTATATGACAACGCCCCCATCGTGTTCAGCGACAGTTTCCTGAAAGCACGGACGAAACACAAAATTTGGAAAGAAGGGAACATGTTGAAGTATAAGAGTTGGAAGTAGAATACAAGAAAAAGGGTCGTTGGGGACAGGCGAGCACACCTTGTACCCCAATGTTCCCTTTTCTTTCCCTACACATGTAGTTCACAATCAAACAAGACACATTGATGAAACGATTTGCATTTGTTGTTCTGCTTATTAGCATTGCATGCTCAATTTGGGCCCAAGCGGAAGAAAACCTGTTCGAGTGGAAAACCAATCAAGCAGTAGCCAAAGAAAAATTCATAAATCTTCATGCTACACAATCAAGCAATAACTGGCCTACATTTATTTATAAAAGGCTTGATGTCCCGACAAGCGGTTCAGACAAATATTATGTAAACATAACGGGAGTAAATAAGGAAATGTCCGAATATGGCGATTATGATATGTTTGAAATCTACCATAATGACAAAAAAATATTGGAACACATTCCGCATGCCCTTTTATATGATGTCCGATATATTACAGTAAAAAACAGTAACGACTATTTTATCAAAGTGCCACTTTCAAACGACAGCTTTGCCTTATTTTTCGGCGGATGGCTTTATCCGGACGGAACGCTTCCGGAAATGGTCGTTGTGGTCGTGACAGGCGACACGGCAAAGGTGGTTTATGACGATTATGCGTATGCTTACAAATACACGCCGGGAGAGAACTTCGCCATCGAATACGTGAAAGACACTGATAATCTCCCCATAACCGAAAGTATACTGAAAAACCAAACAAAATACAAAATTTGGAAAGAAGGGAACATGCTGAAGTACAAGAGTTGGAAATAAGACACAAGGAAGAGGGATGTTGGGAACAGGCGAATGCGCCATGTGTCCCAACTTTCCTTTTCTTCGCTATAATAGTAGTTCACACTTAAACAAGACGACAGATGAAACAATTATCACTTCTAGTATTCCTGTTTAGCATCACATGCTCCATTTGGGCGCAAACCGAAGAGAACCTGTTCGAGTGGCAGAACGGCCACAACATTGTTGTAAAAGACAAGTTTCTTGAACTTCATTCGGATTGGGAACAGGGCGACACGCCTGCTTACCTTTATAAAGAGTATGACGTGTTTTCAAACCGTAAAGCTCCATACCGAATCCAAATCATAGGCGTAGGGAATGAGAAAATGCCAGAAGGTGGAAGCTACGAACTTTTTGCCATTTATCACAACGGCAAAAAAATATTGGAACATCAAGCCGATAATTTCTTTTGTGAAATAGGCGACATCACGGCAGACACCTGCAAAGACCACCTCTTCACCCAAGTACCTCTTTCTGACGACAGTTTCGCCTTGTTGTTCGGAAACTGCATTCTCGGAGACGGGACTCCGCCGGAAATGGTGGTTGCCGTGGTGGCCGGCGATACGGCAAAAGTGGTCTATGACGGTTGTGCGTATGCTTACAAATACACGCCGGGAGAAAATTTCGCCGTCGAATACGTGAAAGATATAGAAGACTATATCGCCACCGAGAGTATCCAAAACCTAACGAAATACAAAATCTGGAAAGAAGGAAACATGCTGAAATACAAAAGTTGTAAATAAGCTTGGGAAAGGAACACGTGGAAGCGGCACAGACAACGCCAGGAAGCCGCAGGGAAACGCTTTCTTAAAAAACGTTCCGCGCCCGCGAAATATTTCCGCTTTGCCGCCTGCGTTCGCGAATTTCTCGCTATATTTGTCTAAGGAAAGAAAACAAAAACATTTCAAACGAAAAAAGTCATGCGCTCAGACAGTGTCGTCATCATTCCTACCTATAACGAGAAGGAAAACATCGAGAATATCATCCGCGCCGTGTTGGGACTCCAACAACCGTTCGACATGCTCATCATCGACGACGGGTCGCCCGACGGCACGGCAGCCATAGTGAAACGCCTGATGGCGGACGAGTTCAAAGACCGGCTCCACCTCATCGAACGCAGCGGGAAACTGGGACTCGGCACGGCCTACATCGCCGGGTTCAAATGGGCCATCGCGCAAAAATACGACTACGTATTTGAAATGGATGCCGACTTCAGCCACAACCCGAACGACCTTCCACGGCTCTACGATGCCTGCGCCAAGGAGGGCTACGACGTGGCCATAGGGTCGCGCTACGTCAGCGGCGTGAACGTGGTGAATTGGCCGATGGGACGGGTGCTGATGTCCTATTTTGCCTCAAAATACGTGCGCCTCGTCACAGGGCTGAAAATCAACGACACCACGGCGGGCTTCAAATGCTACCGCCGCCGCGTCTTGGAAACCATCGAACTGGACAAAATACGCTTCAAGGGCTACGCCTTCCAAATCGAGATGAAATTCACGGCCAAGCAATGCGGATTCAAAATCAAGGAAGTGCCCGTCATCTTCGTCAACCGCGAACTGGGCACGAGCAAGATGAGCGGCGGCATCTTCAGCGAAGCCGTGTTTGGCGTCATCCGCCTTCGCCTGGACGGATGGTTCCGGAAATACCCCCGGCTTGCATAAAAGGAAAACCAGATAACGGATACGCGCACGAAACGGTACGACCCACATATTTATCCCACACCGACCCTTTTCCCAGGGATGGCGTGGGATTAAAATTTCGCCCTACCACTCCTTCCAAAACACAGGGCTGAAGAGGATCAACACGCTGAAGAGCTCCAAGCGGCCGATGAGCATCAGGAACGACACGATCCATTGTGCCGCGTCGGGCATGGCACTCATGGTGTAAGCCGGGCCGTATTCCCCGAATCCCAGTCCCACGTTGCCCAAGGCCGCGATGGATGTAGTGATGGCCTCGAGGAAGTCGATGCCGCAGAGCATGAACAGCAAGGTGCCCACAAAACCGCACAGCAAATAGAAAATGGTGAACATGGCCACCGTGTTCAGCGTATTATGCGAAACGACATGTTGGTTGATGCGCACCGGCAACACGGCGTTGGGGTGGATGAGACGCTTGAACTCGTTGCAGACGGCGTGGTAGAGGATGGCAAAACGCATGTTCTTGATGCCACCCGCCGTGGAGCCGGTGCAGCCGCCGGCCAGCATGGCGAAGAGCAGCAGAATCCATGTGAAGTGCGGCCACAGGGTGTAGTCGTCCGTGGCCAGGCCGCATGAGGTGTGGAGGGTGGAAATCTGGAACAACGCCTTGCGGAAGGCTTCTTCCAACGGGTAGTGGCTTTGGAGGAACAGCGTGGCGGCGACGGCCAGTGTGAGGAAGCTCACGGAACCGATGAACCAGCGCGTTTCGCAATCGTGGAACAATTTGCCGAACTTTCCCTTCAGGCACAGCACGAGGAGCGAGAAGTTGAGGCTGGCCAGAATCATAAATATTGAAGTGACGTATTCAATGAAGGGGGAATTCCAATAGGTGATGCTGGCTTGTTTGGTAGAAAAGCCGCCCGTCCCCATGATGCTGAAAGCGTGGCACACGGAATCGAACACGTTCATCCCGCCCGCCCATAGCAAGACGGTGCACACGGAGGTCAGGATGATATAGACCGTCCAAATGAGTTTGGTGGTCATGCTGATTTTCGGATGTAGCTTGTCGTGGGTCACCCCGGTGGCTTCCGCGCTGAAAAGCTGCAGGTTGCCCCCGCCGAAGATGGGGAGCAGGGCGATGGTGAAGCACACGATGCCCAGTCCGCCCACCCATTGGGTCAGGGCGCGCCAAAAGAGCATGCCCTTGGACATGGTGTCGAGGTGGTCAACGACGGTGAATCCCGTGGTGGTGAATCCCGACATGGTTTCGAAGAACGCGCCGGCCACGGACGGGATGTCGCCGCTCAGCAGGAACGGCACCATGCCGAGCAGGGTGAAGATGACCCACGTCAGGCTGACGATGCAATAGCCGTCGCGGCGCGTCATCCACGTATCGGCACCCTTGCCGTAAGCCATCAGGCATCCGCCGACGAGCACGTTGATGCCCGTCGCATAGAGGAAGTAGATGTAGTCGTCTTCGTGGTAAAGCAGCGAGACGGCCATGCACAGTAGCAACAGCCCGCCTTCCACCCACGTGAGGATGCCGATGACATAGGCTATGAGCTTGGCGTTGATGATATTGCGGAATGGCGCGTGGCCATTGGTGTTCTGTTCCATTTCTTTGTTCGTGTTTTGTTCTTGCAACAATAAACGGTCAGGGGCGCAACAGGAGTTCCCAGTCCGTCACGTCCAACCGCAGGCTGAATTTCACGCCCACCTTTTCAAATTGGGACACTTTCCGGAAACCCGCCTTCCGGTGCAGGTCGCAACTGGCAATGTTGCCCCCCGTGATGCAGGCCACCAAAGCGTAGCATTCCTCCCTGTGGCGGCACTCGTCTATCAGCGCGGCCAGCAGCCGGGAGCCGATGCCTTGCCGCACGAAGCGGGAATCGACATAAACGGTCGTTTCCCATGTGTATCTGTAAGCCGCACGTTCACGCCACGCATGTGCGTAAGCATATCCCACCACCTGCCGGTCCATTTCATATACCAAATAAGGATAGTGCTCCGATATCTGCATGATACGCTCGCGCATCTGTGCCGCCGCGACCTCTTCGGTCTCGAAAGTGGCCACGCTTCGCAACACATATTCATTATAGATGCCCGCGATGGGCGCGGCATCATCGGGAGTGACATTCCTGATCATTGTGAAAATCCGTTTTCCGGGTGCAAAAATACGAAATACTTCTTAGAAACTATTTTGAAATCCTCCAAAAGTTCTTTCGAAACTTGTCCGCGGGCGTCCCGGCATCTCGTGATAACCTGCACCATTTCTTGTGCAAACGGCGGATTTTTGCTTTCTTTGCACGTCTTAAAGCATGAACGATGAACGAAAAGATAGACTTTTACCGCACGTTAAAGGCGGAAGCGGACACGCTGTCGCGAATCCGGGAGGCCGCCCACGAGTTGCATGCCTCCGTCAACCAGTCGTATGGCAACGGGCTGCCCTACGCATTCCACCTGGATGGCGTGGCGGAACAGGCGGCCCGCCATGGCGGCGAGGTCTGCGCACGGGAGTCCGACGTGCTCCCCATCATGTTCGGGGCTTGGTTCCACGACAGCATAGAAGACGCCCGCCAGTCGTACAATGACATCAAGAAACGGGCATTGGCGTTGGGCCTGGACGAAAGCCAAGCCTTCATGGCCGCGGAAATCGTGTACGCGCTGACGAACGACAAAGGGCGCACACGCGCCGAACGGGCAGGCGAAAAATATTATGCCGGCATCCGCGCCACCCCCTACGCCCCGCTGGTCAAGATGGCCGACCGCGCGGCCAACGTCCGCTATGCGGTGGCACAGCACACTGCCGACGGGCGGCACATGGCGCAGGTGTACCGCGAAGAATTCCCCCACTTCCTGGAGGCGTTGCGGGCGGACACGGGCGACATCCGGATGATGTTGCCCGAGGAACTGGTCGAAAGCGTGTCGGCGGATTTGGGCCTAAGGGACGAAAAACGGCAGCGTCCATAAAAAAACTCCTCCTCCCCGCTTGGCGCATTCGTTTTCTTGCGGACAAATTCAAGACAGTTTCTAAACAATACATAAAAAGAAAGGCCGGCGGACGGACGTGCGGGCTTTTCTTCGTAACTTTGTGCCACACAATATCACGGACAAACCCTAAAAACTCTTTTCCGCCATGTGGACAACAGTCATCATCCTCGTCCTTTCCGCCGTATTCTTCGCCAGCGGGAAGGTCCGCTCGGACATCGTGGCCTTGTGCTCGCTGACCGCCCTTCTCCTGTTCCATATCCTCACCCCCGAAGAAGCCCTTTCCGGATTTTCCAATTCGGTGGTCGTCATGATGGTGGGGCTGTTCGTCGTGGGCGGGGCCATCTTCCAGACCGGCCTGGCCAAGATGATCAGCTCGCGCATACTGAAGCTGGCCGGGAAGAGCGAACTGCGGCTGTTCATCCTCGTCATGGTCGTCACGGCAGCCATCGGCGCCTTCGTCAGCAACACGGGCACCGTGGCCCTGATGCTCCCCATCGTGGTCAGCATGGCAGCCGCAGCCGGCACCAACGCCAGCCGCCTGCTCATGCCCTTGGCCTTTGCCAGCAGCATGGGCGGCATGATGACGCTCATCGGCACGCCTCCCAACCTGGTCATCCAAGACGCGCTCACCGGCGCGGGCTATCCCGCCCTGTCGTTCTTCTCGTTCCTTCCCGTGGGCCTCATCTGTGTGGCCGTGGGCATCGCCGTGCTGCTCCCGCTCAGCAAAATGTTCCTTTCCAAGAAGGAAGGCGAAAAAACACAGGCGCATAGCGGCAAAACGCTCAAAGACCTGACCCGCGAGTATGGGCTGGCCAACGACTTGTTCCGCCTCCGTGTGCCGGCAGGTTCGCCTTTGGCCGGAAAGACCATCCAAGAACTGGACATCCGGCAGAAACACGGATTGAACATCCTGGAAGTCCGCCGCGAAAGCGGACGGCAGCACCGTTTCCTGAAAACCGTCACCCAGAAACTGGCAGAACCGGACATGGCGTTGCGTGAAGAAGACATTCTCTACGTGAAGGGCCCTGCGGAACAAGTGGACCTGTGGATACGGGAAAGCGGGCTGAACCTCCTAGACGAACATGCCACCGAACGGCAAGCACAAGAAAACGCCCCGCTGGACTTCTATGACATCGGCATCGCGGAAATCGTCCTCATGCCCACCTCGCGCATCATCAACCGCACCATCAAGGAAGCCGGGTTCAGGGACAAGTTCGACGTGAACGTGCTGGGCATACGGCGCAAGAAAGAATATCTGCTGCAAGGGCTGGGCGACGTGCGCATCCTGTCGGGCGACGTGCTGCTCGTGCAAGGCACATGGGCCGACATCTCGCGGCTCAGCCGGGAAGACGAAGACTGGGTGGTCCTGGGACAGCCGCTCGACGAGGCCGCCAAGGTCACGCTGGACTACAAAGCCCCGCTCGCGGCGGCCATCATGCTGCTCATGGTGGCCATGATGGTGTTCGACTTCATTCCCGTGGCCCCCGTCACGGCCGTCATCATCGCCGGGCTGCTCATGGTGCTGACCGGCTGTTTCCGCAACGTGGAAGCCGCCTACAAGACCATCAACTGGGAAAGCATCGTGCTCATCGCCGCCATGCTCCCCATGTCGTTGGCCTTGGAAAAGACCGGGGCGTCGCAGTTCATCTCCAACAGCCTGGTGAGCGGGCTGGGACAGTTCGGCCCCATCGCCCTCATGGCGGGGATTTACTTCACCACCTCGCTGATGACCATGTTCATCAGCAACACGGCCACCGCCGTGCTGCTCGCCCCCATCGCCCTGCAAAGCGCGGAACAGGTCGGCGCCAGCCCCGTGCCGTTCCTCTTCGCCGTCACCGTGGCCGCCAGCATGTGCTTCGCTTCGCCGTTCTCCACCCCGCCCAATGCCTTGGTCATGCCGGCCGGGCAATACACATTCATGGACTACGTGAAAGTGGGGCTTCCGCTGCAAATCATCATGGGCGTGGTCATGGTATTCGCCCTCCCGCTCCTGTTCCCGTTCTAACCGGCTTTACCTCAAAACGCCCGCGCCCATGAAATCGTCCACCTCCTTCAAGATAGCCTGCGGCTACTTCCTGCTGGTCTGCCTCCTGATAGGCTCCATCGCCTACATCTACCACCAGACCATGTCGCTCGTGCAAGTGCCCGAAAACGAACAAAATTTTGCCGAACGGCGCAAAGCCACCAACCAGCTGGTAAGCTGCCTTTTCGAAGCTGAAAACATCGGGCAGGCCATCCGCTTCGGACAGTGGGAAGCCTACCGCAACTATGTCCGCGCCCTGGACGGCGCACGGGCAGCCATCCTCAGGCTCGACACACTCTTCGCAGACTCGCTCCAGCAAGCCCGGCTCGACACCTTGGCCACCTTGTTGCAGGAAAAACAAGACAACATGCGGCGGCTGGTAGCCGCTTTGGAAAACAATCGGACGGGAGAAATTTACCGCAACCAGGTCAACCTCTTCATCCAACACCGCGACACGGTAATCGAACGCCCCGCCCTCACCCGCCAAGTCATCCAGAAAGACAAGTCGTACACCATCGAAGAACCCCGGAAGAACTTCTTCCAGCGGCTGGCCGCCGCCTTCCGCAAGCCTCAGGCCGACACCACGGAAGTGAAACAGACCGTGCAGGTCATCACCACCGACACCATCCGCTCCGCCTTCAACCCCGCCGACACGCTCGCCCACCTGCTCAACAGCATCGAAAGCGACATGCAGCAATATGCCTCGCGCCGCCGCCAACGCATCAACGCGCAGGCCGAAAGGCTGTGGGCCAACGGCATCGAGCTGAACAACAGGGTGACCCTGCTGCTGGAAACCATCGAGGCGGAAGAGCAACACCGCCTGGAAGCGGAAAGCCTCGCGGCACACCGCATGCGGCGGGAGGCCGCCATCACGACGGGCGGCATCGCCACAGTGGCCGTGCTACTGGCCATCATCTTTTTCATCATCGTATGGCGGGACATCACGCGGAGCAACCATTACCGCCGCGAACTGGAAAAGGCCAAACAAAAAGCCGAAGACTTGCTTGTGTCCCGGGAAAAACTGATGCTCACCGTCACCCACGACATCAAGGCACCCGTCGGCTCCATCATGGGCTATATTGACCTGTTGTCCCCGCACGTGGCCGACGGACGCCTCAGGCACTACATCGACAACATGCGCAACTCTTCCGGACACTTGTTGGCCCTAGTCGGTTCGTTGCTGGACTACCACAAACTGGAAGCCCGCAAGATGGACGTGCGCCCCGTGGACTTCAACCCGTCCACCCTGCTGCACACCATCGCACAGGAATTCCTTCCCTTGGCTGAAAAGAAAGGGCTGGCATTGCAATGCGAAACTTCAGGCGAAACCGACAACTTTTACACGGGAGACGCTTTCCGCATACGCCAAATTGTTGAGAACCTGACCAGCAACGCCCTGAAATTCACGCAGGAAGGAAACATCACCATCCGCGCGAAAATGCATGGACGGCAACTCTGCCTCACCGTGGAAGACACGGGATGCGGCATGACGGCCGACGAGCAGAAACTCATCTTCAAGGAATTTACCCGCCTGCGCAGCGCACAGGGCGAAGAAGGCGTGGGGCTGGGGCTCTCCATCACGCTGAAACTCGTGCAACTGCTCCAGGGCGAAATCCAGCTCCAAAGCACTCCCGGGAAGGGAAGCTCGTTCTTCGTCATGATTCCGCTCCGTCCGTCCGCCACGCCCGGAAATCCGGAAACGGGAAAAACCGCCGAGGCTCCCCGCATGCCGGCAACGCCCCCCCTGGACATCCTGCTCATTGACGACGATGCCATCCAGCTCCAACTGACCCGCGCCATGCTGGAAAACCTGTCCCGCGACGGCCTCCCGTGCGCGACGGCCTGCTGCCGCACTCCGGAGGAGGTGTTCTCCCTCGTCGCCACCCGGCATTTCGACCTGTTGCTCACCGACATCCAAATGCCGGCCATGAACGGTTTCGAACTGCTGCGGCAAGTGAAGAACTTAAAAAACGGTGCCGCACTTCCTGTCGTCGCCATCACAGCCCGCAACGACATGGACGAAGAATCCTTCCGCCGCCACGGGTTCGCCACCTGCCTCTACAAACCCTTCAACCAGCACGACCTGTCCCAAGCCATCCGGAAAGCCTTGGGGCACACGATGGAAGAAACGCCCCAAGCCACAGGACGACCCGCCGCCCTGGCGGCGGGCCACATCGACTTCAGCCCACTGACGGCCTTTGCCGGTGACGACCGGGAAGCGGCACGGCGCATCCTTGACACATTCCTGCAGGAGACGACCCGCCACGCAGAGGCTTTCACCCGGGCCATGCGGGAAAAAGACAAGGCTGAAGCCTGCCGGCTGGCCCACAAGATGCTACCCACGTTCACGCTCATCGGCGCCCCCTGCGCCACCTCGATGCGACTCTTGGAACAACGGCGGGAAGAACCGGAATGGACTGAAGCCGACGACGCGCCGGCGAAAGAAATCGCTGCGGCATTGCCCCTTGTCGTCCGCCTGTTGCAGGCCCGCCTCTCGTAATAAAAACATTTAAAAAGGGGCGAAAGCCGCACACGGACGCGGCTAAAAACCGTATATTTGCACAGATTTAACCCCAAGAAACCAAATGGCAGCCATCCTTATTATTGAAGACGACCTCACGTTTTCCACCATGCTCGCGACATGGCTTGACAAACAGGGCTTCCACACCGAAACGGCAAGCAACCTGTCGAGGGCGCGCAAGGCGCTGGAGCGGCAGACGTTCGGCCTCGTACTGTCCGACCTGCGCCTGCCGGATGGCGACGGCCTGTCCCTCTTGGACTACATGCGGAAGAAAGGCATCGCCACCCCGTTCATGGTCATGACCAGTTATGCCGACGTGCAAAATGCCGTGAACGCCATGAAGCAGGGCGCATGCGACTACATCGCCAAGCCCGTGCAGCCCGCCCTCCTGATGGAAAAAATCCGCGACGCGCTCTCTTCGCCGCCTCCCGCACCGGAAAAACAAACACCCGCGCCGGCCACCGGAACGGGCAAAGACCACGATGACTTCCTGGAAGGAAAAAGCGAAGCCGCCCGCCAGCTTTACCAATACGTGGCCTTGGTGGCCCCCACCCCCATGTCCGTGCTCATCAACGGTGCAAGCGGCACGGGAAAAGAATACGTGGCCCACCGCATCCACCGCCTCAGCAAGCGTGCCGACAAGCCCTTCGTGGCCATCGACTGCGGCGCCATGCTCAAGGAACTGGCCGCTTCGGAATTTTTCGGCCATGTAAAAGGATCATTCACAGGAGCAGTGACAGACAAAACCGGAGCCTTTGAAGAAGCCAACGGCGGCACGCTCTTCCTCGACGAGGTGGGCAACCTGGGCTACGACGTACAGGTGCAGCTCCTCCGTGCCATCCAAGAACGGCGCATCCGCCCCGTGGGCTCCAACCGCGAGGTGGAAGTAGATGTGCGCCTCGTCTGCGCCACCAACGAAGACCTCCCAGGGGCCATCGCACGGGGAGAGTTCCGCGAAGACCTCTACCACCGCCTCAACGAATTTACCCTGCGCATGCCTGCCTTGAAAGACCGGGGGGAAGACATCCTGCTCTTTGCCGACTTCTTCCTCCGGCAGGCCAACCGGGAACTGGAGCGCGACATCGCCGGGTTCGACGCCGATGCCTCGGAAGCCCTGCTCCGCTACTCCTGGCCGGGCAACCTGCGCGAACTGAAAAACACGGTGAAACGCGCCACCTTGCTGGCCCCGGGCCGCATCATCCGCAAAAACGACTTGGGCAATGCCGTCCTGGAAGCCACCACAGGCCTTCCCGATGACATCATGCCGCTCCGCGACAAGAAAGACGAAAAAGAACGCATCCTGCAAGCTTTGGAAGCTTCGGGACACAACAAAGCCAAAGCCGCCCGCCTGCTGGGCATCGACCGCAAAACGCTCTACAACAAAATCAAGCTCTACGACATTCCACAGTAAATCCGTGGATTTTTTCCACACACTCTCCACAGATTCCACACTTCCACATTTTCCACGCCATTTCCAGCCCGACAGGAAAAGCGTTATTTACCAACAAGTTAACCGTATCAGCTCTTTTTTGGCACACCTCTTGCCTTTACTCTTGGCAGAGAATAAGAAAATGAAGTAAAACAACCAATAAAAGAGAAGACACATTATGAAAAAGTTTTTTGCTACAGCCGTAATGGCCATGAGTATGGGATGCGTTTTTGCACAGGGTAACGTCAACACAAACGACAGCACGGCCAATGATTCCACCAAAACCAAATTGGAAGCCATGTTATTGGCAATTGTAAACGATTCCGTGGCCAACGACAGCACCAAGGCTTTCGCCCTGCTGGAAGATTCCGTGGCGGGCGACAGCACCAAGGCTTTGGTCGCACAGAACGACACAGTCGTAACTGACAGCACGAAAGCCCGACCTGCCGCTTTAGTTGCCCGCGCGGAAGTGAACGACACTGTAACCACGGAAAAGAAAGACGCAGAAAAGTCCACTCAGGGCACTTGCGACAAAAAAGCAGGAGAGAAAGCAATTCAAGCATTCAACGCAATGAGAAAAATCACCGCCTAACCACACACACTGATTTTTCTCATTTTAGACGGAAGAGGAGGACGCCTGCCCATGTCCTCCTCTTTCATTTTTTTGTCCCGCCGCCCCGTTGTTTCTCCGTCAGATATTTCCAATAACGCACAGGGAGGTCTTTCCGGTGCTTGCGCGGATTCAGGCGTTCCCTGATACAAATTGCCTTGAAATATGTGCGCCACAACTCTTGGTACATCGCCTCGTCCTCATCGCGCATGGTTTCGCCCAACCGACCGTCTTGAAAACGAAAAATATCCGCATCCTTTTCGAATGTGACACGCACCGCACGGCGGCCGGCGTAATAGTAACCATAACGACGACGGCGGTCAAAAATCAGCCACCGCTCTTCTGCAAAACGGTCGGCAAAATGCGGCACGACCAACGGCAGCACGTCGAAATCCGGCTCCATCATGGCGAAATACGTGCCGTCCGCCGTCTTTTGGAAACGCACGAACTGCATCATCCGCAACCGCTCGCGAAGCACCTTGCGGTAAGTGTCCGTCACAAAACGCACGTCCGAGTCTGCGTAGTTCGCCTCTATGCTGCCTGCCGCCTCCAAAGCCTTGCAAACATAACGGAACAAATGCATGTCCAAGGCCGGAAGCCCGGCATAAAGGCTGCCCGAAAGACAAGCCATGGCCGCAGGCGAAAGTTTCCGCTGCAGCGCGTCCCCCACCCGTCCGGCTTTCCCGTCGTCCGACACCACATGGTGCACCTCCACGAACAAGGGCGGCGTGTCCGCCTCGCCGAGGAGGGCCACAGGAAACCGGCGGCGCACATAAGCATCGAACACCGCCGTCAACAAGCCGTCCCACGTGCGGTCATACACAAAAACCCATTCCGCCGTCATTTTTCCGTTCCCCCGTGCAGCGGTTCTTCCCCGAACGCCAGGAAAAGCTGCCCGTCAGGCTGTTTCCGCCGCCCCCCGGGCTGTGTGAGCAAGGCGCGCACACCTTCGGGATGAAGCTCGTTCACGCCCTTGGCTTCCAACTCGCCGCAAGTAACAAAATACTGCGCCCGCTTCATCACGCACCCCATCTTTTTCAGGTCATAGCCCGTCAGGCGGCCGAAACGCCGCGAACAGACAATCATGCGGGCCGACTTCACCCCGATGCCGGGCACCCTCAGGATCTGTTCGTAATCCGCCCGGTTGACATCCACGGGGAACTGTTCCGGATGGCGGAGCGCCCATGCCAGCTTCGGGTCTATCTCCAAGTCCAAGTCGGGATGCGCCTCATCGACAATTTCCTCCGCCCGGAACTGGTAGAACCGCATCAGCCAGTCAGCCTGATAGAGGCGGTTCTCGCGCACCAAGGGCGGCTGCTTCGGCACGGGCAGGCGCGGATCATACGTGTTGACCGGCACATAACCGGAATAATAGACACGGCGCATCGTGGGCCGGCCATAAAGGGCAGCCGAAAGCGAAAGGATGTCGCGGTCGGTTTCGCCCGCGGCCCCCACGATCATCTGGGTGCTTTGCCCGGCAGGCACGAAACGCGGGGCGTGGCGGTGGCGTTTCCGCTCCTCGATGCTTTCCAGTGCGCCCTGCTGGATGTAGCGCATGGGGCGATAAACGCTTTCATGATTTTTTTCCGGAGCCAGGAACTTGAGCGAACCCTCGTTGGGAATCTCGATGTTCACGCTCATGCGGTCGGCATAGAGCCCGGCCTCGTCCACCAATTCGCGGCTCGCGCCCGGAATGCCCTTCAGATGGATATAACCATTGAAACGGTGCACCGTGCGCAGGTCCTTCGCCACGCGCACCAGCCGCTCCATCGTGTAGTCGGGATTGCGCACCACGCCGGAACTCAGGAACAGCCCTTCGATATAGTTCCGCTTGTAGAACTCCATCGTCAGTTCCACCAGCTCAGACACCGACAGCGTCGCGCGGGGAATGTCGTTGCCGCGGCGGTTGATGCAGTAAGCACAGTCGTAAATGCAGAAATTCGTCAGCATCACCTTCAGCAGGGAGATGCAACGCCCGTCCTCGGCAAAGCTGTGGCACACGCCGACGCCTCCCACCGTGTTGCCCACGCCGCCCCTGGCGCCGCGCCGCGCCGTGCCGCTCGACGAGCACGACA
Source organism: uncultured Paraprevotella sp. (assembly GCA_944321565.1). Lineage (GTDB taxonomy): Bacteria > Bacteroidota > Bacteroidia > Bacteroidales > Bacteroidaceae > Paraprevotella. Next base: position 5,191 of record CALULT010000036.1, on the reverse strand, counting down.
CGTCGTACTTGGCCGACTCCGCCAATATCTTCAGTTTTCTGAACGTATCTTCTTTCATCGCCCTGCAAAATTAGGAAAGAGATTCCGGAAAACAAAATTCCCGCGGGCGGAAATCGGGCCGATATTGCCTGCCGGGGAGCGCGCACGGGGCATCAACGGGCGGACTCCATAACGGAGGGAAAGAACGGATGCAAAGGGAAATAAAAATGTTTTTTTGCGAGAAAAAGTATGGCCTAACGCCGTGAAATCTATAAACGCCTGTGGCGCTTGTAGAAACGCCTGTGTCGTTTGTGTAAACGCCAGTGTCGCTTGTAGAAACGGCACAGGCAATCAAAGAATCCGTGGGGAGAAAGAAGGTTTTCCGGCCAAGCGTCCATGTTTTTTTTTGGGGGGGGAAGCCAGCCTTTATTGCGGCATGCGAAAGGCCGCCCGGACGAAGCCACTCCGGACGGCCTTTTCGCATACGGCTTAAAAACTACGGCCTAAAAACCGTTACCCCAAAGGTCGAAAAGGTTATCCCTGTTCGCGCGGCCTTCGAAATTTCCTTTCGCTTCATTGCTCACTTCTATCCTCGGATTGCTTTCGGCCAACATTTCCTGAGTCTCCACCGCGATTGCCACGCAAACCGGTGTCACATATATTTTCTTTTCCATCATATCTTTCTCCTTTCTTTAATCAAAGCATTCATTCCACTGCCACTTTCTTCCCGTCAATGACATATATGCCTGGCTGCAAACCGCGGGTTGCCTCGGCCGCACGGACCTGCCCGCGCACCTTCACGCCGCCCAAGGTATAGACATCCACCAAATGGTTCCCGTCTTCGGCCTCCACACGGTCTATTCCGGTTGCGTCCTCAAACCACAACATGTGTACATTCGCTCCTGCCGTTGCAACATATTCCGGCACCTGCTCCATGTCTATATATGCCCGGTTGGAACCGATGCGGCAACCCTCGCCGCAAAGTTGCACCTTGTTTTCATCGCTTATCAGATACATGCCTTCGGCCACGTCCTGCCCGCCGAAAGAACCGACCAGTCCGTTCACGCTCTTGGCACGCCCCGTAGCCACGCCGCTATAAGCGACTATCAACTCCTCGGAAGTGGCACTGAAAATATAGGGCACACCGGCTTCCAGTGCTTCCTGCTGTTCCAGCACGATAGCCTGCACTTTTCCGTCCGTCCCCTTTACCTTTCCAGCTATGGAGAAGAACTCCGCACCGATGAAGTCCCCGGCTGCCACGGCATATGGCAGGCAGATGGTGCCATAATAGTTGTTGGCCTCCAAGCCATTGCGGGCATAGCCGTCCACGATGGGCATGGCTTGTGCTTTTCCGTATGAGTTACTCGTATAAGCTGCAAAATAATAGTCACCCTCTGAACCACCAAGTCCTAAGAAGCGGCTACCCACGTCTGTTTTCCATATATTATCCTCCACAATCCAATTGTAGGAAGTTGATCGCAACTCTATGCCAGTACTAGAACCTGAATAAGCCACGTATTTCCCACCTGCATCCCGAATAGTTCCGCGCTCCTCATTTACATTCCAGCTTATCGAAGAGATGTCTTCATCACCTGTTACCACAACTTTCCCATTCACCACATCAATTTGTCGCGCACGTAAATAATCACTTTCACGTTTCTCATTCGTCATGGCACAACTTTTATCGTTTCTTTCCGCCACAAATGCCACGCCCAACGTTGATGCGCTTTGACCGGTCACCGTAATCGTGCAACTGGCCGTTGCTGCCGTATAGTCATCAGTCTCGGCCACGGAAGCCGTAACTGTCGTAGTTCCAGTTTCCACGCCGGTCACTTCGCCCGTAACCGCATCCACCATCGCAATGTCCGGATTCGAGGAAGCATAAGTGATTTGGGCTGTTTCGTAATTGGCTGTGGCCTTGACAAAGGTTGTTTCGCCCACATTCACGCCATATGCTTCCGAGGCAAACGACAGCGTAGCCGTCAACTTGCCTTCTTGAATTACCTCAATGTCTTCTTGCGCAAGCACATTCAGGCATTGCATCTCATTCTCCAATCCCGGATAGCCCACGATGTCCAACACGGCTTGTGCGTCGGCCTGGATGCCTTTGTCGGCAAGGTCATACAATGCCATCGTCGTGCCGTCCTGTACGATTTCGCCCTGCCGGTTGATGATAGCAGAAACCACAGTCACTTCCTTCACACTTACGCGCATGGATTCATAGCGGGCAAAATCGTTGGCCAATTCCTCTAGCGACACCTTCACTACGGGAATCTCTGCTCTGCCCGCTGCCGTCACATTGTCGAAATTGCTTCCATCCATCACGATGCGACACTGGCCACCGATTTGTTCCAACCGAACTTGCGCCGTGCCATTCAGGCTTGTGCCGGCCTGATAGCCACAATTACCATAAAGGAGCACTCCGGCCGTCTCGTCTTGGACATAAGCTCTGTCCGCATCAACGTAGGTCACCACGGCATTGTCCAGCTGCACCAAGTACTCTCCTGCCCCGTTCGCCTTCAACTCTTCCAAGGAAGTGACAGTTTCCTGTTTCGTATAAGTGGCCGTAACCACTTCGCTATTGGCCAATGAACCGTCCGCCATCACGGCTACAGCCTTAATCGTCATAGTCTCACTAATGGATAAACCTGCTGCAGGGAACTCGGGAGAGTCCGCCGTGGGAACATCGCCATTGGTCGTGTAATGGATAGTCGCCCCTTCTGTCTCACACGTAGCCATTATCGTCAATTCGTCCGTGAAACTTTGAGCCGGGGTAAGCGTCGGAGCCGCCACCTGACTTGGCGCACCCGTGTCCCAAACGATGGTCAGCTTATCCAAATATAACGCACCATCTTCCGACCGGATACCAATATATGGATAATCTCCCATGACCTCCAAAGTGGTTTCCATAAAAGCAAGTTCACCAATCTTTTTGCCCTGCTTAGAGCCATACAAATCTGTCGCATCGGAATAAGCGGATGTTTTCCCGTAAATTTCCAAAACACGTTGAGCGTTGGTATTTGAGTTCCATTCCACTAAAATGGTTTCTACCCTTTCACCTCCGCTTTGTGTGGTCACGATTCCACTATTAGAATCTGTAGTCCTAAGCTGAATTGCATCATAGCTTGCCGCAGACATTCCTGCATACACTGCTCCGGAAGTCCCCTCAACACCAGAAAATTCCGCATACGTTCCACCACTTGCTTCAAAACTCTCAGAAGTTAGTTCGTCTGTCCCCACCGCCATTCTCGTATAAGTGGCTTCTACCACATCACTGTTCTCCAAATCTCCGCCCGCTACGGCAGCCATCGCCTTGATGGTCGTAGTTTGGGTAATGGTCAGACCACCTGTGGGAAAGGTTTCAGAAGAAGTCGTCGGATTGCTACCGTCCGTAGTGTAATAAACTACTGCCCCATCTGTGGCACAAGTAGCATGAACCGTCAATTGTCCCATGAATCTCTCACCATCTGCAGGCGTGAGTTTTGGTTCGAATACCTTTGTAATCACATAAGTCACACGAATCTCTTGAATACGCCAAACATTCCCCTCCTCTAGATTCGTAAAAACGATGCTGTCTTGTGCGGAACCCGTCCATGTGTCATTAGAATACGTCCCTGTTTCCGCTGGATTGGAAGACGGCTTATAATTCCCCGAATAAGTGAATGCTACTTCCAATATTGTCCCCGGAACGGATATTGCCAACTCATTTCCTTTATAAAGCCGCAACGCAGCACCCTTGTCATAATAAGCCGAAGGTGTACCACTACCACCACCCAGCCCAAAAGTTACATCATCGGCTACAAAGGTTTTAACATGTTCCTGATCGTTATATCCCAACGAAGAGAAATCAACCGTTGTCACTTTCTGCCCCCAAAGGCCATTGGAACATAGCCAAAGCATAAAGAAGGTTAAAAGCACCCCCCCCGACCTAAATTTTGCTAATACATGCATAAGCGTTTTTTTAGAAGTTATAGAAATTCTGTTAATTCTCCCCCATTGTTTATAAGACAAAGCTAGCAAAAACATGTAAAAAGCTGCAACAAATCAAAAGAAAAATTCAGAAATTTGCCATAAAACATGCTTTTTGCATGAAAAAATGACGAAAAAGTTCCAATTTCAGCAAAATGGAAACGTGCTCCCTTCTCAGAAACTGTCCGGTTTGTCCCATTATTCCAAAAAATCTGCGTACCTTTGCCCTGTTACAGGAACTATAAAACCAGACACAGGCATGGAAGAAGAAAGACTGCGCCTCGCCATCGGGGCGGCCCTGATGGCCGGGCGGGACATCATGGAAATCTACGAAGACCCCGCGGCGGACTTCGCCGTGGAGCGCAAGGCGGACAACTCGCCGCTCACCGCCGCCGACAGGCGGGCCCACGCCCGCATCGCGGCCGCGCTGGAGCCGGCGGGGCTCCCCGTGCTGAGCGAGGAGGGGCGGCTGGCGGACTATGCCGCGCGGAAGGCGTGGAAGGCGCTTTGGATCGTGGACCCGCTGGACGGCACGAAGGAGTTCATCCGGCGCAACGGGGAATTCACCGTGAACATCGCGCTGGCGGAGGGCGGCATCCCCACGCTGGGCGTGGTTTACGCGCCCGCGGCCCGCACGCTCTACTTCGCCGAAGAAACCATCGGGGCTTATAAAATAGGGGACATCGACCACCGCTCGGCGGGGCTCCCCCTGGACGACCTGGCCGGACGCGCCGACCGCCTGCCGCTGGAACAGGCCGACACCAAGGGTTTCGTGGTGGTGGCCTCGCGCTCCCACCTCTCGCCCGAAACGGAAGACTACATCCGCCGTCTCGAACAAGAATATGGAGACGTGCATATCATTTCATGCGGCAGCTCGCTGAAGATATGCAGCGTGGCCGAGGGGGCGGCGGACGTCTATCCGCGCTTCGCCCCCACCATGGAATGGGACACGGCGGCGGGACACGCCATCGCCCGCGCCGCAGGCAAGAACGTCTATCAAACGGACGAAAAGACCCCGCTGCGCTACAACAAGGAAGACCTGCGGAACCCGTGGTTCGTGGTGAAATAGCGCGCGCGGGGCGGGGGTCGTAACGACCCTTTTGTTCTCCATGCGGCGGCCAAGACTGTCCCCGCCCCGCAGGGGGACGGGCCCCGAAGGGGCGGAGGGGGGTCTCACGCCCACGGGAACAACACCGGACGCATCCACGGACAACATGAACGGGTCGGAAAAAGGGGAGAAGTC
>CALULT010000035.1 GCA_944321565.1 uncultured Paraprevotella sp. | reverse complement strand
TTTTGAGGACGATTCTTCTTTTCCATAATAAAAACACATTTAGTTATTACTTATAAATGTGTCTACCTATGTCAGTATAAGACATCTTTCACGAAGCAAATTCCATGGAAGCACGCAGCTGGACAGTTTCATCCTATTTTATGCCTCCTCGGACATGTGCAAGGAAGCCTGCTCCTATTCCCCAAAATTCTCTTTCAACGTGTAAAGCACCAGCATGGGATTTCCCGATTTCTTCAGGCTGTCGGTCAACACGAAATGGTTTACTTTGACCCCGTCATACAAATGGTTTTGCGCGTACATTTCCGGGTCATAGCCATACATATATTTCCAACTTACGAGCTGGTCGCCGACCTTCACCGTTGATTTCCCACAATCAATCTTCAACACGGAATTGACATAACGGTGATTGTAGGGCATGTTGATGTAATACAACATGCGGCTGTAAATGAAGGAAACGCAAGAATCCTTGGTCATGACGCAATTGACCGAAGGCCTTGCATATTTCATCCGTTCCTGAAGGCTCAGGTCGCCATAAAACCGAGTCTGCAAAACCCGGTTCGTCTCTTCTTTCAAAGCATAGTCCAAAGACAATACAGGCACAAAATCGAAGTCCCGAATCTCATACAAAGCGTCCGATTGTTCTGTATGGAAATACAGCCTGTCCCCATCCCGCATAAAAACAGGCTCCGTCCCCGCGACGTTATATTTGTCGCTTCCGGCTTGAAAGATTCGTCTCACTTTGCCATCCTTCGCCAAATCCAGGTAGTCCACTGTCGCATGCTCCGCAGAATACAAGAGAAAGCCATCCCCGTACCAAGCTATCCGCCAATAGAAATCGGGCAGGTTTATCTCCCTCTTGAACTTCAGCTCCTTGTCTAAAACAATAATCTTAGGAGAGCCGCATAGCAAACAAACGTCACCCGTCTGGGGAGAGACGTCGAAACCTGCAATATCCGCATATTCCCCCTCCGCATGGCCGCGCCTGTCATATAAGTGCATGGGATGCCCCGACGAATCAAAAGCCACAACGGCCTCCCGCTGCTTGTTGTCCAGGACATACCAAAAGTCCCCATACTTGCGTATGCCCCCTATCTCCCCTAATAAAAAGGAATCCCGCTCAAGAAGAGGCAAAAAATCCACTTGGCTGACGAAAGAACTGGTGGATATGGATTTGTCCACATCGTCCAAATCACGGACGTGCGGTGCTCCATTCTGACCGCCGCAGGCATACAGCGCGACAATCATGCCACAAAAAGCCCCTATATGTTTCATCACAGCCCTAATTGATTAATAAAATCATTACACATTGCGTTTCTCCGCAATGATGGAACATGTCATCCTTACACCGCCACGGCACGTATGGCCAGCACGAGGTAAGTGAGGTAAAGCACAGACTGGAACACATCCAGGTCGGCCACGGCATAGCCGCTGGGCGTGTATTGCGTGGAAACGAGCCGCCTTTCGGGAGCTATCTTGCGATGCAGGTAAGCATAGAGCAGATAGCACAAAGCACCCGACACCAGCCCCCACAACGTGCCGAAGAAGATGTCGCCCGGATAGTGGACGCCCAAATAGATGCGGGAATAGGAGCACAACGCAGCCCAAAGCACCAAGGAAAAGGTCATCCAACGGTTGCGCAACAGCAACGAGAGGAACATGCACACGCCAAAGGTGTTGGCCGCATGGCTTGAGATGAAACCATAACGGCCGCCACGGTAACCGTCCACCACATCAACCAAGTACATCAACAACGGGTCCTGCGTGGGACGGAAACGCGCAAAATAGGGCTTGCAGAAAGAAGAAGAGAATTGGTCGGCCAACAAGATGGTCAACGCAAAGAACAAAACGACCAGCCCGGCCTCGCGCATGGTGTTGTTCTTGATGACCACGTAAATCAACACCATGCCCACCGGAAGCCAAGCCACCGTGCTCGTGATGCCTTCCATCAGGTTGTCCCAAAACAAAGAGTCGCTACCGTTCAGGCGCAACAGAAGTTGCTGGTCGAACGCAATCCAATCTTCCAATCCCATCATTTCAAATCACCTCCATCGCTTTAGCCGGCATCCAGCCAATCTTGCCATCCGCCAGACGTATCTCTTTCCATTCCTTCATCGAATTGTCTATGATTTCCACCCGTGTGCCTTCGTGGAGCACGAAAAGGTCGGTGCCCGACTCGTCGGGAGTGCTCTTCACCACCACGGAGGAATCCATGACCACCGCACCGGAGCGTTCATACAAATCACGGTGCTGCATCCATGCAAACACATTGGCCAACACCACGACAAGCAACATCAGCACTGCCCCGAAAAAGCCAACCTTCTTCAACGACACCTTGCTGGAAAACAGGTATAACAACACTAACACACACAACAGGACGAAAGCCACAACCCCCGTGCGCGCCCAGCCGTCCATGCCCGTCAGGTCCACCATGTCCCGGAACCACGTGACGAAGAACATCTCGCTTTCTGGCGTAATCTTATCGATGGTCTTCGAACGTGCCAGTTCCAAATTGAAACGTACATCCGAACTGCCCGGATCCAATAGCAACGCCCGTTCATAGTTCAGAATGGCCGATGCGATATGGTCGGTCTTGTAATAGCAATTTCCCAGATTGTAATACACTTCCGCGCTCTCTCCTTTTTTCAACAACGCGGAATAACCGGATATGGCCTCGTCATACCGTCCTGCGGCGTATGCGCTGTCGGCCTCGGCCTTGGTTTGGGCCTGTGCGGGCAACAATCCCATCATGGCCGCCACTATCACCAAAAAGAATTTTCCAAGTCCTTTCATTCTTCCTACCGTTTAATTGAATTTTCCATCTTGTTGATCACATCCGTGGCCGCCGCATAAATCTTGTCCATAGCCTGTGCCGGGTCGCCTGGGGCATAACGCGCAAACTCGCATTCGTTCATCGTGTCCACCAAAGCGTTCACCACATCTTCGCCGGCTCCCTTGGCAGAAAGCTTCTCGCGGATGTTGTCCTTGTTCAGTTCGGCCACGGCAATGTCCAACTTGTCGCCGGCATATCCCCACAAAGCCTTCAACACTTCGTCATAGAAATCTTCAGGCCGGTTGGCTTTCAGAAGTTCCGCTGCTTGCTTCAGACGCTTGGAAGCCACCTTGTTGGCCTTCTTGTTGCGCATCTTGGCCACGTTGGCATTCTCCAACGCTTTCTTGCGGAACACCACGGCCAGGCCTACACACAGCAGGAAAGGAATGACGTAGCTCCAAACGTAACCGGACGTGCCATAGAAAGCTTCTCCCCTAGCCCGCAAGGCCACATCGCCCAAATGGATGTAACGGATGTCGGAAGCCAACAGCTCCACGTCCTCCTTGTTCGTGTAGTTCACACTCTGCCCTCCGGTGTTTTTCCCCTTTGCCACATCCACATCGAAGCTCTCCGTGCGGACGGTCTTATATGCCTTCTCGTCCGTATCGAAATAACAGAATTCCACAGCCGGCACAGTGTATTTCCCCGCATGACGCGGCACTGCCAAATAGTCGAACACCTTGTTGCCGGACACGCCATTGCGTCCCACCTTGGTCTTATCCGTAATCTTGGCATCGTAAGTCTCGAAGTCTTTCGGGAACTTCACCTCGGGAGCTTTCATCAGCTTCATGTTCCCATTGCCGGACACCGTGACACGCAAGGTCAACGCATCATTGGCCTTAATCTCTTCAGGAGTCAGCGACGCACTGATATTGAACTTACCCACCGCGCCCGAATAATTGGCAGGCTTCGGCGACGGAAGCGGATCGACCTGCAACGTGAGCGACGGTGCCACGATGGTCTTGCGCACCTCCACCATCGTGCTTCCCCCATTGAAGAAAGCATCTATCGGGTCGATATTCCGGTTTTGCTGAATCACGATGCCTTCAAACTTAATGGAAGGGATGGTCAGCTTTCCGCTACGTTGCGGGAACAACACGTATTGCCGCCACACGACCGTCCCGTAATTTCGCCCGTTGTGCCGCTCCATCTTCAAGCTCTTCTGCTGCGGAAGCTCAATCTCCTGCACATGGAAGCCGTCCAAATCCGGCATGCCACCGGCCAATTGGGATAGGTTGACCAGGGAATACACCTTGTAGGTCAGCACCACAGCCTCTTGTTCATAAAGCTGTTTCTTGTCGGCCGTGACCGTGATGAACAAGTCTTTCCCCGTGATTTTCGTGCCGGCGTCCTGCATCTGCATCCGCCCGCCCTGCGAGCCTCCACGTCCGCTTTGTCCTGCTCCTCCGCCATTTCCGGGCAGCACTTTTATTTGCAATGAATTGGAGCGATATTGCTTTCCCTCCACCGTGGCCGTCACCGAAGGAATCGTGTAGTCTCCCTCCTCCAACGCACTTAATATATAAGTATAAGTAATCGAACTGCTCTGCGTGGTACGCCCGTTAATGATTTGGAAGCTAGACTGCGAAGAACGGCTCGGCCCCATGTCGATGCTGAAACCTTTCAACTCGGGCAAGCGGAAATTGCTCACATCCTGTGAATTTATCGTGAAACTCAGGCGGAACTGCTCACCCTCCTCCACAATGTCCGGAGCCGAGGCCTTAATCTGTATGGCCGCACGGGCACACATCCCTAACCAACATAACCAAAATATCAATACGTATCTCTTCATCATCTTCTGCTATGTTTTTTTATCGCATAATTACCATTGTTTCTCCAACCGTCTGCGTTGCGGCTGTTCCGCAGCCTTCTTGATGCGTTCCTGCGTCTGTTTTTCTTCTTGCATGGCCGCATTCAACAGTTGTTCGGCTGTTTCCTTCGACATGTCATCCGAGTTCTGTTGTTGCTGCTGCTGTTGCTGTTGTTGCTCGTCCTTCTTGTCCTTATCCTGCTCCTTGTCTTGTTTCTGGCTTTCCTTTTCCTCTTCCTTGTTTTGGTTTTGCCCGTCCTTGTTCTCCTTGTCGTCGTTCTGTTGGTTCTGCTGCGGATTGTTCTTCAACTGATGTTGGCACAACACCAAATTATAACGGCTCTCATTGTCCGCAGGGTTCCTCCTCAACGCGTTCTTATAACACTCTATAGCCGGGCCGAACTGCTTTTGGCTCTGCAGAATCACACCCATATTGTGGTACATCGAAGCCAAACGCCCCTTGTTGGTTTCCACTTTGACCGCTTCCTCGTAGGCCTGCATGGCATCTTTAGGCTTTTGTTGCCTCAAAAGCGCGTTGCCCAAGTTGAAATAAGCCTGAGGCATCCGCCCGTCGGCTTCTATCGCTTTCCGGTAATCCACTTCGGCTTCGGTGTACATGCTGTCACGATACAGGCGGTTCCCGCTCCTCAGGTAATCGCGCCCCGCCTTTTCTTGCGCAAACGCGGAAACGGCCACCATCCAAAGGCAGAGCACCATTCCACATTTCATCACCAAACGAAACATATCCCTATTCCTCATTTCCGAAATAATTTGATACCTTTAAATAACGGATTCTTCCGCTCAATCACACACACTTCGAATATCAGGAAAAACAAAGCGAGCAAAGCAACCGCCTGAAACTGTTCGTCATATTCGGAAAACACTTTGCTTTCCATCTCCGTCTTACCCAACTTGTCCACATACCCCGACAACTGTTCCTGCGCCGAAGAGCTGTTGTCCACATAAATATATGCACCTTGTCCTGCCGCAGCAATGTCGCGGCACATCTGTTCATTCAGCTTGGACACGACCACATTTCCGCTGTTGTCCACAATGTATTGCGAACCGCTCCCCGGCATGGGAATCGGCGCGCCCTGGGGAGAACCGATGCCAAGCACATATACTTTAATCCCCTTTTCCGCAGCCGCCTTGGCCATTTCCATGGCACCGCCTTCGTTGTCCTCACCATCCGTGATGACGAAAATGGCTTTGCTCACCTGCTGATTGGGCGTGAAACTTTTCATCGCCAAGTCAATGGCCTGCTTGATGTCCGTGCCTTGCGTGGAAATCATCGCGGGTGAAATCGTTTCCAAAAACATCTTGGCCGACACATAGTCGCTGGTGATGGGCAATTGGGTATATGCCTCCCCGGCATACACAATCAAACCGATTTTGTCGTCTGTCATCTTGTCCACAATGCTGCTCACCAACATCTTGGCTTTCTCCAATCGGTTGGGGGTCACGTCCTCTGCCAACATGGAATTAGATACGTCCATCGCAATAATGGCCTCTATACCCTGCCGCTTGCGCGTCTCTTCCTTCGTGCCGAACTGCGGACGCGCCAATACAAACACCAGCATGGCAAACGCCAGCAACATCAACCACACCTTTACCTCGCGACGCGCCGCAGACACCTCGGGCATCAAATCTTTCAAAAGATGCACATCTCCGTAACGGGCCAGCCTCCGCTTGCGGAAATAGTTTGTGGCATAATGCAAACCTGCCAATACAGGAACGAGCAGGAGCAAATACAAATATAATGGTTCTTCAAAACGAAACATAAGCAGAACTGATTATGGTATTTTCTTCAAAATCGTCATACGCAACAATATCTCCAACAACAAGCTCACCACCGCAATCCAGGCAAACAAGGCGTAAGCTTCATAACGCTTGCTATATTGCTTGACATTCAGTTTTGTTTTTTCCAACTTGTCTATATCCTTATAGACCTCCTCCAACTTCTTATTGTCCGTAGCACGATAGAATTCGCCATCGGTTTTTCCGGCAATGGCCGCCAACGTCTTGGTGTCAATCTCCACCGGTATGTTCAAATACTGCACTCCTCCAGCCACCGGCATCGGATAAGGTGCCAGCCCGTTGGTGCCCACGCCAATCGTATATACCCTCACGCCAAAGCTTTTGGCAATCTCGGCCGCCATCATGGGCGAGATATCCCCGGCATTATTCGTCCCGTCCGTCAGCAGGATGACCACCTTGCTCTTGGCCTTGCTGTCTTTCAGACGCGACACGGCGTTGGCAATACCCATGCCCACAGCCGTACCGTCTTCAATCATACCCGTCTGCGCCATATCCGTTTTCAGTCCATGAAAGAGATTCAACAGCACGGCATGATCAGTCGTCATGGGGCATTGCGTGAAAGCCTCACCCGCAAAAATGGTCAGGCCGATATTGTCGTTCGGGCGTCCGGCAATGAATTCCGAAGCCACTTGCTTGGCAGCCTCCAGGCGGTTCGGTTTCAAGTCTTCCGCCAACATGCTGGTGGACACATCCATCGCCAACATGATATCAATGCCTTCCACCTGAGTGTTCTTCCAACTGTTGCTCGTCTGCGGCCGGGCCAGCACCACGACAATCATGACAAACGTAATCAGGCGCAAGATGAAAGGCGCATGAATCAAATGGTTCTTATAGCTCTTGGGGGCATAACGGTAGGCCGTCGTGTCGGGCACCTGCAAGGTCGGTTCCTTCTGCTTGTTTTTAAGCACATACCATAATATATAAGGTATAAGCAGGAACAGCAAGAAGAAATATTCTATATTCGCAAACGTTATCATCCTTTCCTATTTTTATGCTATTAATTCGAATACCATCCAACAAATCCATGCCAACAAAGCCACTCCGGCCAACGTGGCCACGGCCAATCCCATCCGCATGCCCAACAAAGTGCGGCGGCTACGCTTCTGTTCCACCACCACCTCGTCCGGCACGGCCTGCGCTTTAGGATCGGCTTCCATCTTGGTTTGGTTGATAAACTCTATCGCATTCACCAAATTTGCGTCATTCTCATTAATCATAGTACTATATTTGGCAAACTTCACCAAGTCGGCCGTTTGGAACAGTGAGCGCAACTCATCAAGACTCTCTGTGTTCTCCGTCAACAGGCGGTCTATGATTTCGGCAGAAGTCATTTCCATGGCGTTAAACCCATAGCGTTTCTCAATATAGGTGCGCAAAATGGCCGTCAGGCGCGTGTAATATTCCTTTGAATCCTCTTTCGCCCAAGCCTTTTCGGCCTTTATCTGGTCGATTTCCTGCATGGCCTTGGTGTGTGGCAGGATTTTCGGTGCAAGCTTGATGATTTTGATAATCGGCTTATTGTCACGATAACGGATATAGAGATAAGCCAACAGGAACGTCCATACGAGCAAAAGCACCGACAACCAAAATATCGGCGACCAATCATCCCAAGAGAACGGCACCTTCATGATTTCCTTCGGCCCATAGAACTGGTCGGTATGCACCGTGTCAACAGGAATGGACAACACGCGGAGAGCCAAATTCTTCGATTGATATTCTTTCCCATCGACTTTCACCACAAAAGGCGGAAGATAATAGAGCGCGGAATCAAACGAAGTCACATTGTAACGCTGCGAGACCAAAACCCTTGCATTCTCATTCAGCCGCTGCGTGTCGGCTTTGGCCACATCCACAATCTCCACTCCTGGCGTAAGCATGTCGCCCGCCTTGAATTGCGGAAGAGACAACTCCGACTTTGCATCCGCACTCACTTCCAACGTGATATGGGTCTGTTCCCCCACAAAAAGTTCAAGGGAATCTATCCTTGCATCCACGGTGACCTGCGCCTGTGCACCACAGGCAAATCCTATCATTGCCCCTAACACCGCCATGCGGCACAGCCACCCATATTTACGATTATTACTCTTCATCATCTAACTTCGTTTGGCAAACAAGGTCTTCAAGGAAGACACGTAATCTTGATCCGTACGGACAGAAATCGAATCGACATTACTCTTCGTAAAGACATCCTGCAACACGTTTTGCCTGTTTCTCCACCATTCGCGATGAGCTTGGCGCACCTTGCGGCTTGACGTGTCGATATACTGCTCGTGTCCGGTCTCCGCATCATGCACCTTCATCAACCCCACATCCGGCAATTCCGCCATACGGCGGTCGAATACCTGAATCGCCACCACGTCGTGCTTCTGATTGGCCACAGTCAATGCCGTCAGGTAATCTTTCCGGTCGATAAAGTCACTCATGAGGAAAGCCGTGCAACGCCGCTTGATGGCCCGCGTCAAATATTCCACGGCTTGCCCCACGTCGGTCAGCCGGCTTTGAGGTTTGAAGTCAAGCAACTCACGGATAATACGCAGGATATGCTTCCGCCCTTTCTTGGGAGGAATGAACTCCTCTATCCTGTCCGAGAAGAAAATGACCCCAATCTTATCATTGTTCTGAATTGCCGAAAAAGCCAATGTGGCAGCTATTTCTGTCACCATGTCCCGCTTGGTCTGGGATACCGTGCCGAAATTCAAGCTTCCGGACACGTCTATCAGCAACATCACGGTCAATTCCCGTTCTTCCTCGAAGACTTTCACAAAGGGACGGTTGAACCGCGCCGTCACGTTCCAATCAATATCACGGATATCATCGCCATATTGGTATTCGCGCACCTCGGAAAAGGCCATACCTCTCCCTTTGAACGCCGAATGGTATTCTCCGGCAAAGATATTGTTGGACAGTCCCCGCGTCTTAATCTCGATTTGGCGGACCCGTTTCAAAATTTCACTCGTATCCATACCGGCCCCAAACCATTAAGGCACTTCAACCTTATTCAAAATTTGACTGATAATCTCTTCGCTCGTGACATTGTTGGCTTCGGCTTCGTATGACAAGCCGATGCGATGGCGGAGCACGTCATGTGCCACGGCACGCACATCTTCCGGAATCACATAGCCACGGCGTTTGATAAAGGCATATGCCCGGGCTGCCAATGCCAAATTAATGGAAGCACGGGGAGAACCGCCAAATTCGATGTAATTTTTCAAGTCTTTCAAGCCATATTGGTCCGGAAAACGGGTCGCAAACACGATGTCGGCAATATACTGCTCTATTTTCTCGTCCAAATAGACTTCGCGCACCACGTTTCTTGCTGCCAGGATTTCATCGGTACCCATAATGGGGCGCACGACCGCCTTCTCACCCGTAATCTGCTGGCGGATGATTTTCTTTTCCTCCTCCAGTTTCGGATAATCAATGATGACTTTCAGCATGAAACGGTCCACTTGGGCTTCCGGCAACGGATAAGTTCCTTCCTGCTCAATCGGGTTTTGCGTGGCCAGCACCAAGAACGGCTCCGGAAGCTTATAAGTCTCCTTGCCGATGGTCACCTGGCGCTCCTGCATCGCCTCAAGCAAAGCACTCTGCACTTTCGCAGGGGCACGGTTGATTTCATCCGCCAAGACGAAATTTGCAAAAACGGGTCCCCGCTGGGCTATGAAGGTCTCATCCTTTTGACTATACATCATCGTACCCATCACGTCCGCAGGCAACAAGTCCGGAGTGAACTGCACCCGGCTGAACTGTCCGTCAATCAAAGAAGCAAGTGTCTTGATGGCCAAAGTTTTTGCCAATCCCGGCACACCTTCCAACAACACATGTCCGTCACTCAACAAACCTATCAAAAGAGATTCCACCAAATGCTTCTGCCCCACGATTACCTGGTTCATCCCAGTCACCAAATTCGTTACAAAAGCACTCTGCTTTTCGATTCGCTCGTTCAACTCGCGAATATCTATCGCTTCAGCCATATCTGTTTTATTTGTTTATGAATTTATACTCTGCTTTTTCGGAAGCCAAAATTAAGCTTTTTGACACGCACAGCCAACATTATACCTATTAAAAAAAGTTTCCCAAATGGCTATTTAAGAAACTTTTTACGGCAGTTAACGGCGTTTTAATTCCAATTTGGGCATTTTCAGCACCATACCTTCCGGCACAACATCCGGATTGGCAATCTTGTTGTAGGCCACAATATATACCGTGAAATCTTTAGAGCCATAATATCGCAAAGCCAATCCACGCAACGTCTCCCCACGGCGCAGGCGGTGTTCTTCTTGTGTCCCCACGATTTCGTATGCGCCATTTTTTACTTGCGGATAAACTTCTTTTGTGGAAGTCACGGGATTCTTCTTAGGGGATGCCGCTTTAGTAACAGCGGATGGGGCTTCTCCTTTTTTTGAAGGCAAGCTGTCTCGAACAACCTGACGGGTTGTATCCGGCTTTTCCGGCATGGAATCCACGACAATATTACTTTTTTTGTCAACAATTGCCTTTTCCTGCTTAGGAAGCACCGTTTTCCCGGCCTCCTCCTTCACTTCCACATTGGTCAACAAATGGTTATAACCCACATAATAGCTGATGCCCATCATCGCCAAGACCAATAACACGAGGAAAAAAATCATCCAAGGCGTCAGATAAACCCGCTTACGGTCATCTTTCGGCAACATTTGGACGATATGCTGATTGTTTACAGTTTGATGTTCAACCTTTTGAACCTCTATCTGTTGTTTTTCCACATGCACATCGCGGACTTCTGTCTGCACAGGCTCCTGCCCCATGCCGTTATCTTCGTCCGATGAAGAAGTCAAAGATTGGGCTGCAGGCATCTCTTCTTTTGGATTTCCCGTTTCATTTGCCGCATTTCGTACATCCGCTTCTTCCGGCTCGAAATCCTTGGAACCGTCGAGTGTTTCCCCAACTTCGTCCGACGCCTCCTTCCCTACATCCTCGCCTTCTTCTGCAACCGGATTAGAATCCACGACATTTTCTGGCTCATCGGCCATTTCACCCAATGAGGTTTCATCATCCCGGATAGCCTGATTTTCCGGTGTCTCTTCCCCGGCTTCCTCCCAACCTTCTTCTATTGAAGCCGTCTCAATAGAAAAATCATCCACAGTGCCATTCGAAAGATTTGCCGGATTCTCCATTTCCACATTTTCTGTCGCGGGCAAATCTACTTCAGGCCTCTCCTCTAAGGATGGAACCATGCCTGTTTCTGCAGCCTCCGGTTCCGGCAAATCCGGGAAGTCCATCCGCTCCATATCCTCCAATTTTGTGCCGTCATACAAAACCACCGTTTCAAATTGGGCAAAAGGCTTGTTGACCGCATCCCGCAACACCGGATCCGGCGTAAAATTAACCTTTGTATATTCCTTAATCGTGATTCGCTCACCTGTATTCACATCCACGCTCTCACGGCTATCCACCGTCACCAGCTTAAATGTGCCCAGCCCTCTGACTTTTACAATTTTGTCTGTCTGCAGGAATTCACCAATCACGTCAAATACCACGCGCAAAAAGTTTTCCGCATCCTTCTTCGGGATATTCCGTTTCCGTGCGACCCCGTCTGCCAAATCTTGCAATAAGACTTTCTTATCCATCACCCATCAGATTATTGCATTTTTTCCTTAAAAGAGGCCGTAGGTTTGAAACTGATAATTAACTTTGGAGGCACCAACATACGCTGTTGAGTCGCCGGATTCACCACCACCCGTTCTTGCTTTTTCTTCACCTCGAACGAGCCAAAATTCTGCACGGACACAACATTCTCTTCCTCCAGCTGTGCCGTCATCTCCGTTACCAACGCACTCATCAACGATGACGTATCTTTCATCGTATAACCCATGCGGCGTGAAAGCTCCGCTATAAATTCCTTATTGTTCATAACGTCCCCCCCTATCAGCCCGGACAGCATAAAGGTCAAAATCATCCGTATCCGTAACTTTCATCCAATAAAAACTCCCTATTTCCAATTCTCCATCGGATACAGGCACCAAAACCTCCGGATCAACTTCAGGAGAGTCAAACTCTGTCCGCCCCACATAATAATCACCTTCTATCCGGTCTATGACAACCTTGAAGGCCTGACCTATCTTCCGTGCGGTCAGTTCTGCCGAAATCTTTTGCTGCAAAGCCATCAGCTTGTCCAACCTGGCTTGTTTGACTTCCGCAGGGATTTCGTCTTTGTAATGCGTTGCCGAATAAGTTCCTTCCTCCTCCGAATAAGCAAATGCACCCATTCGGTCGAACTTTGCCTCGCGGACAAAGTCCAATAGCTCCGCAAAGTCCTCTTCCGTTTCTCCCGGATGCCCCACCATCAACGTCGTGCGCAAGTGGATTCCTGGCACTTCACTGCGGAAACGTGCAAGCAGCTCATAAGTCTGTTGCTTGTCCACATGGCGGTGCATCATTTGCAACATGCGGTCACTGATATGTTGCAAGGCTATATCCATATATTTGCAGACATTTTCCCTTTCGCGCATCACGCGAAACAAGTCTTCGGGAAAATTGGCCGGATAAGCATAATGCAAACGAATCCATTCCACACCGGGCACATCGGATATCCGCTCCACCAATTCGGGCAACATCTGCTTGTGATACAAATCCAGCCCATAATAAGTCAGTTCTTGGGCAATGACCTGAAATTCCTTCACGCCACGCGCCACCAGCATCCGGACTTCTTCCACGATTTCCTCCATCGGACGAGACACATGATGCCCCGTGATAATCGGTATCGCACAATAGGAACAATGCCGGTCGCACCCCTCCGAAATTTTCAAATACGCATAATGCGAAGGAGTTGTCAGTTTGCGTTCCAAATTCAACTCCGGGTGATAAGCCTTTCCCAAGTCCGCCAACAACTCATCCCAATTGAACTTCCCGTAGAACTTATCTACTTGGGGTATTTCTTCACCCAATTCCTTCAAATAACGTTCCGACAAGCACCCCATGACATACAACTTCTTGAGTTTTCCTTCCTCCTTAGCCTGGCAAAACTCCAAAATCATGTTGATGCTCTCCTCTTTGGCATCTCCAATAAAGCCGCAAGTATTGATTACGGCAATCTCACCATTGGGTGCCTCGGCGTCATGTGTCACCTTATAACCATTGGCTTCCAATTGTCTCATCAGCTTTTCCGAATCTACCAGATTCTTGGAACAGCCCAACGTAATGACATCTATCGTATTCTTCCGCAAAACGAACTCTCTGCTAAATTAAACCTATCGATTATTGTCTCCAAAAAGCGAATCCACAAAAGCTTTTCGGTTGAACGGCTGCATGTCTTCCATGCCTTCGCCCAAACCGATGTAACGCACCGGAATCTTGAATTGGGCGGAAATGCCGATTACCACACCGCCCTTAGCCGTGCCGTCGAGCTTGGTAATCGCCATGCTTGTAACATCTGTGGCTAGCGTAAACTGCCTGGCTTGCTCGTATGCATTCTGCCCCGTGCTGCCATCAAGCACCAGCATCACGTCATGCGGGGCATCCGGCACCACCTTCTGCATCACCCGCTTGATTTTAGACAATTCGTCCATCAGCCCCTTCTTGTTGTGCAAACGCCCGGCCGTGTCTATCAACACCACATCCGCCCCATTGGCTACGGCCGAACTCAGCGTGTCGAACGCCACCGAAGCCGGATCGCTCCCCATCTGTTGCTTCACGATGGGCACTCCCACACGTTCCGCCCAGATTTCCAATTGCTCCACGGCTGCCGCACGAAAGGTATCCGCAGCGCCCAAAAAAACTTTCTTCCCGGCCTTTTTGAACTGATAAGCCAGCTTGCCGATGGTCGTCGTCTTGCCCACGCCGTTCACGCCGACCACCATAATCACGTACGGCTTCTTCCCTTCCGGGATATCAAAACCTTCAGTGTCGCCCGTATTGTTCTCCGTGAGCAGCGAAGCGATTTCATCCCTCAAAATACCATTCAACTCCGTCGTAGTCACATATTTGTCACGCGCCACACGCTTTTCTATCCTGTCTATGATGTCCAGCGTCGTATCCACGCCCACGTCCGAAGTCACCAACACCTCTTCCAAATTATCCAAGACTTCATCATCCACTTTCGATTTTCCGGCCACGGCACGTGTCAGCTTCCCGAAAAAGCTTTCTTTTGTCTTTTCCAGTCCTTTGTCCAGCGTTTCTTTCTTTTCTTTTGAGAAAAAGCTAAAAAATCCCATACGCTCCTATTTAATGTGCTTCATTGACACAAAGATAGCACAAGTTTTTTAAAAAACGGGCATCACTTTACAAAAAATCCCTTCCACAACTCCGTGGAAGGGACTATTTATTGTTTCTTTGTTTCCAATCAATTCTTGAAGAAGTCTTTCACGGCTTCGTTCGGCACCATCTGTTCATCAAAAACATACGCACCGGTCTTAGGACTCTTCACCATCTTGATTACTTTCGTATAAGAGCGGCCGTCAGTCTTACCAGTCTGCAAGGTCGCCACGGTTTTCTTTGCCATAGTATATCCTAATTTATTTTATTTCTTTGTGAATCGTCATCCTCCGCAAAATGGGATTATACTTCTTCAGCTCCATTCTTTCCGGAGTGTTCTTCCTGTTCTTCGTCGTGATGTAACGAGACGTGCCGGGAAGACCGCTTTCTTTCATCTCGGTGCATTCCAAAATCACCTGCACCCTGTTGCCTTTAGCCTTCTTTGCCATAAATCTTATCCTCCTCGTTTTTAGGCAATAACCTTAATGCTTTTCCAATCACAATAACCCTTGGCAACCGCGTTGTTCAACGCAGCGTCAAGACCCACCTTGTTGATGTAACGAAGACCGGCAGCCGTAATTTTCAGGCTAATCCAGCAATCCTGCTCCACATAGTAGAACTTCTTCGTGAACAAATTGATATCAAAACGTCTCTTCGTCCGACGCTTGGAATGGGACACATTGTTACCCACGGCGGGCTTTCTCCCCGTAATTTGACAAATTCTCGACATTTCTATCTTCCTTTTTGTTTCTACTTCTATTAACTTCCTTCAAACAGAGTGCAAAATTACTACTTAAAAACCGAACATCCAAGTATTTCGGCAAAAAAATCACTCTTCTTCCGCCGGATGACGTTTTTTCAGCAAGTCAAGCAAAAGCTGCAAGGCCACCAAAGTCGCCTTCGCCAAATTCATGTCACGCCCGTCGTCGCCTTCAAGTTTCTCCACCACGACCTCGTCTTTGTCGCCCACGGCAATCCAAATTGTGCCCACAGGAGCCTCGCTTCCGCCACCGGGGCCGGCATAACCAGTTATGGCGATGGCATATGTGGTCTCCATGGATTTCAACGCCCCGTCGAACATGGCGCGCACCACCTCTTCGCTCACCGGTCCTTTTTCGGCCAACAAGCCTTCCGGCACCCCGAGAAAACGGGTCTTTATTTCATTCGTGTAACAGACAATCCCGCCCTTGAAATAAGTTGAACTTCCCGGTACGCTTGTGATGGCTGCTGAAATCTGCCCTGAAGTGCAGCTTTCCGCTGTACATACAGTCTCACCCGCCCGCCACAACAGCGGGCTAATCTCACGGCTTATGATTTTAGATTCTACGTTCATCATTTTTTATGCTATTTTAATGTTACTCTTGAATAAGCTGGCAAGTCTATCGTGCAAAAATCCTGGTCTTGATACTTGAAATATCCAGTGATGGCAATCATCGCGGCATTGTCCGTCGTATAACTGAACTTAGGGATGAAGATTTTCCATCCATACTTTTCCGCATGTTCGCGAAAAGCATTACGCAATCCGTTATTTGCCGACACGCCTCCCGCCACAGCCACCTCCTTGATGGCTGTGTCCTTGGCTGCCTGCCGCAGTTTTTTCATCAAGATATCCACAATGGTATGCTCCAACGAAGCCGCCAAATCCTCCTTGTGGTGTTCGATGAAGTCCGGATCTTCTTTCAACCAATCGCGCAAGGAGTATAAGAACGATGTCTTCAGCCCGCTAAAGCTGTAGTCATAGCCGTCGATGTGCGGCTTGGCAAAAGTATAAGCCAACGGATTCCCCTGGCGCGCCAACTTGTCGATAATCGGACCGCCGGGATAGCCCAACCCCATTACTTTCGAACATTTGTCTATCGCTTCGCCTGCCGCGTCATCGATAGTCTGCCCCAACACTTCCATGTCGTTATAGGCATTCACCTTGATAATTTGCGAATTTCCGCCACTCACCAACAGGCAGAGAAATGGGAAATCAGGCTGGTCGTGATCTTCTTCGTGCTCTTTGATGAAATGCGCCAACACGTGCCCCTGCAGGTGGTTGACCTCTATCATTGGAATTCCCAAGCCACGGGCAAACCCCTTGGCAAAAGAAACGCCGACAAGCAATGAGCCCATCAAGCCCGGACCGCGCGTGAAAGCCACAGCCGAGAGTTCTTCCTTCGACACTCCCGCCCGTTTCAACGCCTGGTCCACCACCGGCACCACGTTCTGCTGATGCGCGCGCGAAGCCAACTCTGGCACCACACCGCCATATGCCTCATGCACGGCCTGGCTGGCCGTGACATTACTTAACAAGATGCCATTGCGGATTACCGCCGCCGACGTGTCGTCACAACTAGACTCTATACCTAATATAATAATGTCCTTTTGCTTCTCCATTGCTCAATAAGTTAGAATCTCAAGCCCATGTTCGGTCATCACGAATGTATGCTCCCACTGTGCGCTCGGAAGCTCGTCTTCTGTCACTACCGTCCACCCGTCTTCCTCGTCCACGAACACGCGCCAGTCGCCCATGTTCACCATCGGCTCTATCGTGAACACCATGCCGGGCACCAACAACATGCCCGTGCCCTTGCGCCCGAAATGCTCCACTTCGGGGTCTTCGTGAAACTCCAACCCCACGCCATGACCGCACAAGTCGCGCACAATGCTGAACCCGTTCTTCTTGGCATGCTTCTCTATGGCATTGCCTATGTCGCCCACGAAACCGAAAGGCTGCGCCGCCTTCATGCCGATTTCAAGGCATTCCTTGGCCACATCCACCAGCTTCTGCTTCTCCGGCGTGGTCTGCCCTATGACAAACATACGCGACGCATCACTGTAATAACCGTCCAAAATGGTCGAGACATCCACGTTGATGATGTCGCCTTCCTCCAACACCTCGAATTCGTTCGGAATGCCGTGGCACACAACTTCATTCACCGACGTACACACGCTCTTCGGAAATCCCTCGTAATTCAACGGAGCCGGGATAGCCCCGTGGCTCACGGTATAATCATACACTAGCTTGTCTATTTCTTCCGTGGTCATCCCCGCATGGATTTCCTGCGCCACGAGGTCGAGCACCCCTGTGTTCACCACGCCACTCCGGCGGATGCCTTCTATTTGCTCGGGAGTTTTTATCAGTTTACGCGAAGGCACCAGGCACCCTCTGTTCTGAAACGACAGGACTTTCTTGTCCAATTCCGTCATTTCCTCACCTTTGGGCACAAACCAATTCCTTCTTATTCTCTTTTTAAACATCTCCGTATCCGTTTTTTACCATGCAAAAGTACGATAAAAAAATCATTTTGCAGTGCAAACAGGGAGTAAATCTTTCGTTTTGACATTTGTTTATCATCTCTGCCCTATTCCCATATATTGAGGTTTTAGATTTACCGCGACAATCCAAGACTGTTTCCCATGCAAATAGCCGCAAAATGGCCCAAGCACACGCGAAAACCCAACAACATTAATCAAAAAAATACTTTTTAGGGAAATTCAAAACAGTTTCTAAGAATTATCACGTAACTTTGCGTAGTTTTTAACCGAACAAACAAAACATCATGATGAACGAATGGTTTGAATGCAAAGTGAAATACGAAAAGACCTTGGAAAACGGACTGGTCAAGAAGGTGACGGAACCCTATCTCGTGGACGCCTTGAGCTTCACGGAAGCCGAACGGCGCTTCATCGAGGAAATCACCCCGTTCATGTCCGGCGAGTTCCAAGTGACGGACATCAAACGGGCCAAATACGCCGAACTGTTTGAAACGACGGAAGACGCGGCCGACAAGTGGTTCAAGGCCAAAGTGGCCTTCATCACCTTGGATGAAAAAAGCGGAGCCGAAAAGAAAAGCAACCAAAACATGCTCATCCAGGCTTCAGACCTGCGCGATGCCGTGCGACGGCTGGACAAAGGCATGGAGGGCACCATGGCCGATTATGAAATCGCATCCATCGCGGAAACGCCGCTCATGGATGTGTTCCACTACAAAGCGGAAATAGCCGAGAAACCGGAATTCCCCGAAGCATGAGCACCCCAATAAGGAAAGCAAACAGCAACATGACACACATCCAAGAAGAAATCAGCGCCATCACCTCTTCGCTTCCCCAAGGCGTCAGGCTCGTCGCCGTTTCCAAGTTCCATCCGGAAGGCAGCATCGAGGAAGCCTACGCCGCCGGGCAACGGATTTTCGGGGAAAGCCACGTGCAGGAGCTGCAGCGCAAACAGGCCTCGCTCCCCAAAGACATCGAATGGCACTTCATCGGCCACCTGCAGACCAACAAGGTGAAATACATCGCCCCCTACGTGTCCATGATCCATGCCGTGGACTCCATGAAACTCCTGCAGGAGATTGACAAGCAGGCAGCCAAATGCGGGCGGGTCATCCCGTGCCTGTGGGAACTCCACGTGGCCCGTGAAGCCACAAAATACGGCTTCACACCCGAAGAATGCCGCGCCATGGCGGAAGCCGGTGAATGGCGGAAACTGGAACACGTCAGGTTGTGCGGCCTCATGTGCATGGCCTCCAACACCGATGACATGGAGCAGGTGCGGGCGGAGTTCCACCAAGCCTATCAACTTTTCTTGGAATTGAAAGCCGGCGCTTTTGCCGATGCGCCTTATTTCAAGGAATGTTCTTGGGGAATGAGCCACGACTACCCCATCGCCCTCACCGAAGGCAGCACACTTATCCGCGTAGGCAGCAAGATATTTGGAGAACGGGTGTATTAAAACGGCTAGAAACTTGCCTGTGTCGCCTTTTTTCCTTAGTTTTGCACAATCATAAAAGAAACGTGCAATGCAACAAAGCCCAAGCTTCAACGAAATGGTAGAACAAAGCATCAAGGAACACTGGGATCTTGATGCTTTGTCCGACTATAAAGGAGAAAATTTCCAATACAAAGACATCGCCCGCCTCATCGAAAAGCTCCATATCATCTTTGAACACAGCAATGTGCAACAAGGCGACAAGATAGCCATCTGCGGACGGAACAGTGCACACTGGGGGGCTGTGTTTTTCGCCACGCTGACCTACGGCGCCGTGGCCGTCCCCATCCTGCATGAATTCAAGGCCGAACAAATCCACCACATCGTGAACCACAGCGAAGCCAAACTGCTATTCGTGGGCGACACGGTGTGGAAGGAACTCAATGCAGACGAGATGCCCGGGTTGGAAGGCATCATCGGCATCGCCGACTACGCCCTTTTGGTTGGACGGACGGAAAAAGTGACCTACGCCCGCGAACACCTGAACCAACTTTTCGGTGAACGCTACCCCATGAACTTCCGCAAGCACCACATCTCTTACTACAAGGATTCACCTGAAGAAATGGCCGTGCTCAACTACACCTCGGGCACGACAAGCCGCTCCAAAGGCGTGATGATTCCCTACCGGGCCCTGTGGTCCAACGTGGCGTTTGCGCAAGAAGTGTTGGGAGCTTACCTGAAAGCCGGCGACAACGTGCTGTCCATGTTGCCCATGGCCCACATGTACGGCATGGCATTTGAATTCTTATACGAGTTCTGCACGGGATGCCACATCAACTTCCTCACCAAGAACCCGTCACCCAATGTGCTCTTCGCCGCCTTTGGCGACCTGAAACCGCGCATCGTCATCGCCGTGCCGCTCATCATCGAGAAAATCATCCGCAAAGCCGTGCTTCCCAAAATCCAGGGCACCACGGTAAAGATGCTCCTGAAGATTCCCGTTGTGCGGCAAAAAATCAAAGACAAGGTATGTGAACAGCTGCAGAACGCCTTCGGAGGCAATTTCCATGAAATCATCATCGGGGGGGCCGCCTTCAACAGCGAAATAGAAATGTTGCTCCACGACATCGGGTTCAACTACACCGTGGGCTACGGTGCCACTGAATGCGCCCCCATCCTCACCTATGCCGATTGGACCACATTCAAACCCGGTTCTTGCGGAAGGCCCGCGCCGCGCATGGAAATCAAGATTGACAGCCCCGACCCGCAAAATGTCGTGGGCGAAATCCTGGCCAGAGGCATGAACGTGATGCTAGGCTATTACAAGAACGAGGAAGCCACTCGCGAAACGCTGCGCGACGGCTGGTACCACACGGGCGACCTCGGCATCATGGACGAAGAGGGCAACCTGTTCATCAAAGGGCGAAGCAAAAACATGCTCCTCGGTGCCAGCGGGCAAAACATTTATCCGGAAGAAATCGAGGATTTGCTCAACAACCTCAGCCTGGTGGCCGAATGCATCGTCGTACAACGGGGAGAAAAGCTCTACGGACTGGTACATCCGGATTACGACGAAGCACACAACCTCGGCCTGCAGGAAGAAGACCTGACCGAGGTCATGGAGCATAACCGCGCCGAATTGAACGCCATGCTCCCGAAATACTCGCAGCTCTCCGGCATCAAAATCATGCGCGAAGAGTTCGAGAAGACACCCAAGCGGAGCATCAAGCGTTACCTCTACGACAACGTGGAAATATAGCCCAAGGCTCGAAAAAGTTACAAAAAAGCAAGAATGGAAGATGTCATCAGAATAGACAGCGTGGGGCAATACAATGACCTGTTCGGGTTGGAAACGCCGCACCCGTTGGTCAGCGTGGTGGATTTGAGCCAGGCAACCAAATCCCCCACAAGATTTACCCTCAGTTACGGTGTATATGCGGTTTTCCTGAAACAAGTCAAGTGCGGGGACATCCGCTACGGCAGGAACACCTACGACTACCAGGAAGGCACCGTGGTCTGCTTCGCTCCGGGACAAGTGGCACAAATGGATATGCCCCCAGGCACAAAAGCCCAGGCACAAGGCATCATTTTCCACCCCGACCTCATCCGGGGCACATCGCTCGGGAAGGCCATCAAGCAATATTCCTTCTTCTCCTACCAATCCAACGAGGCCTTGCACCTGTCTGAGGAAGAGAAAGGAATATTCACCGACTGTTTGGACAAAATCAGCATCGAACTGCGACATCCGGCAGACAAGCACAGCAAGCGGCTCATCTCACGGAACATCGAACTACTGTTGGACTACTGCATGCGGTTCTACGAACGGCAATTCGCCACCCGCTCGGAAGCCAACAGGAATGTCTTGGTGCGTTTCGAAGACCTGCTCGACGAATACTTCCGCAACAACATGGGCGAAACGAACGGGTTGCCCACCGTGAAGTATTTCGCAAACAAAGTGTGCCTCTCCCCCAACTATTTCGGCGACCTGGTCAAAAAAGAAACCGGGAAGACAGCCCAAGAACACATCCAGAACAAAATCATGGACACAGCCAAAGACCTGATCGCAGGCACAGAAATGACGGTCAGCCAAATTGCCTACGAGCTGGGCTTCCAGTATTCACAACACTTCAACCGTCTGTTCAAGAAAAATGCGGGATGCACTCCCCGCGAATACCGGAAGTCGCAAGCCTGACGGGCTTGCGACTTCCGGTATTCCAATCCATATATCCACAAAGCGGTCACGCTTCCTGCACGTTCCCTCCTTTTTCACCCGCCTTGTCCTTGTCCTTCTTTGCTTCTTCCGCCAAATGCGCGGCACGCACCCTGCTCAACGTCTCGGGCGACATTTGCAGGTAGGAAGCGATGTGCAACATCGGTGCACGCAACAAGATTTCGGGTTTCGTGTTCAACAGACGCAAATAACGCTCCGTGGCGTTCTCAAAACGTTGGCTGTCGGCATACACTTGCGAACTGATGAGTGCGTGTTCCATGATTTTCCGGAACAAGAGCTCTATTTCCTTGTTCTCGTCCGCCAATTCATGCAACGCGTCATAAGGGATGCCATAAAGACGGCTGTTCTCCAACGCCTCCACTATCAGCCTCGACGGTTCCTGCTTGAGGAAACTTTCGATGCAAATCACGATGCGGCCCTCGTAGGAGAAATGTTCCGTCACATCACGGCCTCCTTTATAATAGTATTGCCTCACCATTCCGCGCTCCACGAAATACATGTACTTGCACGTCTCCCCCTCGGGCAACACCACGTCGCCTTTCGCGTATTTGAAAGGCACGAGAATCTCGGACAAAGCTTCCACCCCGGGCGGGGAAAGGCGGCAGTAAATACGGGCTATCTCACGAGCCACGTCACGTCTCAAATCCATAGTAGGCTGTTTATAAAGGTTAATTATAGGTTAATCCAGTTTCAGCACGGCAAGGAAAGCTTTCTGCGGCACCTCCACGTTGCCGATTTGCTTCATCCGCTTCTTGCCCCGCTTCTGCTTTTCCAGCAACTTGCGCTTGCGGCTCACGTCGCCGCCATAGCACTTGGCCGTCACGTCCTTGCGCAACTGTTTCACCGTCTCGCGGGCGATAATCTTTGCGCCGATGGCGGCCTGGATGGCAATGTCGAACTGCTGGCGTGGCAAAAGTTCCTTGAGTTTCTCGCACATCCTGCGCCCGAAATCCACGGCATTGTCGTTATGAGTCAGCGTGGACAGTGCATCCACCGGTTCGCCGTTGAGCAGGATGTCCAACTTGACCAGCTTGGAAGGCCGGAAACCATCCTGGTGGTAATCAAAAGAGGCATATCCCTTGGAAATGCTTTTCAGCTTGTCGTAGAAGTCTATGACAATCTCGCCCAACGGGAGGTTGAAAATCAGTTCCACCCGGTTGCCGCTGATGTATTCCTGCTTCACCAATTCCCCCCGCTTGCCCAGACACAACGTCATGATGGGGCCGATGAAGTTGGCCGTCGTGATGACAGAAGCCCGGATATAGGGCTCCTCAATGTGGTCTATCAACGTCACGTCGGGCATCCCCGCCGGGTTGTGGACTTCCTTTACCCCGCCCTGCTTGTCATAAACAAGGTAGGACACGTTGGGCACCGTCGTAATGACATCCATGTTGAACTCGCGGTCAAGACGCTCCTGCACGATTTCCATGTGGAGCAAGCCCAGGAACCCGCAACGGAAGCCGAAACCCAAGGCCACGGAAGACTCCGGCTGGAACGTGAGCGAGGCATCGTTCAGCTGCAGCTTTTCCAACGATGCACGGAGGTTTTCGAAATCCTCGGTCTCAATGGGGTAAAGCCCGGCGAACACCATCGGCTTCACTTCCTCGAAACCTGCGATGGCCTCGCTGCACGGGCGGGCCACATGCGTGATGGTGTCGCCCACCTTCACCTCCGTGGCCGTCTTGATGCCGGAGACGATGTAGCCCACGTCGCCGCAGTGCAAAGCCTCGCGTGGCGACATGTCCATCTTCAACACGCCGATTTCGTCCGCCGTGTATTCTTTCCCCGTGTTGATGAACTGCACACGGTCGCCCGAACGGATGCTGCCGTTCACGATTTTGAAATAGGCAATGATGCCCCGGAAGGAATTGAACACGGAGTCGAAAATCAAGGCCTGCAACGGCGCGTCTTCGTCACCTTTCGGGCAAGGGATGCGCTCCACCACGGCCTCTAATATCTGGTCCACGCCCTGCCCCGTGCGCCCGGAAGCACGAATGATTTCCTCGCGTTTGCAACCCAGCAGGTCGATAATCTCGTCCTCTACTTCCTCGGGCATGGCGTTGGCCATGTCACACTTGTTAATCACCGGGATGATTTCCAAGTCATGGTCAATGGCCATATACAGATTGGAAATCGTCTGCGCCTGTACGCCTTGCGTGGCATCCACCACGAGCAACGCCCCCTCGCAGGCCGCAATCGAACGCGACACTTCGTAGGAAAAATCCACGTGTCCCGGCGTGTCTATCAGGTTCAATACGTACTTCTCGCCCCCGTGCATGTACTCCATCTGGATGGCGTGGCTCTTGATGGTGATGCCACGCTCCCGCTCCAAGTCCATGTCGTCAAGCATTTGCCCTTCGGTAATCTTTATGGTGTCTGTATATTCAAGCAAACGGTCAGCCAGTGTGGACTTCCCGTGATCAATATGTGCTATGATACAAAAATTTCGGATGTTCTTCATCTTAAAACAAAAAAATGCTATGCAAAGATAATGCAAACCGAGCGCAGGACAAAATAAACACGCTTATTTTTCATGCTGAGGTGAAGCTTTTCCTATCAAAACAGGATGCAAGTCAAAGAAAAACAAAACCATGGAACCCATTTTGGCGCGAACCGTCCACAAAGAGCATTTGTTCGCACTTAAACAAAAAAACATAGCAAAAAGATTTTTTTTCGCGATTTTATTGGCAGTTTGACATTAAATGCCTAACTTTGGCGACTGAAAACAAAGGCAAAGGGGAAAACGCCCAAGCCTGCGATAAAAAGAGAGCGAAAACCAACAAATATTATTAATTAAACTGTTTCATTACATGGACGCAAAAAAAGTTTTGGAAGACTTGAAACGTCGTTTCCCCAACGAGCCTGAGTACCACCAGGCAGTAGAAGAAGTGCTCAGCACCATCGAAGAAGAATACAACAAACATCCGGAGTTCGAGAAGGCCAACCTCATCGAACGCCTCTGCATCCCCGACCGCGTATATCAATTCCGCGTGACTTGGATGGACGACAAAGGCCAAATCCAGACCAACATGGGCTACCGCGTACAGCACAACAACGCCATCGGCCCCTACAAAGGCGGCATCCGCTTCCACAGCTCCGTGAACCTGGGCATCCTGAAGTTCCTCGCCTTCGAGCAGACCTTCAAGAACTCACTGACCACGTTGCCCATGGGCGGTGCAAAGGGTGGTTCCGACTTCTCCCCGCGCGGCAAGAGCAACGCCGAGGTGATGCGCTTCTGCCAGGCTTTCATGCTGGAACTGGGACGCCACATCGGCCCGGACATCGACGTACCGGCCGGCGACATCGGCGTAGGCGGACGCGAAGTGGGCTACATGTTCGGCATGTACAAGAAACTGACCCGCGAATTCAGCGGCGTGCTCACGGGCAAGGGCATCGAGTTCGGCGGCTCACTCATCCGTCCCGAAGCCACGGGTTACGGCAACGTGTATTTCCTCATGGAAATGCTGAAGACCAAAGGCACGGACCTCAAGGGCAAGACCGTCCTCATCTCCGGTTCGGGCAACGTGGCCCAATACACGGCCGAGAAGGTGCTGCAACTGGGCGGCAAGGTGCTCACCATGTCCGACTCCAACGGCTATATCTATGACCCGGACGGCATCGACCGCGAGAAACTCGACTACATCATGGAGCTGAAAAACCTCTACCGCGGACGCATCCGCGAATATGCCGAGAAATACGGTTGCAAATACGTGGAAGGCGCACGTCCTTGGGGCGAAAAGGCCGACATCGCGCTGCCCTCTGCCACGCAGAACGAAATCAACGGTGACGATGCCCGCAAGTTGGTGGCCAACGGCGTGATGGCCGTGAGCGAAGGTGCCAACATGCCTTCCACTCCGGAAGCCATCCGCGTGTTCCAGGAAGCCAAGATTCTCTATGCTCCGGGCAAGGCAGCTAACGCCGGCGGCGTATCCGTATCCGGCCTCGAAATGAGCCAAAACTCAGAGCGTCTGTCTTGGACAGCCGAAGAAGTGGACAACCGCTTGCACTCCATCATGGAGAACATCCATCAGAACTGCGTGAAGTACGGTACGGAACCCGACGGCTACGTCAACTACGTGAAAGGCGCCAACGTGGCCGGCTTCATGAAGGTGGCCAAGGCCATGATGGCACAGGGTATCGTATAGTCCTGCCATTCAATAGGACGACAAGCAAGGAGGATGTGCCCCGAAAAGGGTGCATCCTCTTCTTTTTTTGTTTCAAGCCTTGGAACTGGGTGTTTCAGGCCTTGAAACTGGGTGTTCCAAGCACTTGAAACTGGGTGTTCCAGACACTTGAAACTAGGTGTTTCAGGCACTTGAAACTGGGTGTTTCAGGCTTTGAAACTGGGTGTTCCGGGCTTTGAAACTGGGTGTTTCAGGCCTTGAAACTGGGTGTTCCGGGCTCTGAAACTTTGAAGCCTGGCTCCGAATCGCCATTCCCGGCGATTCAAAAAGCTTTTCCCGCAGAAAAACACCATGCACCTCGCGCAGGAAGACTCTCGGCATAAAAAACAAACGGGTTTGTTTTGTTCTGCGCTCGGTTTGCACTATCTTTCCATAAGATAAGCGGCACCTCGGCATAAAAAACAAACGGGTTTGTTTTGTTCTGCGCTCGGTTTGCACTATCTTTCCATAAGATAAGCGGCACCTCGGCATAAAAAACAAACGGGTTTGTTTTGTTCTGCGCTCGGTTTGCACTATCTTTGCTTGCAAGACAAAAGGAATCTCAACATCAAAGTCAAACAATATTGAGCAGCAAAGACGAACATGAAGAAACAAGAACTATACGACCGCGTCGCGGCCTATTTTGAAAAGGCCATGCCCGTGGCCGAAACCGAATTGCACTACGACAGCCCATTCCAACTGCTGGTGGCCGTCATCCTTTCCGCGCAATGCACGGACAAACGGGTCAACATGATCACGCCGCCGCTCTTCCGCGACTACCCCACGCCCGAAGCCATGGCCGCCGCCTCGCCGGAAGTCATCTTCGAATACGTCCGCAGCGTGAGCTACCCCAACAACAAAGCCAAACACCTCGTGGGCATGGCGCGCATGTTGGTGGAAAACTATCACAGCCAAGTGCCGTCCGAGCTGGACGAACTGGTCAAGCTGCCCGGCGTGGGACGGAAAACAGCCAATGTCATCCAGGCCGTGGTGTTCGACAAGGCCGCCATGGCCGTGGACACCCACGTGTTCCGCGTGAGCCACCGCATCGGCCTCGTCCCGTCCACCTGCACCACGCCCTACAGCGTGGAGAAACAACTCGTGCGCCACTTCCCTGAAACACTCATCCCCAAAGCCCACCACTGGCTCATCCTGCACGGACGCTACACCTGTACCGCACGGACTCCGAAATGCGAAACGTGCGGACTGAAGATGCTCTGCCGGCATTACCGCCACACCCATGGCAACCCCAAGCCCGCCGACACTTTGCGCCCGAGCCCCGAAGCCGGCGGAGAGGGCATGGAAAAACAAGAAGAAAATAAGTAGGCACAAGCTTGCAAATCCGGACAAAAAGAACTAATTTTGCAAGGGACTTAAGTAGTCCTTACCTAATGATTGGAAAGTGAAATTTGACCTTTAAATAAAAATTGAAATGATGACGATTGACAACTACAAGTTTGCCGGCAAAAAGGCAATCGTACGTGTGGACTTCAATGTCCCCTTGGATGAAAACGGAAAAATCACCGATGACACGCGCATTCGCGGCGCGTTGCCCACGCTGAAGAAAATCTTGGGCGACGGCGGCGCACTCATCATCATGAGCCACATGGGCAAGCCCAAAGGCAAGGTGAACCCGAAATTCTCCCTGAGCCAGATCGTGGACGCCGTATCCGAAAAGCTGGGTGTGCCCGTGAAGTTCGCTCCCGATTGCGCCAAGGCCGGCGACGCAGCCGCAGCCCTGAAGCCGGGAGAAGTGCTCCTGCTGGAAAACCTCCGTTTCTATCCTGAAGAAGAAGGCAAGCCCGTGGGCATCGACAAGGAAGACCCGGCCTACGAAGCAGCCAAGAAGGCCATGAAGGAATCACAGAAAGAATTTGCCAAGACATTGGCCTCTTACGCCGACTGCTATGTGAACGACGCATTCGGCACGGCTCACCGCAAACATGCTTCCACCGCCGTCATCGCCGACTATTTCGATGCCGACAACAAGATGTTGGGCTACCTGATGGAGAAAGAAGTGCAGGCCGTGGACAACGTGCTGAGCAACATCAAGCGTCCGTTCACCGCCATCATGGGCGGTTCCAAGGTTTCCACCAAGATCGGCATCATCGAGAACCTGATGGACAAGGTGGACAACCTGATCCTCTGCGGCGGCATGACCTACACCTTCGCCAAGGCACAAGGTGGCAAAATCGGTAACTCCATCTGCGAAGACGACAAACTGGATCTGGCCCTCGACATCATCGCCAAAGCCAAGGCCAAAGGCGTGAACCTGGTACTGGGCACAGACTGCGTGGCAGCCGATGCCTTCTCCAACGATGCCAACACGCAAATCGTCCCGGCCAACAACATCCCCGACGGTTGGGAAGGCTTGGACGCTGGCCCCGAGACCCAAAAGGCATTTGCCGAAGCCATCAAGGGCGCGAAGACCATCCTGTGGAACGGCCCCGCCGGCGTGTTTGAGTTCGACAACTTCACAGCCGGTTCGCGCGCCATTGCCGAAGCCATTGCCGAAGCTACGAAGAACGGCGCATTCTCCCTCATCGGTGGCGGCGACTCCGTGGCTTGCATCAACAAGTTCGGCATGGCCGACCAAGTGTCTTACATCTCCACCGGCGGCGGCGCCCTGCTCGAAGCCATCGAAGGGAAAATCCTGCCGGGTATTGCAGCCATCAAGGGTTAATCCTCTTTTGGACACATAAACAAGACAAGAAGGGCGACTTGTGGAATACGGGTTGCCCTTCTTCATTCCAAGACATTTCATGAAAAAACTACGCCTACCCCATCTCTTTCTCCTCCTTGCAGGCTTGTGCGGCGCCTGCGGTTCCCATACCGAAACGGCGGACCCGGCCGAAACGGCGCGGCAAGACTCCCTTGCCCTGAAAGTGGCCCTGATGCCCACGCTCGACTGCCTGCCATTCTATTACGCCGACCGTTGCGGCATATTCAAAGACTTAGGACTAGATGTCCGCCTGCACACGTTCAACGCGCAAATGGACTGTGACACCGCTTTTGCCCGGGGGCATGTGGACTTTTCCTACACAGACCTGATTCGGGCCGCCTTGCTCCAGAGCCAAGGAACGGGACTCTATGTCATCATGCAGACGGATAGCTACCATGAATTGCTGACAGCCAGAAGCAAGCGCGTCCGCAACACCAAGCAACTGAAAGAAAAAATGGTGGCCATCGCCCGCCATTCCGTCACCGACCTGCTACTGGACACCGTGGTGGCCCAGTCCGGTCTCGACCCGTCCACCGTATATCACCCCCAAATCAACGACATCGTGCTCCGCTACGACATGTTGCGGAACGCCACGCTCGACGCAGCCTTCCTGCCCGAACCCTACGCCACCCAAGCCCGCATGGAGGGCGACCTCGGCATCTACGACAGCCGCCGCCAGCACATCCGTCTCATGGCCTTCATGGCCACCAGCCAGGCCACACAGGACAAGCGGAAAAAGGAACAGCTGCAACGCCTGTTCCAGGGCTACGACAAGGCGGTGGAGCAAATCAACCGCAAGGAAAACCCCGACAGCATACGCCGCATCCTGCTCTCCTATCCCGTGAAGGCGGAAACGGCCGACTCCCTGAAGTTGCCCCAATATAAACCTTACGAAAAGCCCAATGGAGACTGTGTGGACATGGCCTTGCATTTCCTGACTTACCGGGGCCTCATCTCGCCGCAATACACAGGCGACACCCTCGTCAACACCCAAATCATTCAATAATAAAGCATGGACAAGAACAGTTTCGAACTCCTTTATAAAGATGCCGGGAAAGCCCTCGGCCAGAACCACCTGACCGACGCGCTCACGTGCATCCGCGGCCTTTTGTTCAATGCCGACAGCATGGAACTGAAAAACGAACTGGAATCCATCCGGCAGGATTATGGCATGATGCTCGCTTTCATGCGCCAAGGCGGAGACGACCCGCAACGCGACCTCATCCACCGCAGCCTGCTCAACCGCGCGTCCGTACTGTTGGACAAGTCTGCCCGGAATTTCCGGATTTCAACCGCACACGACATCTATACGGAAACCCTCCGCCGCCTGGGAAGCATGCCCGACGGGGATTTTGACAGCCTGAGCACCAAAGCCGACTTGCTGCGAGAGAGCCGGGAAGGAGGCATGCCAACGGACGAGGACAGGGAAAAGGCATTCCATGAGTCATACGACCTGCTGTTCGACTGCATCTGGACTTCCCCCATTTCCAATAAGGAAGAGGCGGAGAAACTGACTTCGTTCATCGAACGCCAAGCCCCGATGCAACAAGCCATGCTCATCGGAGCCGTCATGCTAAGTGTGCAGCAATACTTCGACCCGCAGAAGTTCCGCCTGTTGCTCCACTTCTGCCGCGCGGAAGATGCCACCGTGCGGGCACGTGCACTCACGGCAGCCGTCTTGGCCTACATTCAATATGCCCCGCGCTTCCGCAACTATCCCGACCTGTGCGACGGGCTGGCCATGCTCGCACAGGACGAACGGCTGAAGGACGAGCTCATCCTGTTGCAACGCCAACTGCTGCTCAGCCGCGACACCGACAAGGCAAAAAAGAAACTGCAAGACGAAATATTCCCCGACCTGCTCAAGCACAGCAATTACCAACGCAACAAAATGGGGTTCGGACAAATAGAAGAAGACCTGGCCAAAGCCCTGCAAGGAGAACCCAACGCGGAATGGGAAAAGTCGAAAGGAAACAAGCAACTGGCCGACAACATGAAAGCCATCATCGCCATGGGACAGGAAGGCGTGGACATCAACATCGGCACATTCTCCGCCCTCAAAGGATTCCCATTCTTCCAAAAGCCGGCCCATTGGTTCGCGCCTTTCGACGAGCACCGCCCCGAAGTGGCAAGCATCTTCCCGCAAGGCAGCAACAACAATCCCGTCCGCCTGCTCATGGACACCGGTGCTTTCTGCGATTCGGACAAATATTCGCTTTGCATGATGTTCAACCAAATACCGGCCTCGCAAAAAGAGATGATGATGTCCCAAATCGGGACACAGATTGGCGGCCACGAAGAGACACTGAAGGACGCGGCCAAGGAAAGCCTGGACACCGTGCACATTTATCGCAGCTGTCTGCAAGACCTGTACCGCTTCTATAAACTTTTTCCGAGCCGCAACCAATTCAACGACCCATTCCGCCACGACCTGCTCTTCACACGCCATGACGTGCTGGGCACGATGCTGAAAGATAGCCGCTACCTGGCCGACATGGCTTCGTTCCTCATCCGACGGGAGTGCCACCAGGATGCCATCGAATACCTCGAAGAGGTGTTGCGCCACGAAACAGCCGACGCAGAAACACTGCAGAAAGTGGCGTTCTGCTACCAACACACGGGCAATCCCAGCAAGGCGATTTACTATTACCAGCAAGCCGACCTGCTGAACCCGGACAACGAATGGATACTGAAACAGATGTACCTGTGCCATGCCGCCCTCGGCCGCCACGAACTGGAACTAGGCTGTTTGGAGAAGCTCGTAATAATCAATCCCGGGGATGCCCGCCTGATTTCGGAAACCGGCCTGTGCCTGATGCAGCTCGGCCGCTACGAAGAAGCCGCCAACCGTTTCTACGAACTGGAATACAAAGGAGAACGTGTGCTCCCGTCATGGCGGGCCATCGCATGGTGCAACTTCAAGATGGGCAAGCTGGAACAAGCCGACAAATACTACCGGAAAATCCTGCAACACGAAAAGGCCACATGGGAAGACTACCTCAACGCGGGGCACACGGCGTGGTGCCGCAAGCAAACACCCGAAGCCGTCGCGCTCTACCGGCAATACATCGAACGCTACCGGCAGAAAAAGAACGCGGAAGGCGCGTCCCCGCTCAAGCCTTTCGACGACGACCGGGAAGAACTGCTCCAACACGGCATCCCCTCCCTCGACATCGACCTCATGCACGACCTGTTGCAGCCCGCCCCGGCAGAGTAACCCCTCGCTGCCCTATACCTTATATATATGGAAGGGGACGCAAAATTGAGGCGACCGTACCAAATGCTCAAGCAAACCGTCAAATAACAATATAGCAGAATAATATGGCCGACTTCGACAAATACATCCGGCAAGGCGAACCCGATAGGCATATAGAAGGTGGCATTACCATAGACAATCTCAAACAGATAGCACAGGAAAGAGTATGGGAAAAAGCGGGAAATGGGTTGTTAAAAATATGAATCTGAACCGCTAAATTCTATAGCAAAATGAATAAGACATATCAGATAGACGGACTGAGCTTTCAAAAAGCCCAAAAGTTATTCGAGACCGGAGATATAGACAAGATGGAAGTCGGGACCACAAAAGGATTGTGCGACATCCACCAATATCTTTTTGACGGGCTTTATGACTTCGCGGGCAAGATACGCAGCCTGAATATAGCCAAAGGCGGATTCCGTTTTGCCAACAGCCTGTATCTGGAAGCCATCCTGCCTGTCATTGAGAAGATGCCGGAAAATTCCTTCGAGGAAATCATTGCCAAATATGTGGAAATGAATATCGCCCATCCTTTCATGGAGGGAAATGGCCGTGCCACCCGCATCTGGCTGGATATGATGTTGAAGAAGAATCTCGGCAAAGTGGTGGACTGGCAAACCGTTGACAAAGATCTTTATCTGCAAGCCATGGAGCGAAGCCCCATCAATGATTTGGAACTTCGGGTATTGCTCCAACCTGCTCTGACTGATAAAATCAATGACAGGGAAGTCATCTTCAAAGGGATTGAGCAATCGTATTATTACGAAGGATATAGCAAAAGAAACGATTAACTTGCAATTCTATTACA
>CALULT010000034.1 GCA_944321565.1 uncultured Paraprevotella sp. | reverse complement strand
AGCACCATTGTTAAAGAAGTGTCTACTGACTTAGGTTATAAAACAAAAAAGTGTCTAGTGAAATCAGGAAAAGACATTCTGTGTCCCCCAAAAAAAGAAGATATACTTACTTGGCAAAGTAAGTTATCTTATTTGGCCATCGAAGTATATCTTACTTGGGCAAGTAAGTATATCTTCTATTTAGAAAGTAAGTATCTTTTGGAAACTGTCTGGAAGAGATGAAAAAAAACGCAAGGACGCACACGTGTGCGTCCTTGCAGGATTCGGGATGTCGTTTATCCGCGTTTAGAAGAACAAGTAGCGGTTGTCCACCACGTCGGCCTTTTCATAAAGCTCGTTGACGAAACGGCTGGCGGCGCGCATGTTGGCACTCTCCTGACGTTCCTCCTCGGCTTTCGCATTGAATTTCTGTGCCGACTTGTCTTTTTTGAGCACTTGCAAGGTGTAAACTCCGGCATTGCCTTTGAAGGGTCCGGCAAATTTGCCTGCGGCGGTTTTGCTGGCCACGGCGCTCAACACCGGTTCGCTGGCACCTGTCTTCATGACGAAAGCAGGCGTGGCAAAGGTGATGTGCTTGATGGTGTCGTTCACGGCACCTTTCACCTTCATGACATCGGCCACGGACTTTACGTTGGCCAGTTTCTCCTCGAGCATGGCCGCTTTCTTATCCTTGATGACCTCTTGGGTGAGGAATTCCTTCATGGCCTCTTCCGTGCGGTAGCCTTTCTCGTGGATGCCGGTGAGGATAACCACCATCATCTGGTCGTTTTCGCCGCATTCGTACAAAGGCGACACGCTGCCGACTTCCGTGTCTTCGCTGAAAATCCAGCGCAGGGCTTCGCGTGTGTTGCTTACGCCGCCCACATAGTGTTCGTTGCTGAACATGTCTTTGCGTTCTTGCAGGTTGTAGCCGCTCTTCAGCGCATGGGTCTCGATGTCATGCTGCGTGGTGTTGGAAGCGACGAAGTGGCTGAAGTCGTTGTAAGCCTTGGCGTATGTTTCCTTGCTGAATTCCACCGGGCATTTCACCACGGCCACATCGTATTTGTCAATCATGGCGCGGCGGTCGGTCACTTGTGCGATGATGCATCCTTGTGTGAACTCGATTTTCTTTGTCGTGTTGGCCGGCATGGTCGTGATAGTCTGGATGAGCTTCAGGTTGTCGGCATCGAGCGTGGCACCTTCGTAGTTGCGCGAAGTGATCCACACTTTTTCGCCCGTTTGGTTATACTTCTTGGCAATGGAGTCGAAAGCGGCACCGTTGTCCAGCGCGGTCATGATGCTGTCGGCTGTCTTTTTCACGGCTTCCATGTCGGCTCCGGCCACTTGGATTTGGCGCAGCTGGATGGAGTCGGGTGCGGAAACCTTGCCGAGCATCTTGATGATGTTCATCGTGTTGTCGCTTGCATTATAATAAGGTGCCCGCATCTGCCCTACGGCGATGGTGTCCAGCTGCGAAGCGATGTCGGTGGGGAAGATGTTCTTGCTCACCGGTATCGGGCTGTAGGGGATGACAGACTGGCTTTCGCGCACAATCTTGGCGATGTCTCCGCCTGCGGACAGTGCTTTTGCCGTTTCTGCCATTTCCTTATCCAGTGCGGCTTTGTCGGCCGCGCTGGCCTTCACCTGCACGGCGATGTATTTGATGTCGCGGCTTTCGGCTTGTTGCTTGAACTGTTCCTTGAGTTCTTCATATTTGGCTTTCAGGTCGCTTTCTTCCACTTTCACGTCGTTGTCGTTGACAGAGGAGAAGGGGAGGGCGGCCATGAGCACGTCGCTCTCGTTGGTGCGTTCCTCGAAGGCGGCTTTGTTGACCACCTTGTTGCCCATCATGGACTTGGCCAGCAAGGCCTGGTATTTCTGCGACAGGCACTCCTGGCGTATGGTCTTTTCGATGAACATCCAGAACTTGTGCAAGTTGTCGTAGTATTCCACGTATTCTGCCGGCATCTGTGTGGCATTGGCCTTCATTCCTTCATAATCGGTGAGGAACTTTTTCAGCACGTTGGCATCGAAGCGTCCCGTCTGCTCGTTGCGGAAGGGGGTCTGCATGAGGATGGGGTTGGTGCCTTCCGTGATGACTGCCTGCACTTCGGCATCGGTCACTGTGAGCCCCAGCTTCCCGGCTTCGTGGGCAATCAGTTTGCCGTTCACGTAGGTGTTCCACACCTGGTCGCGCAGCTGGGTCATTTGCGCGTCGTTCAAAGAGGCGTTCCCCATGGTGAATTTCACGACTTCCGAGTATTCGTCCACCAAGTTTTGGAATTCGTGCACGGAAATCTTTTCTCCATAAACTTCACCGATTTGTTGCCGGCTCTCATTAGCTGCCGACTGGATGGAATTGAGCACATCCCCGGCGATGAAAGCGAAGAGGGCCAAGCCGACGATGATGACCAGCAAGGGACCCCTGTTTCTGATTTTTTGTAATGTTGCCATTGTTTTATTTATTGTTTTTTCTGATTATTTCCGGTTTAAGCGCACGAAGATACGAAAATCTTGGCAAATACGCGTCTTCCCGCAGCTAAATTTTGCTCAATCTGTGATTTTCAGGCGCACAAGCTCTATTTTTGTCGTGGTGCTTTTCACTATCCTGAACGAAAAATGCCCGAACCGCACGATTTCGTTCAGTTTCGGGAAGCTTTGGTACTGGTGGAGGATGAGCCCGCTCACGGTCATGTAGTCTTCCGATTCCGGAAGGTCGAGCCCCAACAGCTCGTTGGCTTTTTCTATTTCGAGCCGTCCGGAGAGCACATATTCCTTTTCGCCGATTTGCTTGGCCACATAGTTTGTGTTGTCGTGCTCGTCTTCGATTTCCCCGAAGATTTCTTCCACGAGGTCTTCCATGGTGACCAGTCCCGCCGTGCCGCCGAACTCATCCACCACGATGGCCAGCGACTTCTTCTGTTGCATGAACTTCTTGAGCAGCTTCTGTGCCGACATGGTTTCGGGCACAACGGGTACTTCCTTGATGCGAGTGGTCCAGTCGGACGGGTTATGGAACATTTCGGAAGAATGGATAAAGCCGACTATGTGGTCGATGTCTTCCTTATAGACGATGATTTTGGATTTCCCGCTTTCGATGAATTTGTTTTTCAGTGTCTCCACTGAAGAGTTGAAGTCTATCGCCTCGATTTCCGTGCGGGGCACCATGCAGTCGCGCACTTTGATTTCGGAAAAGTAGAGGGCGTTTTGGAAAATCTTGATTTCTTCGTTTACCTCTTTGTCGTCCTGGGTGGACTCGATGCTGGACTGGATGAGGTTGTCCAGGTCGATTTTGGTGAATGCCTGTTCGGATGCTTGCTTGTTTACCTTGATGCCTGCCAGGCGCAGTAAGCCGCGCGACACGGCATTGACACATTTTGCCACGGGATAGAGCACCCAATAGAGGAAAAGGGCGGGAACGGCAAAAAAACTCAATGTGCGGTTGGGGTTGATTTTGAACAGCGTCTTGGGCAAGAATTCCCCGGTGACGATGACGATTGCGGCAGTCACGAGTATCTGTAAAGGCAGTTTCACGGCTTCGTGCCTGAGGATGGGGGATGGGGATGCCGATAGGACGTTGTCCATCACGCCTGCCATGAGGAGGGCATAGACAACCAACGAAATGAAGTTGCCCACCAGCATGGCGGAAATGAAGTCGTTGGGATTGGCGTAGAATCGCGACAGGACTTTAGAGATGGGGCCGGCGTTGTGCCGGTCCAGTTCGGCCCGCAGTTTGTTGGAGGCTCTGAACGCCACTTCGATTCCTGAAAAAAAGGCGGAAAAGAATAGTACGATGATGATATTGACGATGGTTTGTGTCATGGTTGGTTGGCTTTGGTGGGCGCCGTGCGCACCACGGAATCGTTGGAGGCCGTGCTCCCGCTGTCGCTGAAGGGCGTTTCGGCGTTGGCGTTGGTCACGGAATAGCGTGTCATTTGTTCGTTGGAGCGGAAGTTGTAGCCTTGCAGGAATTCGTCGGGTTTGCGGATGGTCATGAAAAGGTTGGAATACATTTCATGCCGGTCCATGTCCCAAAACAGTTCCTCACTGGTGAACACCGTGCCTTCCTGATTGCGGATGACCACCCGGCCGCGCAGTTCCCACAGTTGTTGGTTGTGGCAGTAGGCCGTGTCGGACTGAACGAACCAGTCGATGTGGAACGTGGAGTCGAATTTCTCCAGGAGGATGCCTTTCAGGAATGTCCATTTCGGCGGGTTGGTCGTGTTATATATGTTCCACTCTTCGGCTGTGATTTTGTAGCGGATGACTCCGGAGTCGGAAATGAGGGTGGAGATGCCGCGTGATTGCATGAAGGGCAACGAGTCATTTTCGTTGATGGCCGGTGCGTGGGGCTTTTCCTCGTTGGCGCAGGAGAGCGTAAAAATGAGCATAACAGCCATCCATAGGGAGACTGTTATGTGGGCCAGGCGGGCAAGCCTGTGTCCGCTTGGCCGGTGTGGAATGGTAGTCTGGCGTGTTATTGGATTTTCCATTTCATGAACCATCTTTCGTTGAACGTGATGCCGATGTTCAGCCGCAGGCAGTTTTCGGTGATGAGGGTGGAAGAGGCCGGTGCGTTTCTCACCCATTGGAACGACACGTTGACCCGCGAGCGGTTGTTGACATTGTTGGTGACCGGCAACCCGAAGCCTGCGGTCAGGCTGTATTCCCTGGGGCCGTTGTGCCCGTTCACCTTGTAATATGGCGTGGCGAACGAAGCGCCTAGGCGGTATTGCACACGTCGGAGGTACTTGTTGCTGTAACGGTCGGGCTGGAATTCGCCCCCGACGGCTATACGTGTGCGGTTTTCGTAGTTTTCCGTCGTGCTGGTGAAACGGTCGTTGATGATTTGCGGCATCTTGCAGTCGCCCCAGCGTTGGTGCGTGACGTCAATTCCTGCTGTCCATTGCTCTTTGTGGCTCCATGCCAGCCCGAGGCCGAATGACGTAGGCAAATCGAAGGCTTTGGAGATGGAGACGCGTGTCGTGTCTCCGCCGTTGGTCTGGTAACTGTTGTAATGGGCGGTGGAGTT
Source organism: uncultured Paraprevotella sp. (assembly GCA_944321565.1). Taxonomy (GTDB): domain Bacteria; phylum Bacteroidota; class Bacteroidia; order Bacteroidales; family Bacteroidaceae; genus Paraprevotella. The sequence goes on along the minus strand of CALULT010000034.1, from coordinate 29,896 downwards.
GATGGAGTGTCCGATTCCGTAGGTGGCTCCGACGGTCAGCACGTCATTTTTGTTGAGCCTGATGGGATACTGTGCGCCGATGTCTATTTTGTAGGATGAAAGGTCGGCATTGATTTGCCGTCTCAGGGCGTTGCTGGAACTGACAGCCGTGCCGTCCTCATAAAAGTTTTGGTTGACGCTTTGGGTGTAGTTCCCCCAAATATAACCGAAGTTGGCACCGATGGACAAATCTGCGAAAGGATTCCACCCCACGCCGACAAACACTTCGTGGACACCTCCATCGCCCGAATAAGTGTTTGTGTAGGTCATTGTGGAGCCGCTGCTGAAATGGTTGCCCAAGTAGTGGCTTTCCGAGTAGTTGTACCCGATGGTGGAGTAGGGCACAAAGCCGAATGTGAAGCCCAGACCTGGTGCCAGGCGGAATCCGGCGTGTATGTAGTCCATCGTGGTGTTATGGGTATTGATACTGCTGCCCCCGCTTTTGTAATTGGCGTTTTGCAACGTGATGCCGACATCGAGGATGAATGACAATGAATCAATGGCGGAATAAGATGCGGGGTTCTGCAAGTTCAGGCAGCTCCCTTCGCGGAATCCCAACGCCACACCGCCCATGCCTTTGTTGAAGCCTTGGGAGCGGTCTGCCAAGTTTCCCAGCCCGAAGCGGGAGTAGGGCGAGTTAGAGCCATTGGTTTGTGCTGAAGCATATAATGTCGCTGTGGCCAGCCACAGGCAGAGTAGTATTTTATGTTTGTTCATTGTTAAACGCTAATATTCGATTCAGTCCTCTCGGCACGATATATCTATCTGCAAAGATGAGGTTTTTTATTTTCTTATCAAAGTTAAAAATATCGCCGCCGGTTAAAAAAACCAAAAGGGAGGGATATTTCTCTTGAAAGTATTTGATGCGTCCTTCAATTTCGAACTTCATCCCTTGGATGACTCCGCTCCGTATGCAGGTTTCGGTGTCGTGGCCGATTTCCGGCGTGGGGCCTTCGCTGTCGATGAGCGGGAGCTTGGCGGTGAAGGCGCGCAACGACTTGAGGCGCATCTGCAAGCCTGGCGAGATGCAGCCCCCTTTGTAGTGCCCGTCCTTGTCCACGAACTCATAGGTGAGGCAAGTTCCGGCATCCACAATCAAGATGTCACGGCCCGGATATTGCATGTAGGCTCCCACCGCGGCTGCCAGCCTGTCGGCTCCCAAGGTTTCGGGCGAACGGTAGTCGTTGGTGATGGGCACAGGAGTCGTGGAGTCAAGGTACAACAATGGAAAATCCAACTTTTTCAGTTGGCGTTCGGCTTCGACCGTAATGCCGAACACAGTGCTCACGATGCCGCGCTTGAAGGCGTATTTGGCGGTGAACTCGGGGAGGCGTTCCAAAGTTTCGTTGGAGGTCTTGATTTCTTCCACCGGTGTCTCTCCGTCGAAAGCCACCAGTTTGGCCAGCGTGTTTCCTATGTCTATGATTAAATTCACGTGTTCATGCTTTGCGGCTGCAAAGTTAATTAAAAACAGGGACAAGTGGTGAAAAACCTTGCTAAAAAGATGTTTGTGCGGCTTTTTTTGTATGTGGACATGGTCTGCACGTGAAAAAGGATTAACTTTGCAGCGAAAAGATCCGGGTGTATGAAATACGTAAGGCTTTTATTGCTCTATACCTTATTATATATATGTGGAAATGTCCGTGCGTTGCCGGAGGATTCCATTGAGGTCGGCTTGTTGACGTGCGAGCCGGGCACGGAGGTGTATGCCTTGTATGGGCATACGGCTATCCGCATCTGCAATTACGCCACGGGAGAGGACTGGGTATTCAACTATGGCTTGTTTAATTTCCGCCAGCCGTATTTCATTTGGCGTTTTGCGCTTGGGGAATGCGACTATCAGGTAGGCGCGGAGCCGTTTGCTTATTTTGCGAGGGAATATGAGGCGCGTGGCTCTTCCGTTTATCAGCAGACCCTGAACCTGACAACGGCCGAGAAAAGGCGGCTATGGGCATTGCTGTTGGAGAACATGCGGCCGGAAAACAGGGAATACCGTTATAATTACTTTTATGACAATTGCACCACACGGGCGCGCGACCGGATAGAGGAATCCATAGAGGGTGAAGTGGTTTATCCGAAAGCCGACACGGTGCGGACTTACCGGGAAATCGTCCATCAATACACGGCAAATTATCCCTGGGCCGAGTTAGGCAACGATTTGTGTCTCGGTGCGGAGGCCGATTGTCCGATTACGGAACGGGAAGAGATGTTTGCCCCGTTTTATATGTTGCACTATGCCGAAGGGGCGGTGATTAGGGATGCAGCGGGAAATGAACGCCCTTTGGTGTCGGACACGTTTGAGCTTGTGAAAGGGCGGGGGCTTGCCGTGCAGAAAGAATTCCCGTTGTCGCCGGGGACGTGTGCGTGGCTGTTGTTTGCTTTGGTGGCGTTGCTGACTTTGGCTGAGCGTTGGAGGCGTGTTTGTTTTTGGTGGCTAGACTTGGTGTTGATGACGTGCGTGGGCATCATGGGTTTGGTGCTGACGTTCCTGTTTTTCTTCTCCGTCCATCCCACGGTCGGCTCGAACTGGCAGATTTGGGTGTTCAACCCCATTCCTCTTTTGGCCATGCCATGGGTGGTTTGGTGTGGCATTAAAAAGCGCAAGACGCGTTATCATGCATTTAACACCGCCGTTTTAATGTTTTTTATTATTTTTTCATCCTTCATACCGCAAGATTTTTGCGTGGTAGTTGTACCTTTGGCACTAAGTTTGCTGCTACGTTCCTGTAGTTACGTGGTAAGCTACCGGAAAAGCTTTGATTAAGAATAAGATGCATCATAGAAACTATCGTTTCCTCACTCCGCTGATTATGGCACTGGCCTGGGCTAACTTGGAAGCCCAGACGGCGAGTCCTGTCCCGCGTTTGGTGGTCAACGTGATGGTGGACCAGCTGCGGACAGACTATTTGGAGGCCTTTTCTTCGCTGTTCGGGGCGGACGGTTTCAACAGAATTATGCGCGAAGGGCGCAGCTATGTGGATGTGTCCTATCCGTTTGCGCATGTTGACCGGGCTTCGGCCGTGGCTTGTGTAATGACAGGAACCGTACCTTATGACAACGGGATTGTGGGCGAAAGGTGGATGGATCGCAAGACGTTGCGTCCGGTGTACTGTGTGGATGATGTTGCGTGCCAAGGCTGGCTTACGTCCGAGAAATATTCCCCTGCATCGTTGAGCGTGTCCACGATTACGGATGAACTGAAAATGGCGACGGGAGGCCGTGCATTGGTCTATAGTGTGGCTCCCGAGGCTGATGCGGCCATTTTAGGAGCCGGACATGCAGCGGACGGCGCGTTTTGGATAGATGACGCTTCGGGGCAATGGTGCAGCACTTCTTATTATGGTGAGTATCCCGATTGGGCGTTGGGCTACGATGCGGCAAGCCGGTTGGCTAATCGGATTTCAGATTTGTCGTGGACACCGGTCAATTCTGTCGTGGAGAATTTCAATTATTTTATTTCTCCGGAGGATAGCAAAGGCTTCCATCATGGTTTTTCCGGCGACGGGAAGTTCCGCGATTTCAAGACCAGTGCATGCGTGAATGCCGAGGTGAACCGTTTTGTGCGCCATTGCCTGGAGCATACCAGTTTGGGTGCGGACAAGGTGACAGACTTTCTTTCGTTGACATATTATGCCGGTACGTTTGCCCATAAGCCTGTGGCGGAATGTCCGGTTGAGTTGCAGGACACATACGTCCGTCTTGATTCGGATTTGGCGGAACTGATTAAAATGCTGGAGAAGAAAGTCGGGGCGGGGCGTTTCCTGTTGGTGGTGACTTCCACAGGTTATACCGACGATGAGATTACGGACTTTTCCAAATACCGCATTCCTACAGGACGGTTCAGCATTACGCGGGCTTCGGCCTTGTTGAACATGTATCTGATGGCCATTTACGGTGAGGGCAAATACGTGGAGACGGAATTCGGGTCGCATTTGTTCCTGAACCAAAAGCTGATAGAAGACAAGCAGCTGAACTTGGCCGACGTGCTGACCCGTTCGGAGGCTTTCCTGGTGCAGATGGCAGGTGTGAGGGATGTGTTCACCTCCCAACGGTTGGCTCTTTCGTCCGGAATGCCCGGTGTCAGCCGTTTGCGGAACAGCTTCAACCAGGTGCGTTCCGGCGACATCTTTGTGCAGGTGTCCCCGGGGTGGAAGGTCGTGAATGAAATTACCAATGAACAATCTTTGGAGAATGCTTCTTATGTGGTATTCCCTATTATATTTTTCGGTTGCAATGTGCGTTCGGAGACGGTCAAGACTCCGGTTACGGTGGATTGCATTGCGCCTACGATGGCGCGTTTCATGCGCATACGGGCTCCAAATGCCTGTGCTGCTGCTCCGTTGTCGGCTGTGCGTTGATGCGGAATACCACGAGTGCTTATTTATTTCTTTTCTATTGGCTTGCGCCCGGAAGGGGTAAGCCGCATAATGCGAATTAAAAAACAAAACAAAATATATGGATATAAACAAGTTTTTGAGTAAGCTTTTCGGTAACAAGTCCACCCGCGACATGAAGTTGATTCAGCCCTTGGTGGAAGAAGTGAAAAAAGCTTATCCTGCCATCCAGGCTTTGAGCAACGACGAGTTGCGCGCCAAGACGCAGGAAGTGAAAAAGTATGTGCAGTCTTCGGCCGACGACATCAAGGCGAAGATTGCAGAGGTGAAAGCCAAGGTGGAAGAAACTCCGATTGAGGACCGCTCTTCTTTGTTCTCCCAAATAGACAAATTGGAAAAGGAAGTGCTGGAGCGTTATGAAAAGGCTTTGAACGAAGTGATGCCGGTGGTATTTTCCATCGTGAAATCCACGGCCGAGCGTTTTGCCAAGAATGAGGAAGTGTGCGTGACGGCTAATGATTTCGACCGCGAATTGGCGGCAAAGTTCGATTTCGTGGAAATCAAGGGCGAAACGGCTTGTTATCATAACCATTGGACGGCCGGAGGCAATGACACGGTGTGGAACATGATTCATTACGACGTGCAGCTCTTCGGTGGTGTCGTGTTGCATCAAGGAAAGATTGCCGAGATGGCTACCGGTGAAGGTAAGACGTTGGTGGCCACGTTGCCGGTGTTCCTGAACGCTTTGACAGGCAACGGTGTGCATGTGGTGACTGTGAACGACTATTTGGCCAAGCGCGACTCTGAATGGATGGGGCCGCTCTACATGTTCCATGGTTTGAGTGTGGACTGCATCGACAAGCACCAACCCAACAGCGAGGCGCGTCGCAGGGCTTATTTGGCCGACATTACTTTTGGTACGAACAACGAGTTCGGTTTCGACTACTTGCGCGACAACATGGCCATGAACCCGAAAGACCTTGTGCAGCGCGCCCACAATTATGCCATTGTGGACGAGGTGGACTCTGTGTTGATTGATGATGCGCGTACACCGTTGATTATTTCCGGTCCGGTGCCCAAAGGCGATGACCAGTTGTATGAACAATATCAGCCGTTGGTGGAGAAACTGGTCGGTGTGCAACGCCAATTGGCCACGCAGTATTTGGCCGAGGCCAAACAGCTGATTGCTTCCGGCGACAAGGAAAAGGTGGAACAGGGCTTTTTGCAGTTGTTCCGTAGCCATAAGGCTCTGCCCAAGAACAAGCCATTGATTAAGTTCTTGTCCGAACAGGGTATAAAGTCTGGAATGCTGAAGACGGAAGAGATTTACATGGAGAACAACAACAAGCGCATGCCGGAGGCCGTGGAGCCGTTGTACTTCGTGGTGGACGAGAAACTGAACAGCGTGGACCTGACCGATAAGGGTTTTGCGTGGTTGGCCAAGGCCACATCCGACCCTGATTTGTTTGTCATGCCTGACATTACGGCAGAAATGGCCGCTTTGGAAGCGGACAAGTCGTTGAGCGACGAAGAGCGCGTGGCCAAAAAAGACCAGATGTTCTCCGATTATGCTGTGAAGAGCGAACGCATGCACACCCTGCAGCAATTGTTGAAGGCTTATTCTATGTTCAACCGCGATGATGAATATGTCGTAATCGATGGCGAGGTGAAGATTGTGGACGAGCAGACGGGACGTATCATGGACGGACGCCGTTGGAGCGACGGGTTGCACCAGGCTGTGGAAGCCAAGGAGCATGTGAAAGTGCAGGCTGCCACGCAGACGTTTGCCACGATTACGTTGCAGAACTATTTCCGCATGTACCACAAACTAGCCGGTATGACGGGTACGGCTGTGACCGAGGCGGGTGAGTTTTGGAACATTTATAAGCTTGATGTGGTGGAGATCCCGACCAATCGTCCGGTGGCTCGTATCGACATGAACGACCGTGTATATAAGACGCAGCGTGAAAAATACAAAGCGGTTATTGAAGAGATTGAGAAACTCATCAAGGCTGGGCGTCCGGTATTGGTCGGTACGACTTCGGTGGAAATTTCCGAAATGTTGAGCAAGATGTTGCAGATGCGCAAGATTCCCCACAACGTGTTGAATGCGAAGCTCCATCAACAGGAAGCGGATATCGTGGCCAAGGCAGGACAGAGCAGCACGGTGACGATTGCCACCAACATGGCCGGCCGTGGTACGGATATCAAGTTGAGTGACGAGGTGCGCAAGGCCGGCGGTTTGGCCATTATCGGTACGGAACGCCATGAAAGCCGCCGTGTGGACCGGCAGTTGCGTGGCCGTGCCGGACGTCAGGGCGACCCGGGTTCGTCTGTGTTCTTTGTGTCGCTCGAAGACAAACTGATGCGCCTGTTTGCCAGCGAACGCATTGCCAAGGTGATGGACCGTCTCGGGTTTGAGGATGGAGAGATGATTGAGCACAAGATGATCAGCAACGCCATTGAGCGGGCACAGAAGAAAGTGGAAGAAAATCATTTCGGTATCCGTAAACGTTTGTTGGAATACGATGACGTGATGAACAAGCAGCGCACGGTGATTTACGAGAAGCGCCGTCATGCTTTGTTGGGTGAACGTATAGGCATGGACATTGCCAATATGATTTGGGATCGTTGTGTCCATATCATAGAGAATAATGATTATGAGGGCTGTAAGGAAGGCTTCATCGAAGTAATGGCGATGGAAGTGCCGTTCACAGAGCAGGAGTTTAACGACATGAAGCGTGAAGACTTGTGCGAGAAGGCTTTCCAGGCCGCGATGGAGCGTTTCCGGCAGAAGACAGACTTGCTGGCTTCCGTGGCTCAACCTGTCATTAAGCAGGTTTATGAGGCGCAAGGCCGTATGTATGAAAATATTATGGTGCCTATAACCGACGGTCGGCGCATCTATCAGATTTCTTCTCCGCTCAAGGAGGCCTATGAAACGGAGAGCCGTTCCATCGTGAAGGCATTCGAAAAAGCCATTATGCTTCACACCATTGACGAGGCGTGGAAGGAGAATCTCCGTGCGTTGGATGAGTTGAAACATTCCGTGCAGAACGCCAGCTACGAGCAGAAAGACCCGCTGTTGATTTTCAAGTTGGAGAGTGTGAAGCTGTTTGATGCCATGGTGGACAAAATCAACACGCAAACGGTGAGTGTGCTGATGCGCGGGCAGATTCCTGTGCAACAGCCCGAGCAGGTGCGCGAGGCAGCTCCGGAACCGGCACGTCGTCAGGAGAAATATGTGGAGTCGCGAGAGGACTTGACCGATCCCGACCAAGCAGCTGCGGCTGCCCGCGATACGCGCGAACAGCAAAAGACGCAACCTGTCGTGGCCGAGAAGTTGCCCGGCCGTAACGATCCCTGTCCTTGCGGAAGCGGGAAGAAGTTCAAGAACTGCCACGGTCGCGGGTTGTAACCCACAGTGAGTGTAGTTCCAGCAAAGTGATTGCGTAAAATAGAAGGCGGAAGCATACTGCGTTTACAGTGTGCTTCCGCCTTGTCTGTCTGAGCCGGATTTAGTTGTCCGATTCCGGCTTGCTGAACAGTTCGTCCAAATATTCATAGAATACGGGGCTTTCACCACGTACAATCTTGGCAATCTTGCCTTTGGGGGTTACGACAATCTTTGTGGGATAGCCCTCTATGGCATAGAGCAGGCTGACATCAGGGTTGTCTTCATCACACACGTTCAGCCACGGCAACCCGTGTTCCTTCACGGCGGATTTCCATGCTTCTTCCTTATCGTGGCAGTCAATGCCCAGGATTTCCATCTTGTCCCGGTATTTTTCATAGTATTCTTTCATGTCGGGGATACCTTTGATGCACCAACCACACCAACTCCCCCAAAAGTCCAACACCACATACTTGCCGCGCAGGGAACGGAGGGAGAGAGGTTGTCCTTGCATGTCGTGCAGGGTGAAGTCCGGGGCTTCCGTACCTTCCACAATTCTTTTTTTGTTCTCTTCGAATATTTTTCTTATCCGGAAGTTTTCGTCAAAGACTTGTGCGATGGGGGCAAACGGTCCGTTCTTTACCCGTTCGGTCAGTGTGGGATATAGTTCGTCCACCCATGTCCCTCGGATTTTGGCGAGTATGAACAAAGACAAGTCGTCATCCGGATGCTGGCGGATGTAGTCGGCCTGCAAGCTGTCCTTTTGACGCCATGTGGGCAGGTATTCTTCTTTATAGATTTTTTCCGTTATGATTTTGTCCAAAGAATCCATTTTGGCTTGGTAGGGCCGGCAGGCCTTCTGTATCTGGGCATAGGTGGCGTTCAGTTTGCTGCCTTCCACTTGCCAGTCTTGCATGTTGCCCGTCACCTTGATTCGTTCGCCGGGGAGAAGGGCCAGCACAATGCCTTGAGTTTCGTCCGCGGAGGCGATGACCACATTGTAGGCGATGGTGTCTGTTTCGGCTATATGCGTGCACCGGGTTTGTCCGGGCAGAATCGTGTCTATCTTTATGTTTTCCTGATTAAGGTCCGAGACGGGGAAAGAACCTACCAACAAGGTGTCGCGTTTCATTTCTTCCAGCTCAAAGTCTATGCGTCCTTTGGAGTCGGGTTGTTGGAAGGCCGTCAGAGGAATTGCGCAAGCGGCTAAAAGGACTGTTCTCGTCTTCATGGTTTGTTTGCTTTGATGTGAATAGTTGCAAAGATAGTCATTATTTTGATAGCCATATCGTGTAAATGCTTAACTTTGCAAAAAGAGAAAGGAGGACGGCACGATGACAGGTGAGGCTTATGGTGACAGAAATCCGGCAGATGTGGTGGCACAGTGTACGGGACTGGACGTGGAAGACATCGGGCGGTTGTAAGCGTATATATTATAATAGGAGTGGCATGAAGGAGAAAATAGACTGCATATTCGGCTTTCTGAAGGCCGTGGCGGCGCATAACGACCGGGAGTGGTTTGCCGCCCATCGGGCGCAGTACGACGAGGCGCGCGGCTATTTCGAGGAAATGGTGGAGATGGTGATTCACCGCATCGCGCTTTTCGACGACAGCGTGGCGCATCTCTCAGTGAACGATTGCACATATCGTTTCTACCGCGACACGCGTTTTTCGGAGGACAAGTCGCCCTACAAGCGTCATTTCGGCGCATACGTGAACGCGCGGGGCAAGAAGTCGTGGCACAGCGGTTATTATTTGCATGTCCAGCCGGGTGGTTGCATGCTGGCCGGCGGGGCGTGGTGCCTGCCTTCGCCCATACTGAAAGCCGTGCGCCAGTCCATCGTGGACGAGATAGACGAATTCCGTGGCATCGTGGAGGCACCGGATTTCAAGGCGGCTTTTCCCGTGATTGGCGAGACGCGTCTGAAGACTTTGCCGAAAGGGTTTCCGAAAGATTTTCCTTATCCCGAATACCTGCGTCCGAAAGACTATTCCGTGGCTCATGCCGTGGAGGACGGTTTCTTCCGCGCCCCGGATTGGCTGGAGCGCACGGCGGAGGTGTTCGGCCTGATGAAGCCGTTCAACGATTTTGTGAACTATACCATTGACGAGTGCGAATAAACTAAAAGAATAGGAGGAGAAAGAAATGAATGTAGGAGACAAGGCTCCCGAGGTGTTGGGCATGGACGAGAATGGCCGCCAGGTTCGGTTGGAGGATTACCGCGGGCGGAAAGTGGTGCTTTATTTTTATCCCAAGGACAACACGTCGGGGTGTACGGCCGAGGCTTGCAGCCTGCGGGACAATTACGAAGCCCTGAAGGCGAAAGGTTACGAAGTGGTCGGGGTCAGCATTGATAGCGCGGCCTCGCACCAAAAGTTCATTGCCAAGAACGAGTTGCCCTTTACGCTGATTGCTGACACGGACAAGACGTTGGTCGGCAAGATGGGCGTGTGGGGCGAAAAGAGCATGTGCGGGCGCAAGTACATGGGGACTTTCCGCACGACTTTCATCCTGAACGAGGAAGGGGTGATTGAGAAAGTCTTTTCCCCGAAGGAAATCAAGACGAAAACCCACGGCGAACAGATTCTTTCGTTGTGAGGCCGGTTTGATTTGTCCTCCCCTTCTTCTTTGTGGAAACAAGGAAGAAAGGGAGGATTCTTGGCTATGGTTTATTTCTGCGGCTGCCCGTTTGCGAGATAGTGCCGCGCCACGTCCAATGCCGTATGGATGTTGTCGCAAATGTTCTTTTTTCCTAAGATTTCATAGAACCCGCTTTTTTTCAGGGCTTCATGCACTTTGGGATTGACGCCCGAAAGGATGATGTGTACGCCTTCGCGGTGGCTCATTTCACACAGGTTCGTCAGGTTGTGGATGCCGGTCGAGTCGATGAACGGCACTTTCCGCATGCGGATGATGCGCACCTTGGGTTGCTCTTTCGTTTGGAGCACGACTTCTTCGAACCGGTTGGCGATGCCGAAGAAGTAAGGGCCGTTGATTTCATACACTTCCGTGTGGTCGGGGATGTGCAGGTGTTCTTCCGCGATGATTGTGCCGTCGGCGTCTGTGGGGACGATTTCGTCCTTGAACAGGTTGACTTCTGTGGTTTCCATGACACGTTTGATGAACATCAGGCAGGCCAGCACGAGGCCGAACTCAATGGCTATCGTGAGGTCGAAAACTACGGTGAGGAAAAAGGTGATGAGCAGGACGGCCACGTCGGCTTTCGGGTTGCGGAGCAGTTGGAGGAACGTGCGCCAACCGCTCATGTTGTAGCTGACGATGACCAGCACACCCGCCAGGCAGGCCATAGGAATGTATTGTGCCAGCGGCATGAGCAGCAGGAAGATGAGCAGCAGCACGACGGCATGCACGATGCCCGCCACGGGGGTGCGGCCGCCGTTGTTGATGTTCGTCATCGTGCGGGCGATGGCTCCCGTGGCCGGGATGCCTCCGAATATGGGCGAGAGGATGTTGGCGATGCCCTGTCCCACCAGTTCTTGGTTGGAGTCGTGATGGTCTCCGATGACCCCGTCGGCCACCGTGGCCGAGAGCAACGACTCGATGGCGCCCAGCACGGCGATGGTGATGGCGGGCGACACCAGTTGTTTGATGCTTTCCCAATTCAGGTCGGGCACGTTCATGCCCGGAAGTTCGGCTTTGATGAGGAAGCGGTCGCCGATGGTTTCCACTTGCGTGGCGATGCCGTATTGTTTCAGCACATAGACACCGGCTGTCATGACGACGATGGCCAGGAGCGAGCCGGGAATCTTGCGGGTGAGCTTGGGCGAGAGGGCGATGACGGCCACGCTAGCCACGCCCACGCCTGTGGACCACAGGTCAAGGCTGCCGAAATGCCGCGCGTAGGCTATCCACTTTTCGATGAAGTCGGCCGGCACTTCGCCGATGGACAGCCCGAAAAGGTCTTTCACCTGGGTGGTGAAGATGGTCACGGCGATGCCGCTGGTGAAGCCCACCACGATGGGGTAGGGGATGTATTTGATGATGGTGCCCAGGTGGAACACGCCGAGGAGAATCAGGAACACGCCGGCCAGGATGGTGGCCACGAGCAGGCCCGCTTCGCCGTATTGCTGGATGATGCCATAGACGATAACGATGAACGCGCCTGTCGGCCCGCCGATTTGCACCCGGCTGCCGCCGAAGAGCGACACGGCCAGTCCGGCGATGATGGCCGTGATGATACCTTTTTCGGGTGTCACACCCGAGGCGATGCCAAAGGCGATGGCCAACGGGAGGGCCACGATGCCCACGATGATGCCGGCCATGATGTCGGCCGTCAGTTTTTCTTTGCTGTAACCTTTCAGGTCAAGGAACAGCTTAGGCTCGAATTTGAATTTTGCCATGATATAAAAGTATTGTGTTTGTGCCCATTTCTGCTTGCGGGCTGCAAAGATAGCCTTTTTGTGCCATAAAAACCAATTGTTTGCTAAAAAATGTTTATGGGCATGGCTTTTCCTTAGGCGGATTGTCAGAAAATGCAAGATGGGACTGGCACAAAAGCCCCGTAAATTGCCGGAAAGCGGAATTAAAATGTTATCTTTGCGCCTATAATTATTCACTATTAAAAACATTTTACAACCATGTTCGAAGGACAACCAAAAGGTCTTTATGCATTGGCTTTGGCCAATACGGGCGAGCGTTTCGGTTACTACACGATGCTGGCCATTTTCACGTTGTTCTTGCAGGCGAAGTTCGGATATTCCGCCGGCGAGACTTCCACAATTTTTTCCACATTCCTGGCAGCGGTTTATTTCATGCCGTTCATCGGTGGCATCCTGGCCGATAAGTATGGTTTCGGCAAGATGGTGACGCTTGGCGTGTTCATCATGTTTGTGGGCTATCTGTTGTTGGCCATCCCCACGGGGGCGGACGTGGCCGGAAAGGCCATGATGTTTGGTGCGTTGACGTTGATTGCTTGCGGCACAGGATTGTTCAAGGGCAACTTGCAGGTGATGGTAGGTAATCTCTATGACGCGCCGGAGTACAAGGACAAGCGTGACACGGCGTTCAGCCTTTTCTACATGGCCATCAACATCGGTGCGCTTTTTGCTCCGACTGCGGCTACGAAGATGACCAATTATGTGTTGGGCATGCACGGTTTCACGTATAACGCGCAGATTCCGGCTTTGGCCCATCAGTATCTGGACAATGCGGCAGGCATGACGGCGCAGTCGGCATCCACGCTGGAGTCGTTGAAGGCGGCTCAAGGCTTTGCGGGCGACACGGCCGCGTTCTGTCAGACCTACATTGAGAAACTCTCCGAGGCTTACAACTATGGCTTTGCCGTGGCTTGCGTTTCGCTCATCGTGTCTATACTTATTTATTATGGATTCCGCAGCACGTTCAAGCATGCTGACTACAACGCGCAGACGGCAGCTTCTGACGGGCACGTGGCGGCAGAGGAACTGACACCGGCCGAGACGCGGCAGCGCATCACGGCCCTTTGCCTCGTGTTCGCCGTGGTGTTGTTCTTCTGGATGGCTTTCCATCAGAACGGTTTGACGCTGACTTTCTTTGCACGGGATTACACGCAGGCTTCGGCTTCCGGCTTGCTGGGCATGACGTTCAATGTGTTCAACCTCGTGTTGTTGGCTATTTTGGTCTATGCCGTGTTTGCGGTGTTCCAAAGCAAGACGGGACGGGGCAAGACGGTGGCCGGCGTGGTCTGCCTGGTGGTGCTTGCCGCTTTGGGCGTACAGTATGCGAACCGCGACGAGACGGTAGAGATTCTGCCACAGATATTCCAGCAGTTCAACCCCTTCTTCGTGGTGGCCCTGACACCGGTGTCGCTGGCCATCTTCGGGGCGTTGGCCAAGAAGGGCAAGGAACCCTCCGCGCCGCGCAAGATTGGTTTGGGCATGCTCATTGCCGCTTGCGGTTTTGCGCTCATGGCTTTCGGTTCTGTGGGTTTGCCCACGCCCGATGCCTTGTCCAAGGGGGCGGATGTGGATTTGGTTTCGCCAAACCTCCTTATTTCAACCTACCTTGTGCTGACGTTTGCCGAGTTGCTTCTGTCTCCCATGGGCATTTCGTTCGTGTCCAAGGTGGCTCCTCCGAAGTATAAGGGCATGATGATGGGCGGTTGGTTCGTGGCCACGGCCATCGGCAACTACATGGTGGCCATCATTGGTTATCTGTGGGGCGGCATCGAGCTGTGGATTGTGTGGAGTGTGCTCATCGTGCTTTGCCTGCTTTCGGCCTTGTTCATCTTCTCCATCATGAAGAAGCTGGAAAAAGTGGCCTGACGGGGACTCCCGCTGTGCCAACGGCGATGGACGTTTTTTTTGAGGAGGAAGGCATGCCCGTGTTCGCGGGGCATGCCTTCCTCCGTTTCTTCCGACATTTGGCATTTAGGTGGCTTTTGATGGAACTGTTCCTAATCTTGGGGATTTAAAACTGACGAATATTCATTTGTAATCAAATGCCCTGCTTCCCGTCACTTGCCCGTGCGGAGAAAAAACTCCTCCGTCCGGGCAGGGTGTGCATAGAGGACTCCCCGCCTCACGGCCTAAAAGTTTCAGAGCCTGAAACACCCAGTTTCAAAGCCCGGAACACCCAGTTTCAAAGCCCGGAACACCCAGTTCCAAGGCCTGAAACACCCAGTTCCAAACGCTTGGAACACCCAGTTTCAAGTGCCTGAAACTCTCGTGTTCCCAAAAGCCACACAAAAAGAAGAGTTGGAATCACTTCTAATTTTCAATTTCCGTTTGTGTAATTCGCAAACCATTTCTCTTTGGCTATAAATCTCCGCTAAATTTCGACTGAGCCAATAAAAGGGGGATATGACCCCGTGGGTGTGAAATCCCCTCTGCCCCTTCGGGGCTCGTCCCCCTGCAAGGCGGGACAGTTCATTCCTTCCGGCTTCGACTGCGGACATTCAGGGCTTTAGAAACAAAAAACTCTGCGCACCCAATTGCCTCTATTCATTTTTGTAACTATTCAGCGTATGTTTAAACAATTCCATTAGCGTCAGATTCCCCCTAAGAATGCGAATTGTGCCCGCTGTGTGTTTTTAGCGGTCTTCCCAAATCTCGTCCATGGGTTTGCGCGTTTTGGCGGGGATTTCGGACGAGGCCGGATAGCCTATCGGGATGATGGCCACGGGGTAGAGTTCGGCAGGCAGGTGGAACAGCTCTTGGCAGAGTTGTACCCGGAAGTTGCAAACCCAGCAGGTGCCCAGTCCCTGTTCGGCGGCGGCGAGGCAGAGGTGCTCGATGGCGATGGCCAGGTCTATGTCCGCGTGGTTCTTCTCGTCGTAGCGGCGCGTCCAGGCCTCATTGTGGTTTTCGCAGGCCAGCACGTAGGCCGGGGCTTCGCGGAACCATTCGCGGTCATAGCATTGTTGCATGAGCCGGCGGTCTTCCTCCCGCGTGAAGAGGAAGAATTTCCACGGTTGCTTGTTGACGGCCGACGGAGCCAAGCGGGTACACTCTTTGACGTATTCCAACTTTTCGGCCGGAATGGTATCCGGCTTGTAGGCGCGCACGGAATAGCGCGCTTCGCATAATGATTTGAAGTCCATGTCGCAATATATTTTTTGGAAAGCAAACTTAGCTAAAATTTGTGGGAATACCTCGGTGAAAAGAAAGATTAACGTATGGGGATGTACCGACGGTCGGCAAGTTTAGAGGAAATAAACCGGTAAAGATTCGTTGGGATTCGGGAAAAACACTATCTTTGTATAGTGTCTCTTCGTTTGGAGCACAAGCTCGTGGAAGAAATGCTGTTAAGTAGAATATGAATCCTAAAAATGAAAAGAGATGATGTTGACTCAATTGACTATTACCGAGATGAAAGCCCCGTTCGTATTGCCTGAATTGCCTTACGGGACGGATGCGTTGAAGCCTGTGCTGAGCCGGGAAACGTTGGATTACCACCACGGAAAGCATTTGCAGGCTTATGTAAATACGCTGAACACCTTGGTGGAAGGGACCGGGTATGCCGGGATGAACCTGGAGGAGATAGTGCGCAAGGCTCCGGCCGGCCCGTTGTTCAACAATGCCGGGCAGGTGCTCAATCATACCTTGTATTTTGAACAGTTCCACCCGGTAGGGTCTGAGGGCACGGGCTCGCCCAAGGGAAAACTGAAGGACGCCATTCGGGGCTTTTTCGGCTCTTTTGAGGATTTCAGGAAAGAGATGGCTTCGGCTTCTGTCGGTTTGTTTGGTTCCGGATGGGTGTGGTTGGCCCAGGACGGGCAGGGCAGACTTACCATCGTGCAATGTCCCAATGCGGGAAATCCCGTGACAGAGGGGCTGGTGCCTTTGTTGGGATTCGACGTGTGGGAACACGCTTACTATGTGGATTACCGTAACCGCCGTGCCGACCACATTGCCGCATTGTGGCAGATTGTGGACTGGAACGTGGTGGCGGCCCGGATGAAGTGAATCCGGGACACATTGTGACATCCAGGCGTCAAGTAAGTCCTCGCACATATTCGTACAGGCGGCGGTAGAACGCCGTGCGGCAGAGGGTGCGGCTGTCGCCCACGAGGATGAGTTTCATCCGGGCGCGGGTGATAGCCACGTTCATGCGGCGCAGGTCGTGCAGGAAGCCGATTTGGCCTTCTTCATTGCTGCGCACCATGCTGACGAGGATGATGTCGCGTTCCTGGCCTTGGAAACCATCGACGGTGTTCACGCTGAGCAGGTTGCGGTAGGGTTTGAAAAAAACGTCGCGGCGCAGGAGGGTGCGCAAGATGCGCACCTGTCCCTTGTAGGGTGAGATGATGCCCGTGTCGATGTTTTCGCTTAAGATGCGTTCCTTGCCGATTTTTTGGAAGTAAGCTTTCAGGATGTTCAGCGTGAGCCGTGCTTCTTCGGGGTTGGCGCGGCTGGTGCTGTCGGGGTTTTGCGTTTCGCCGAAGTCGGATTGTGCGGCTGGGGCGTCAAGGAGGTTTTCCGCATCCTTGTTCTCACCGGACAAATAGGGGGCGGTCTGTGACTCGTCGGCCGTGTCAATCCATTCCATCGGATTTTCCCAGTCCAGGATGCCTCGGTATTTTACTTCCGGTGCACTCTCCACTTTACCGTCGTAGAAGCATTCGCTGGAGAAACGCATGATTTGTTCGTTCATGCGGTATTGGAGGCGCAACAGGCAGACGGCGTCCGGTTGGCTGGCGGCGATGGATTCCATTAGCGTCCGTCCCAATCCGCCCTTCAGGGCTTCCGGGCATTTCACGGTGGGTGGGAGCTGGCGGTGGTCGCCGGCGAGGATGACCCGCCCGGCTTTTTGGATGGCAATCCAGCAGGCGGCTTCAAGGGCTTGGGCGGCTTCGTCGATGAACAAAGTGGAGAATTTCTTTCCCATCAGCACGCGGTGGGCACTCCCGGCCAACGTGCAGGCGATGACCCGTGCGTCGTTGAACAGGCTTTCGTTGATGGCGATTTCCAGTTCGGTGGCCCGGTCGCGCAGCCTGGCTATCTTTTGGTGGAAGGCTTCACGTCCCGACGAGGGACGATGGGCATACATTTCACGGATGGTCTTGCGGATGGCCCAGAGTTGCGGGTAAGAAGGATGGGCCTCGAAACGCCGTTCGTAGGTGTAGGATAGCATCTTGTCGTTGACACGTGAAGGATTGCCCACGCGCAGCACGGACACGCCGCGGTCGGCCAACTTTTCCGCAATCCAGTCCACGGCCATGTTGCTTTGGGCGCATACCAAGACCTGGCTTTCGCGGTGGAGCGTCTCGTAAATGGCTTCCACGAGGGTGGTGGTCTTGCCTGTGCCCGGCGGCCCGTGCACGACCATTACGTCCTTGGCGCGCAGCACTTCGTTGACGGCGGTTTCCTGTGTGGGGTTCAGCCACGGGAACCGCATAGGCTGGAAGGTCAGTTTGCCGGCCGGCGACGTGCCGCGGAAAATTTCGCGGAGTTCGGCAAGTCGTCCGTGTTTGGCTGCGCTCACCTTGTCCAAGGCTTCGAACATCAGCCGGTAGGTCGTTTCGTCCAAAGCAAGCTGCACACCGACACGTTCCCCTTCGCGCAGTCGGGCCAATGCTTCCGGGTCGGGCAGGGTGATGACCATCAGGTTGCCATTGACGAAACTCACAGTGCCCGTGAAACGGAAGTAATGCAGTTGCCCGCCTTGTCTGTTTTTCCGCAAGTCGCCAGAGGCATCCTGGGTAAAGAAACAGACTTGTTTGCCCGGTTCGAAGTTATGCTCTTCGTCGGTGTATTCCGTGCGCTCGGTTTTGATGACCAGTTGGTTGAGTGAGTTGTAATAGCTCTTCCCCAACCTGAGCGGATACCAACAAAGCCCTTGCCTGATTTTCCGGGCTACGCCGACCGTTTCCGCCTGTTGCCGGAACTGCGCCTTCTCGTATTCATATTCCAGTTCCAGCAACTGGTGTTGCTGTTGCAACCATAAGATGGACGATGCGGGCATGGCGGTTTAGTCTTTTGATGCGGTTCGTCGTTGTGCTTCGGCTTTCATGTCGGCCCGGCTCTTGCTTTGCGTCACCAACCATACGCCTCCGAACACGAGGACGACGGCCAACCCCTGGCTCCAGCCGAACACGCCCAGCCCCGTGGCCACGCTGACCACACAAGCCACGATGGGTTGCACGTAGTTGTACATGCTCACGATGGTGGGGCGCAGCATTTTCTGACCCGTCATCATCATGATGTAGGCCAGGTAGGTGCCGACGAATACCACAAAGGCGGTTTCCAGCCATGTCGCGACGGAGATGGAAGTCCAAGGCAGCATGGACAGTTCCTTGTAGGTGAAGGGCAGGATGACGATGGTCGCGTAGGTGAACATCCACTTCATGCAAGTGACTACGGTGTATTTCTGGATGAGCTTCTTGAAGATGGTTAGGTAAACGGCGAAGCTGCATTGCGCGGTGAGGCACAACAGGTCGCCTGTCAGTTCGCCGTCTCCAGCTTGTGTGGCATGCCCGTTGCCCATGATGAGCAACAGCGCACCGATGGCACCGCAGAAGATGCCGAGCACTTTCTTGTTGGTCACCGGCTCTTTGAGGAACAGGGCAGCCAGCACCATCGTGATGATGGGCAGCGTGGTGGTGACGATGCTGGCGTTGACGGGCGAGGTGATGGACAGCCCGATGGTGTAACAGCATTGGTTGAACACGATGGCCAGCATGCCGGCAAAGAAAAAGAGAAGCAGGTCGCGAGGAGAGACCTCTTCCTGTTTGCCTCCCAGCAGGGAGGTGAGCCAAAAGCAGAGGGCGGCTCCAATGACCCGGAAGCTGACCAAGTCCAGCCCGCTGACGCCATGGCTCATGGCATCTTTCCCCAATGGGGCCATCAGCCCCCAAGCCGCGCAAGCCCCGAACATGCAGAGATGCCCGGCCAGATTTTTGTCTTTGTACATTTTGTGATGAACTTATTTTGTGTCTGAAAAACGCTGCAAAGTTACGCTTTTTCTCACACTTTTTAGCATCATTCCGTTGCTTCTTTCCGTGGGAAAAGTTAACTTTGCGTAGTTGGCAGCATGGAGGACACAAGCTATGGAAGAAAAGATTGGCGATTACATACAGCGCATTGAGATAGATTCGCTTTGGAGCGGGCAGAAACACATCGTGTGGGACTTGCACCGGAAGGTGAATATCCTTAGTGGCGTGAACGGCGTGGGGAAAAGCACGATCCTCAACAAGGTGATTCTGAAGCTGCTTGAGGCAATGAAGGAGAACTGCCCTGTCAAGCCGGATGTCAAGCTGACTTATTACCCGGAAGATGCCACGACGGTGAGGTTTGATGTCATCCGGAGTTTCGATCGCCCCTTGATACATGGGAATTTGCTGGAAAAACTGGCCGACACCCGGGTGGCCACGGAACTGGACTGGCAACTCTACCAGCTCCAGCGTCGTTTCCTGGACTACCAGGTGAACGTGGGCAACCGCATGATTGCCATGCTGACGAGCGGCGACCCGGAAGCCAAGGAGAAGGCGCAACAGGCGGCGCAAGCCCGTGTCCAGTTCCAAGACATGGTGGACGAGTTGTTTAGCGAAACGGGGAAGAAAATCGTACGCACCAGCAATGAGATACAGATGGAACAATTCGGCGAGGTGCTTCCACCTTATAAATTGTCTTCGGGCGAGAAGCAGATGCTGGCCATCCTGCTCACCGTCTTGGTGGAGGACAGGCAACCTTACGTGTTGTTCATGGACGAGCCGGAAGTGAGCCTGCACATCGAGTGGCAACAGAAACTTATCAGCCTGATACGGCAGCTCAACCCGAACGTGCAGATTATCCTGACCACCCATTCGCCAGCCGTCATCATGAACGGCTGGATGGATGCCGTGACGGAAGTGACCGACATCACGCAATAAGTTTCGGAAAGGAGGGCTGACGATGGCCAAACGATTGTCTGAGAACCTGACTTCCCTTTATTTGGGGGCGGCACAGAAGCTTAAGTCAAAGACGGCGCGGAAGAAAATCGTGGCTTACGTGGAAAGCTACGATGATATTTTCTTTTGGCGCACGGTCTTGGACGAGTTTGAGGACGAACATTGCTATTTTGAAATCATGTTGCCTTCCCGCAGCACGTTGGGCAAAGGGAAAAAGCTTGTGTTGATGAATCGCCTCGGCCCGCAGTTGGGCAATTACATGATTGCCTGTGTCGATGCCGACTATGACTACCTCATGCAGGATGCCACGCAGACTTCGCGGCTGGTCAACCGGAATCCATACGTTTTCCATACGTATGTATATGCCATTGAGAATTACCAGTGTTATGCCGAAAGCCTGCACCGCGTGTGCGTGATGGCCACGCTCAATGACCGGCAGGTCGTGGATTTCGAGGGATTTATGCGCGAATATTCCCGCATTATATGGCCGCTGTTTGTCTGGTCTGTGTGGGTGTATCGGAACGATCGTTACCGTGATTTCACGTTGAGCGAATTTGGGACGACCGTTTCATTCAACGAACTCAACGTTTATCATCCGGAACTCACGCTGGACTATGTCCGCCGGAAGGTGAACCGGAAGATGTCGTGGCTGCAACGCCATTTTCCCGAGGCGCGGAAAGGCTATGGGCCGTTGAAGGCGGAGCTCTTGCAGTTGGGCGTGACCCCCGAAACGACTTACTTGTACATCCAAGGGCATACTTTGTTTGACAATGTGGTGTCTCCCTTGCTCACCCCGGTCTGCATCCTCTTGCGTAAGGAACGCGAGCGGGAAATCAAGAAACTGGCCGAACATGAAATCCAGCGGCAGAACGAATTGTCGTGTTACCAGCATAGCCAGAATTCCGTGGAAGAGATGCTGAAGAAGAATGTGGGCTTCAAGAACGCGCCGCCTTACCAGCAACTTCGCCGCGACCTGGCCAAATTGGTGGAAAACGCCAAGGGGCAAACTGTCGGCTGATTAGACGAAGAACTTATCCAATTTCTTGATGAACAGGTTTTGGCAGAAAACGACCACGCTGTCGCCTTCCTGGATTTGTGTCATGCCGTTGACGTGCATGCCTTCGCCTTGGCGCACCAGGCCGCCAATGGCCACTCCGGCCGGTAGCCCGAGGTCCTTCACCAATTTCTTGGTTACCCGTGCGCCGGGCTTGACTTCGAACTCGGCCACGTCGGCATCGGCCACGGTAAGGCATTTCACGTTGCTGACATCTGCATCCAGCATCATTTGGTAAATGTGGCTTGCCGCGATGGTTTTTTTGTTGATGATGGTGCCGATGTCCAGCTTTTCGGCCATGGAGATGTAGTCGAGGTTGTCCACCAAGGCGACTGTCTTGCGCACCCCCATCCGCTTGGCCGTGAGGCAGGCCAGGATGTTGCTTTCGCTTTGTCCGGTCAGGGCGACAAAAGCCTGGGTGTGTTGTATGCCTTCAGTCATGAGCAGCGAAGAATCGCGGGCATCGCCGTGGATGACCATCACGGCCTTGTCGCCGAGGACTTCGTTCAGTTCGTCGCAACGTTGCGGGTCGCTCTCGATGATTTTCACTTCCATGTAGCCCGGCACGTTCAGGGCGGTGTGCATGGCCGTGCGTCCGCCTCCCATAATCATCACGTTTTTCACGTCCTCATAATGCTCCTTCCCGACGATTTTGCGGATGTAGGGGATATATTTTTTTGTGGTCATGAAATAGGCTATGTCGCCCAGCTGGAGCGAGGTTTCCCCGTTGGGGATAATCGTGGTGTCACACCGTTTGATGGCCACGATATGGTAGCTGGTGTCCGGTCCGCACAAGGTTTTCAGGGGGATGTTGAGGATTTCCGCCGTTTCGCGCAGCTTGATGCCCAGCATGACGAGTGCCCCATTGTGCACCTCCCACCATTGCCTCACCCAACTGTGCTTGATGCCTTCGATGATGTCTTTGGCAGCCAAGATTTCAGGGAAGATGAGCGAGTTGATGCCCATATTGTGGAAAAAGTCTTTGTATTCCGCGTTCAGGTATTCCGCATTGTCAATGCGCGCCACGGTCTTTTTGGCGCCGAGAGTGTGGGCCAGCATGCAGCAGGTGATGTTCTTCATCTCGTCGGGCGTGACGGCGATGAACAAATCGGCATGGGCAGCTCCCGCGTCTTTCAGGCCGTGGATGGAGGTGGGTTTGACATTGAGGGTCATGAGATCGACGTGGTCGGCCACTTGTGACAGCTTTTCTTCGCTTTCGTCCACTAGGGTGATGTCTTGGTTTTCTTTGGCCAACAGTTGGGCCAAGTGGGTGCCCACGGCGCCGGCACCGGCTATGATGATTTTCATTGTCCTACGTAGTTAAGAAATCATTAAGTTGGGATTGGATGGCATCTGAGTCAATGCCCACGATATGTTGTAACTCCGGGATGGTACCGTGTTCCACGAAGGTGTCCGGCAATCCCAATCTTTTCACGACGGGAGTGAATCCATGGTCGGCCATATATTCCAACACGGCAGAGCCGAGCCCGCCCCGGACAACGCCGTCTTCGAGCGTGATGATTTTGCGGAAACGGGTGCCCACTTCATGGAGCAGTTCCTCGTCTATAGGTTTCAGGAAGCGCATGTCGTAGTGGGCTACGGTGATGTCGTTGCCTTTTTCCTTTTGTCGTTGTTCGAACATGGCGATGGCTTTTGCTGCCATGTTACCGAGCGGCCCTAGCGAAAGCAAGGCGATGTCGTTCCCGTCTTTCAGCCGTTGCCCTTTGCCAACCTTGATGGCTTCGAGCGGGCATTTCCAATCGGTGTGGATGCCCCGGCCGCGTGGATACCGGATGACGAAAGGCCCCATGTCGGGCTGCTGTGCCGTGTACATGAGGCGGCGCAGTTCTTGTTCGTCAATCGGGGACGAGATGGTCAGGTTGGGAATGGGACGAAGGGCGGCCAAGTCGAAAGCCCCGTGGTGTGTGGGGCCGTCTTCCCCCACCAATCCGGCCCGGTCAAAGCAGAAAATCACATGGAGGCGTTCGATGGCTACGTCGTGGATGATGTTGTCGAAAGCCCGTTGGGCAAACGAAGAGTAGATGTTGCAGAACGGGATGAGCCCGTCTTGTGCCATGCCGCCCGAAAAGGTCACGGCATGGCCTTCGGCAATCCCGACGTCGAAGGCGCGGTCGGGCATGGCTTTCATCAGGATGTTCATGGAACAGCCCGATGGCATGGCCGGTGTGACGCCCACGATTCTCGGATTGGCCTGTGCCAGTTCCAACAATGTCTCTCCGAACACGTCTTGGTAGCGTGGGGGCAGGTTGCTGGTGTCCGTTTTGATGCGTTCGCCGGTTTCTTTGTCGAACTTTCCGGGAGCATGCCACACGTCGGCAGCTTTTTCCGCAGGCTTGAATCCTTTTCCTTTCACGGTGTGGACGTGGAACAGTTTCGGCCCTTTCATCCCTTTCAATGCTTTCAGCGTGTGTACCAGTTCGATGACGTTATGTCCGTCGCTGGGGCCGAAATAGCGAATATTCATGCCTTCGAACATGTTTTGCTGGTTGCTGATGAGCGATTTCAGCGAATTGTTGAAACGGATGAGGCTCTTGCGGCGTTCCTCGTTGAGCCATCCCCAACGGAACAGTTTCTTCGAGGCGGCAAACCGCAGGTTGTTGTAAAAGTTACTGGTGTGGAGCTGGTGGAAATAGTGGGTCATTCCGCCCACGCTCCGGTCTATGCTCATGTCGTTGTCGTTCAGGATGATGAGGATGTCGTTCGGCGTGGAGGATACATTGTTTAGTCCTTCAAACGCCAATCCCCCGCTCATGGAGCCGTCGCCGATGACGGCCACGATATGGCGGTCGGTTTCCCCTTTGTTGGCTGAAGCCACAGCCATGCCCAAGGCTGCGGAGATGGAATTGGACGCATGCCCGCAGGTGAAAGTGTCGTATTCGCTTTCCGATGGAGAGGGAAAGGGCTTCAAGCCATGCAGTTTCCGGTTTGTGGAAAAGCGGTCGCGTCTTCCCGTCAGGATTTTGTGCCCGTAGGCTTGGTGTCCCACGTCCCACACGATGCGGTCGTAGGGGGTATTATAGACATAATGTAAGGCCACGGTCAGTTCCACTACGCCGAGGCTGGAGGCAAAGTGACCGGGGTTGTCGGCCAGCTCGTCGATGATGTCCTGGCGCAATTCTTTGCACACCTGTGGCAATTGCCCGATGGGCAAACGTCGCAGGTCTGCGGGGTAATTGATTTGAGATAAAAGTCTATATGTATTTTTCTCGTTCATCAGTCGGATTTAGTTTTGCAAAATTAGCATAAATTCGTATATCTTGCGTACTTTTGCAAGAAAAAATGACTTTAAGGAAGTTTAGGGGGAAAAGATGAAGTTTCATACTGTTGTAACATGCGACATGCCGGGAGTGTCCATTCATCCCGGCCATCGGATTACGTTGTTGGGCTCTTGTTTTGCCGACAATGTGGGGCGGCGCATGGCCGTCTCCGGCTTGGATGTGCATGTCAATCCATTCGGAGTGTTGTATAATCCGGCGAGTATTTCCACGATGTGCATGTCATTGGTGCTGGAGGGGAGCTTCCCGGATGGTTATTTCTTTGAGTCCGGGGGAATGTGGCATTGTTGGTTGACCGACAGTTCGTTTGATGCCGAGAGCCGTGACGTCTGCAGGGCACGGTTGGAGGAGGCACGGCGGAAAGAGTCGGAACGGTTGCGCGTGTTGGATTTTTTGTTCATCACTTTAGGCACGAACCGTTGCTATGAATTGGAGAATGATGGCTTGGTGGTGGGGAACTGCCACAAGCAACCCGGAAGGATGTTCGCTGAAAAACAACTGGACGCGGCTGAGACCGTGGCTGCATTGTCGCAAACGCTGGAAGCGTTGTGGAAAGTGAATCCGGGGTTGCAGGTCATTTTCACCGTAAGCCCTTACCGCTATGCCAAGTACGGTTTCCATGGCAGCCAGTTGGGCAAGGCTGTGTTGCTCTTGGCGGTAGATGCGCTATGCAGCCGTTTCGCGGAGCGTTGCCACTATTTCCCTGCATACGAAATCGTGCTCGACGAGCTGCGCGACTATCGTTTTTATGCCGATGACATGTTGCATCCCTCGGAGTTGGCCGTGTCTTATATTTGGGAACGTTTTTCGGAAGTCTGTTTCCAGCCCGAGACGCGGGCGTTCATGGCCGAATGGGAAGCCGTGGAAAAGGCTTTGGCCCACCGTCCTTTTCATCCGGACAGCGAGGCTTACCGGGATTTCCTGCGTCAAACTATGTTAAAGCTAGACCGACTTACTGAAAAATATCCGAACTTAGCATTGACTTCTGAGTATGAAAGGATGAAAGGTTTGTTAAACGTCTGAAGACTTATGGCTTATACATTAGAAAAAATAGCTTCGTTCATCGGAGCGCATTTGGTGGGACGGGAAGATGCGGAAGTCAATTGGCTGTTGACGGACAGCCGCTCCCTGTGTTTCCCGGAAGACACTTTGTTTTTTGCCTTGGAGACGAGTCGCAACGATGGACATCGTTACATTCCCGACCTTTATCGGCGCGGGGTGCGTTCTTTCGTGGTGCGCCGTTTGCCGCAGGAGATGGCCGTTTATCCCGGTGCCAATTTTTTGCAAGTCGTCAGTCCGCTTAAGGCATTGCAACGTTTGGCCGAACGACATCGTGAGGCTTTCGATATTCCGGTGGTGGGCATTACGGGCAGCAACGGGAAAACTATCGTCAAGGAATGGCTTTATCAGCTGTTGTCACCAGAGAGGGTCGTCACGAGGTCTCCGCGAAGCTATAATTCTCAGATTGGGGTGCCACTGTCTGTGTGGGGGCTGAACGAACAGAGCGAAGTGGGTGTCTTCGAAGCCGGCATCTCGATGCCCGGAGAGATGGAAGCCCTGCAGTCCATCGTGCAGCCGACGGTGGGTGTGTTCACTTGCTTGGGCGGGGCGCATCAGGAGAATTTCGCCTCATTGGAACAGAAATGCATGGAGAAGCTGAAGCTTTTCAAGGATGCGCGGGTGTTGGTCTATTGCATTGACGACCCGTGCGTGGCCGGCTGTGTCAACTTGTCCGCATTCAAAGGCGAATACATGGCGTGGTCCATGACGCGGCGCGATGTGCCGGTGGCCGTGACGGCAGTGGAAAAGGAAGGTCCCCTCGCGCGCGTATCCTATATATATAAGGGGGAAGAGCATGTTTATGCGATTCCGTTCATAGACGATGCATCGTTGGCCAACTCTGTGTCGTGCCTGTGTGTGTGCCTTTACTTGGGGATGGCACCGGATGTGGTCGCACGGCGGATGGAGAAGCTGGAGCCGGTGGCCATGCGCTTGGAAGTGATGGAGGGGCGGGCCGGATGTACGCTTATCAACGACAGCTACAATTCCGATTTCAATTCGCTTGACATCGCGCTCGACTTCATGAACCGTCGTCCGGAACATGCCGGGCGGAAACGGACGCTCATCTTGAGCGACATCGCGCAGACCGGCGAGGAACCTGTGGACTTTTACGGGCGGGTCGCCCGTTTGATGGTTTCGCGTGGTGTGGCGAAGTTCATTGGCGTGGGGCCGTCCTTGAAAGCGGCGAGTGAGGCTTTTTCAGATTTGGAAGCTTATTTCTTCGACACGACGGACGACTTGTTGGCCAGCCGTATGCTGGATGGCATGCACGACGAAGTGGTGCTCATCAAGGGCGCGCGTGACTATCGTTTCGACCTGTTAGCAGAACAGCTGGTGTTGAAGGTGCACGAAACGACTTTGGAGGTCAATCTCAACGCCGTGGTGGACAACTTGAATTATTACCGCAGTTTCATGAAGCCGGGGACGAAGATGGTGTGCATGGTGAAGGCATCTGCTTACGGTGCGGGAGCAGTGGAAATCGCCAAGACGTTGCAGGACCAGCGCGTGGACTACCTGGCCGTGGCCGTGGCCGACGAAGGCGTGGATTTGCGCCGGGCGGGCATCACGTCCAACATCATGATTATGAATCCCGAGATGGGGAGTTTCAAGACTCTTTTCGAGTACGACTTGGAACCGGAAGTCTATAGCTTCCGCCTGTTGGACGCGTTGGTGCATGCGGCGGAGAAAGAAGGTGTCACGCATTTCCCCATCCATGTGAAACTGGACACGGGCATGCACCGTCTTGGCTTTGACCCGCAGAAAGACATGCCGGAACTCGTGGCGCGGTTGAAACGGCAGACGGCCGTGATTCCCCGTTCGGTGTTCTCTCATTTCGTGGGGAGCGACAGCGACGATTTCGACGCGTTTTCTGCCCGGCAATATGCGCTTTTCCTGGAAGGAAGCGCACAGTTGCAGCAGGCTTTCCGCCACAAAATCCTGCGCCACATCTGCAACAGTGCCGGCATCGAGCATTTCCCCGAGCGGCATCTGGACATGGTGCGCCTGGGGTTGGGGTTGTATGGCATCAATTCGCGCAACAACGCCATCCTGCATAACATCAGCACGTTGAAAACCACCATCCTGCAAATCCACAATGTGCCAAAAGAAGAAACGGTGGGCTATAGCCGCAAAGGACATCTGACGCGCGACAGCCGCATCGCCGCCTTGCCTATTGGTTACGCCGACGGGTTAGACCGAAAACTGGGTTGCGGGCATGCTTATTGCCTGGTCAACGGGCAGCGCGCGCCATACGTGGGTAACATCTGCATGGATGTGTGCATGATAGACGTGACGGACATTGACTGCAAGGAGGGCGACACGGCCATTATCTTTGGCGATGACCTTCCCGTGACGGTGCTGAGCGATGCCGTGGGCACGATTCCATACGAAATCTTGACGGGGGTCAGTTCGCGGGTGAAGCGGGTGTATTTCCGGGATTGACAGTCCACGCACAGTCCTCTAGAGTACACTCTCGAAAAAGGTTTATACCCCTTCAGGCGAAGAGGGGTATCAAAACCTGCGAGAAGGAACTGCTCCGCCTTGTAGGGGAGCTGGCCCAACGGGCCTGAGGGGGTTCACCCCCACGGACACACACATAAAGTATGTCTTTGTGGACGTGAGACCCCTCCGTCGCTTCGCGCCACCTCCCCTACAAGGGAGGGCACTGAAAAAGTCCCTTTTCTCGAAAATACACTATCACAATGCAAGCAAGGATGCGTCTATTTGTAGTAAATGTAATGTTTTTGTACGCTATTTAACTTATTACAAACGGTTCTACTTGCGTTTTGTTGGCAGCAGTTTCAAATATCGGACTTTTTCAGTGCCCTCCTACAAGGCGGAGGAGTTTATTTTGCTACCCCCTCTTTAATCGCAAGGCAAGTATTGCAAGAATGGATAATCCATAAAAACAATTGGTATTTGTTAAGACTTGTTGCCTTTTTTTTGCGATTACAATATTCTTTTTGTTTTTTTTGCGCCAAACTAGACACTGATGATTATGTTTAAAGAGACTTTAAGTTTGGCCGTGACCTTGATTTTGGTCACGGCATGTTTCGGAAGAGGAGGGAAAAACGACGTTTCTGTCCTTTCTGGCAACGGCGATGTGGAAGTGATAGACATAGACAAGGCGCGGGAGGAAAAGATGTTGTTGTATTCCTCCGTTTTCGAGGCGCCGGACGTGATTCTATTGGAAAACTCTCCCGAATGCGTCATTCAGAACATCTGTGCAATAGAAATGTATAAAGATCACATTTATATCCTGGACGACAAGGTGCCCGCGTTATATGTTTTCCGGAAAGACGGCTCTTTCTTGCGGCGGATTGGCCATCAGGGCAGGGGACACGGGGAATACCTGGAGCTTTCGGATTTTTCCATAGACCGGGCGCATGATGTCATCTACCTGTGGGACGGGGCGCGGGACATGGCGCACAAATTCGACCTCAAGACGAATAAATACCTCTCCTCGATAGAGACGAAGCGGGACGGGTATTGGAGCTTTTGCATGCAGCACGTGGGCGACAAGCTTTATCTGAACCACACGTCGCTGGACGTGAGCCCGGAGAACTATCTCCTGAGGGAAATCGACGAGAAGACGGGGGAGCAGACCGGTTCTTACCTGAAAGCCGATGATTACAACAAGGGGTGGAACTTTTCTTTGAGTTTCCCTTTCAGCTACTTCTACTCCAAGAACACGGATGCGCCCAAATTCGTCGAGATGTTTTCCGACACCATTGTCGCGGTCACCAAGGACGGGGTTGTGCCCTATTGCGTGGTGAAGAGCAAGGACTTCGTGACAAACGAGGAGATGGGCGAGCTTATTGAGCGCAACGGCCCAGGGGATAAGTTCAATTATGACATATCCGGGCTGTATGACGGCGGATGGATATACAATATTGCTAGGTTTGTGGAACTGGATGGGATGGTATCGTTCCAATATTGGAAAGGGATAGACAGGCATTATCTTCTGCACGACTTGGAGACGAAGGCCACCCGCGTGTCCCAGATTTTTGCGGACGACTACCTGTGCGAGAACAACAACCTGCCCGTGGATATGTGTTATAGCGATGAAAAGGGCGTCTTGTCCGTCTTGCGCATCGACTTCATCCCGTATCTGATTGAGAATATCATCTCCAAAGGCCGACTGAACCCCGAAATCGACAACTATGAGAAATTGATGCAAATCAAGGAGGATGCGAATCCGGTTCTTTTCTTTCACCCGTATAAGCAGGGGGCACGGTTGGAAAACTGACCTCCGCCGGTGGGCAAGACATGGCATTGGGCGGACAAGGAATGAATGTCCCCCAAAAAAAGAAGATTGTCTTCTACTGACATAGGTAGACACATTTATAAGTAATAACTAAATGTGTTTTTATTATGGAAAAGAAGAATCG
>CALULT010000033.1 GCA_944321565.1 uncultured Paraprevotella sp. | reverse complement strand
GCACCATTGTTAAAGAAGTGTCTACTGACTTAGGTTATAAAACAAAAAAGTGTCTAGTGAAATCAGGAAAAGACAAAACCCAACCGCCGCAAAAAAGAAGTAGTACTTACTTGGCAAAGTAAGATATCTTACTTGGGCAAAGAAGATATCTTACTTTGCCAAGTAAGTATATCCTCTTTTTCGGAAGTTACTCTCTTTTGGTTAGCGGGCATTCATCCTTTGACAGCGGACAACCGCCTGATTTATCAAAACGATGCATATCCGCCGCAGGAACCCGCGCGATGCGTCATCCCTCTCACTTCAACTCCTTTTCCGTTTCCAATATGCGGCGCATCCGCTGGCGGAACGAAGTTTCGTCCTTCATGTCCAACGATTGTTTGAACACCAATCCGTTGCGGTCGAAAGTAAGCTGCTTCCCGCTGGCCGAGAAACGGAACAGTTCCTGCAATCCCAGATACCGCTCCCCGTCAACCCAACACACTGCCGGCATTCCGATTCCATTTGTCCGCCCGTTGAAGGCCTCCATGTCCGGATAGGCGTCCCGGTTGGCAATCGCCACAAACTGCACGTCCGGGCAATTATGGCCATAATCCATCAGGATGTTTTCCACGTCCGGGTTCCTGAAGAATCCGGCCTCCTCCCCGGGAGAAGAAAAGCAAACGACCTGCACAAACCTGCCTCTGTAATCTTTCAGCAATTGTTCCATGCTTTTGCGGGCATCCCCCTCCGGCATTTCATATACCCACGAGGCCGAGCGCACGGACAGGGAGTCCAATTCCCTCATCTTGCGTTTGAAAAAAGGAGATGTCAGCCCGGCCGAAAGCCTGTCCACGACTTCCGCACGTTGTGCCGGGGTGAAGCCATGGGGCAAGCGTCCGACCTTGTCCGCCCAAAACGCCTGGAGCACCCAAGGCATGCCAGACACCCCTGCAAGTCCGCGCAAAGCACCTGCCTGCAAGCTGTCTTTTTCCAGTTCCGCCCGCACCTTGGACGATTCGTCCCGCCCGGAAGCGCCATCAAAGAATGCATAAGTCGCAGCGTTGGCTACCGGCCACATCAAATTCAAAGAAGAAGGGAACGACGCGAAATGGGGCACAATCGCCAACGAAGGGTCGTCTGCGGGCAGCACGTCCAACACCTTGTAGGCCGAATAATCATACCCTTCAAAATCCTCCTTCACGGGTTGCCGCCCCTTCGGCACAGTCACCTTCTCGCCAAACAGCCGGCTGGCCATGAGCAAATTGTGCTCCGTCAGGAGCAACCGCTGGCGGTTTTTCAACAAATGCGTTTCCCAAGGCGACAACTTGTGTTTCCACGCCACGTAATCGCAAATCCGCATGTTCTCCGCCACACATTCATCCACTTTCTCCAAGAAAGCATCGTTGTCCAGGACAGTCCCGAAATCCGTCAGCTGCTCCCAGCCATAATACACGACAGGCACGTCCTGGTGCTTCAACAGATTGTCGTAGCACCCCTTGGGATGGCTGCTGGCATATTCCAATGCCAAGCCATTCTCCTGCAGGCCCTTTATCACGACACGGAGCGTGTCGCCCGGACGCACGTAAACAGGGATTTCCGGATAGTCTTTCCCTATTTCCAACTCCGCCCACGCGGGATGGTCCAAGTCCAAGGTCGCACAGAAACTTCCGTCAGCCTGCACGGCAGCACATGTCCGCGACATCTCAAAAGGCTGAATGAGGTCTTGTGCAAACGTGCCGAGGTTGAAAAACACGAGGCTGGCGTTCCAATCACGCACATATCCTTCTATTTGGCCACGAACCACGGCCTTTCCTTTTTGGAACAAAGCCTCCGACACTTCTTCCGGGTCAACTTCCTCCTTTGCCTCAGGGATTCTCAACTTGGACTTCGCGTCGTGAATCCCCAAAATCCGGAACATGTCCTTATCCGTCCCTTCCACCAAATCAAAGATTTTCGTGTCCTTGGGCATCGGGGCAAAAGAAAGCCGGAACTCCGCCACGCCGCTTCTGGGAATATAGCAAGGCTTACCCACCTCCAGGCCGGACGCCCCCTTCACCGGATATCGCGCCCCTGCCTCATCGCTCAAATATGTGGACGTGGCAAACTGGAACGAGGAATTGATTTTCCCCCGCGCCGTGAAATGCACCACAGTGGCCGTGTCGGACAGCACCACCTTCTCTATTTCCAGCATTTCCGCGTTGGAATACAAGGATTGCAAGCGGGTGTATGCCACCTCGCCTTTCCCGAAAGCCACTGCCGCCATCACGCAGAAAGCCGTCCATGTCATCATTCGTTTGCCCATAGTCAGAATATCCATTAAGTTAATAATAATTAGCCTTATCCAAAATCATTCCAATAAATGCGTTGCTTATATCCCACACACGCAAGCACCAAACAGTTCCGCAAATATAAAAAAAAACACAGACCTGCAATGTTTTCCGCATTAAAATTCTTGTAAAGACGCAAAATATTGCGTCTCCCCGTCCTCTACGCCAGTTTCCGGAAAGTATAGGTCAGCACGAAATCCGACGTGGTTTCATAATGTATGGGGAACACGCCCGTCTCTCCGCCCGAGAGATGATAGGCCAACCGGAAATCGCCATCCGCCTCCGCATGGTCGCGCGAAGCTGCACAGGCCAATCCGGAAACCGTCAGATTCCTGCGGAAATCTATGCCCTCCTGGTCCAAAATCTTAAAAGCCGCTTCCTTGGACGACCAATGCAGCAAGATGTCGTACACGCTCTCCGCACGTTCTTCCGGACCGATCAGCCGCTCCTTCAGCCGCAAAATCCGTTCCGAAACGGCCTCGATGTCCACACCCACTTCATAGTCTTTCGAAAACAACACCGATGCATAACCGAGCGTATGGGATATGGAAAGCTGCAGGCAGCCGTCGGAAAAATAAGGATGGCCGGTAGGGGAATAACAAATTTGCTTTTCTTCGCCCAACAACAGATAGACAAGGGCGCGCACGGAAACATATTCCAACCTCCGCCGCTCGGCCATGAAACGGCGATAGGCATGTGCCCGGTACGTTTCCCCATTGGGCAACATGCGGCATAAGCTCTCGACCGTTTCGGTTATTTTCCAAATCCCTCCCCAGCCTTTCTCGTCTTCTATTTTCCGGAAAAACGGCATAAGCGCTTATGATTCCCCCTCTTCGGCTTCCGTTTCGGGAAGCACACTAACCTTGACCTTCAGAATCCTGCGGTCATCCATCTCCAACACTTCAAACGCATAATTCTTATAGCGAAGTATTTCGTGAAGCTCGGGGAACTCGCCTTTGATTTCCAACAACAGCCCCGCCAATGTATCCGCTTCGCCTTCCACAGCCTCAAAGACATCATCGTCCAGCTGCAAGACCTTGAAGAAATCCGTCAGAAGCACTTTTCCTTCGAAGACATACACGTTGTCGCCAATTTTCGCATACTGCCGTTCCTCTTCATCGTATTCGTCGTTGATTTCGCCCACGATTTCCTCGATGATGTCTTCCATCGTCACGATGCCCGAAGTGCCCCCGAATTCATCCACCACCACGGCGATATGCACTTTATTCGTTTGGAAGTCCCTCAACAAGTCATCAATCATTTTCGTTTCCGGCACGAAATAAGGCGGCCGGATAAGAGACTGCCAACGGAAATTGGCAGGTTTGTTCAGGTGGGGCAACAAATCCTTGATATACAATATGCCTTTGACATTATCCCTCGAACCTGCATAGACAGGAATGCGCGAATAATTGCTTTCCACAATGCAGCGAAGCACTTCGGGATAGGCCGTGTTCATGTCAAGGTCCACGATATCCATCCGGGGCGTCATGATTTCCTTCGCCATTTCCCCGCCGAAACGGATAATGCCTTCCAGCATGTTTTGTTCTTCCGCGATGTCCTTTTTGTCCGTAAGTTCCAATGCCTGTTCCAGTTCGTCCACCGATATGGCATGTTTTTCCGTATGCACTACTTTTGTTGCCAAATGCTTCGAATGCACGAACAAGGAAGAAACCGGCCACAACAATTTCCGCATTGCCATCATTGGCGATGCCATCATCCGGCATACCCCCAAGGGATGGCGCGAAGAACAAATCTTCGGTATGATTTCGCCAAACAACAAAAGGACAAGCACCAGCACGAGCGTCAACCCGACAAGGAAAGCCACATCCCCTCCCCCGTGCACTACCGTTTTTGCAAAAAAGAAATTCAGCAACACGATAAACGCCACGTTCATCAAGTTGTTTGAAATCAACAAAGTGGCCAAAAGACGTTCTGAATCTTCCTTCAACGAGATGATTTTACTGTCCGACGCCCGCTTGCTTTCTTCCACCGTGTCCAAATCTGCAGCCGAAAGCGAGAAAAAAGCGTTTTCAGACGCGGAAATCAAAGCCGAACACAACAAAAACAAAAGTGCCAGCACCAAAGCCACGACAGCCGGCACATCGGGGCGCACCCACGTCAGATAATCAAGCGAATCTAAAATAGATAAAAACGAATCAGAATCCAAAATTCAACAATTTAGTTAGACATTAAAACGGCAAACCTTCGTCCCCGTTCGTTGTTTTCCTGGAAGCAGCCGATGTGGCTTCTCCTGTTTGCGCAGATGCTTGCGAACCGCTTCGCAGGGTGGTCAGCATTTCCATGCTGTCGGCAAAAATCTCCGTCACATAACGCTTCACCCCGTTTTGGTCGTCATACGAACGCGAACGGATTTTCCCTTCTATGAAAAGTTTATCTCCTTTATGGACATATTTTTCTGCCGTCTCTGCCAAGCCGCGCCATAAGACAACGTTATGCCATTCCGTTCGTTCAGGAACTTCCGTGCCGTTCTGCAGGCGGTATCCCCGCTCGCTTGTAGCCAACGGAAACGTGGCCACGGCCACTCCATTGTCTAAATAACGCACGTCTGGCTCTTTCCCCACATTGCCTATCAGCATCACCTTGTTCAATGACATAATAATCTAATTTCTATTTTGCCTCCAAAATTAATAAATAAAATATATTACTCCAAGTTTGACAGCCCTTTTTTCATTTCCTCCATCATTTTCCAGGCAACAGGCCAACCTTTTCAAACCAGCCCTCCACCAGGCGCGGCAAGGCATAATCCGCCAGTTCCTCCTGTTTCACCCAACATGCATGCCGCCCCAGCTCATCGTCGGATGGTTTTTCCGGCAGTTCCAAACGATAGAGGTCGGCAATCAATGTGCGATGGGTCAATTGATGGCGCGTTTCCCCGCACAACAAAGTCCTTTCCGCCTTTTCCGACAAGATGAAATCCGGCACTTTCCCATGCACCAACAAACGTCCTGGCTCGCAGGCTTCGCCCGTCTCCACCAACAGCGGCTCATACAACCCTTTCCAAATGTCGCTGTTTTCGCGACGGAACAAAGCGGTTTCGCCCCCCACACTTATATAAAAGTAGTGGAAAAAGCGTGTTGACACATTCAACTTGCGGGATTTCACAGGAAAATCCGCAATTCGTCCTTGCGCGGAAGCCACACAGCTCCCGGCCAATGGGCAGACTTCGCAATCCGGATTCTTGGGCACACATTGCATCGCCCCAAAGTCCATGAGGGCTTGATTATAATCCGCCCCGTCATCCCCTTCCGGCAACAATTCCTGGGCCAAGGCCGCGAAATACCTTTTCCCACCGCCCGTGTCAATCGGGACTTCCAAGCCAAAATACCGGGACAAGACACGATAGACATTGCCGTCCACCACTGCATACGGCAACCCGTATGCGAACGAAGCAATGGCAGCCGCCGTATAATCCCCCACCCCCTTCAGCCTGCGAATCCCGGCATAGTCCTTCGGGAATCCTCCAGCCTCCATGATCTGCCGGGCCGCCTTATGAAGATTCCGGGCACGGGAATAATAACCCAACCCCTGCCAACATTTCAGCACGTCGTCCTCGGAAGCTGAAGCCAGCGCATGGACATCCGGAAAGCGCTCCATGAAACGGAGGTAATATCCATATCCTTGGTTGACCCGGGTCTGTTGCAGGATAATCTCCGAAACCCAAATCCTATATGGGTCATTCGTGCCACGCCAGGGTAAAAATCTGCGATTTTCTTGATACCACCCCAGCAGTTTATGCGCAAAACTACAATCTTTCACCATACCCTAATCAAATAAACGATGCAAAAATAGCTGTTTTTAAAGCGAAAAAAGCAAGGAAACAAGTTTTTTTTCCCGATAGACCTTCTTTCCTTGGCAAAAAAGCTATATATTTGCATTCCAAAAAATTAGGAACAAAGCGATTACGAACAATAATTTTTACAAGACAATGACAAAAGCACAAATTGTTAGCGAGATTTCCAAGAAGACGGGCATTGACAAATCCACTGCATTGACCGCCGTTGAAGCTTTCATGGAAGCAGTGAAGGAATCTTTGATTGAAAAGGAAGAGAATGTGTATCTTCGTGGTTTTGGCAGCTTCATCCTGAAGAAAAGAGCCAAAAAGACAGCCCGGAATATTTCCAAGAACACCACAATCATCATTGATGAGCACAACATTCCGGCGTTCAAACCCGCGAAAGTATTTGTGGACGCAATCAAGAAATGAATCCCGCATAGAGGATTATAGACAGATTTATTAACTTATAAAAACATTTTGATTATGCCAAGCGGAAAAAAGAAAAAAAGACACAAGATGGCTACACACAAGCGTAAAAAAAGACTGAGAAAGAACAGACATAAGAGCAAGTAGCCGACGCTTGTCTGTAGGAAAGATAGGAACAAACTTGCGAGGGCTTTCTTACGAGGCTCCCCCAAGTTTGTTCTTTGTGTAAAATGGAACGCAATCAAGAATCAATCAGTAAAAGCAAAAGAATGACAAGCGAAGTTATAGTAGATGTTCAACCCAAAGAAATATCCATCGCCCTGTTGGAAGACAAGCGGCTGGTGGAATTTCAGAAAGAAGGCCGGTCGGCTTCTTTCGTGGTGGGCAACATATACCTGGCCAAAGTGAGGAAACTCATGCCGGGGCTGAATGCTTGCTTTGTGAATGTAGGCTATGAACGCGATGCTTTCTTGCATTATCTTGATCTTGGCACGAAATATAACACTTATAACAAATACCTCAGGCAGGTAATCAGCGACAAGAAAAAGTTCCTGCCCATTTCGAAAGCCAGCATCCAGCCGGACTTGGAAAAAGACGGGAGCGTGCAGAACATCCTCCAGCAGGGACAGGAAATCCTGGTGCAAATCGTCAAAGAACCGATTTCCACGAAAGGGCCGCGCCTCACATGCGAACTGTCGTTTCCCGGACGTTTCCTGGTGCTGATGCCTTTCCAAGACAAGGTGTCTGTTTCCTCCAAAATCAAATCCGGCGAAGAGCGGGCACGGCTGAAGCAACTCATCCAAAGCATCAAGCCCAAAAACTTCGGGGTTATCGTAAGGACGGTGGCCGAAGGAAAGCGGGTCGCCGAATTGGACACCGAACTCAAAGTGTTGCTCAAAAGGTGTGAAGAGACTTTTATCAGGGCTCAAAAGGCTACCAAACTGCCGGAACTGGCGTATGAGGAGACCAGCCGGACCGTAGCCATGCTGAGGGACCTGTTCAACCCTTCGTATGAAAACATCTACATCAACGACACGGATATTTTCAACGAAGTGAAAAACTATGTGACGCTGATTGCCCCGGAGAGTGTGGGCATCGTGAAACAATACACCGGAAAGCTTCCCATCTTCGACAACTTTGATGTCACCAAGCAAATCAAGTCCTCGTTCGGGAAAACCGTCTCTTACAAGCACGGGGCA
Organism: uncultured Paraprevotella sp.; assembly: GCA_944321565.1. GTDB lineage: Bacteria > Bacteroidota > Bacteroidia > Bacteroidales > Bacteroidaceae > Paraprevotella. The sequence continues at coordinate 27,796 of CALULT010000033.1, read as the reverse complement.
TACCTGATCATCGAACACACGGAGGCACTGCACGTCGTGGACGTGAACAGCGGAAACCGCTCTAAATCAAAGGACGGCCAAGAAGCCAACGCGCTGGACGTCAACCTCGGAGCGGCCGACGAACTGGCACGGCAACTACGGTTGCGCGACATGGGAGGGATTATCGTCGTGGACTTTATTGACATGAACCTGGCGGAAGACCGGCAGAAACTATACGAACGCATGTGCGAGAACATGAAGAAAGACCGTGCGCGCCACAACATCCTGCCTTTGAGTAAATTCGGCCTGATGCAAATCACCCGGCAAAGGGTGCGTCCCGTAATGGATGTCATGGTGGACGAAGTCTGTCCCACGTGCTTCGGAAAGGGAACCATCAAATCCAGCTTCCTTTTCACGGATGTTTTGGAAAGCAAAATCAGCACGATGTCCAACAAATTGGGCATCAAGAACTTTACGTTACACGTACATCCATACGTCGCAGCATATATCAACCAAGGGCTGGTTTCGCTGAAAAGGAAATGGCAAATGAAATATGGGTTTGGCATCAAAGTCATACCCAGCCAGAAGTTGGGCTTCCTGCAATATGAGTTCTATGACAAAGACGGCCAAGAAATAGACATGAAAGAAGAAATCGAAATCAAACACTAAAAAAGCGAAGGTTGCCGTCGGTTTTATGACCGCAATGGCAACCTTCGCTTTTTTTTCGGCTCCCCAAACCATTTACCCGCTCCATACAAAGGAATACCACAGCGCATTGTCGCTGCAATTGTACCCGCGATGAAAGTTTCAGAGCCTGAAACACCCAGTTTCAAAGCCTGAAACACCTAGTTTCAAAGCCTGGAACACCCAGTTCCAAAGCCTGAAACACCCAGTTCCAAAGCCTGAAACACCCAGTTCCAAAGGCTTGGAACACCTAGTTCCAAAGGCCTGGAACACCCAGTTCCAAAGCCTGGAACACCCAGTTCCAAAGGCTTGGAACACCTTGTTTCAAAGGCTTGGAACTGGGAACAGTTCGCATTTTGGGGGATTTAACACTAATGGAAAATGAATTGAGGCAATTGGGTGGCGCAGAGTTCCTGCTTTTACAAATTTCTGAATGTCGGCAGTCAAAGCCGGCAGGAATGAACTGTCCCGCCTTGCAGGGGGACGAGCCCTGAAGGGGCGGAGGGGGTCTCACACCCACGGGGTCGTAACGACCCTTCCGTTCACCTTGCGGCGGCCATAATGGCCGTTTTGTTTGCCATGCGGGGTCGTAACGACCCTTTTGTTTGCCATGCGGAATGATACGTGGATGGGAAACCCCTCCGGCTCTTCGAGCCACCTCCCCTGCAAGGCGGAGGAGTTTTTTCTCCGCACGGGCAAGTGACGGGAAGCAGGGCATTTGATTACAAATGAATATTCGTCAGTTGTTAAATCCCCAAGATTAGGAACTGTTCCTGGAACTGCAGCCGTGTCACAGACAGGCTTTCACGGCCATAACCAACCGTTCGAAATCCTGGGGAAACACATCGCCGATATTGCCAATGCGGAACGTGTCGGCTTGGGAGATTTTACCAGGATAAATCACGAAACCTTTTGCCTTCAACCGTGCATAAAAGCCTTTGAAGTCGAAATCCGCAGCGGGATAAAGGAAAGACGTGATGACAGGCGATTGGATGTCTGCCGGAAGAAGCGTCCTGAATCCCAAAGCCTCCATCCCGCGGACTAACACGTCATGGTTCTCACGATAACGGGCATGACGTGCTTCCACGCCCCCTTCGGCCTCCAGTTCCTCCAACGCTTCCTTGAATGCGCGCACCACATGAGTGGGCGAAGTGAAACGCCACTTCCCATGTCCCTTTTCCATCGTGTCCCATTGGTCGTAAATGTCAAGCGAAAGCGAACGGGACACTCCCTTGCAACGCATCAGTTCACTGCGGCGGGCAATAATGAAGCCAAATCCTGGCACACCTTGGATACACTTGTTGGCACTGCTGATGAGAAAATCTATCCCCAGTTCAAACACATCCAAGGGGATTCCCCCAAAACTGCTCATGGCGTCCACGATAAGTTTCTTGCCGTGCTTTTTCACCACACGTGCCAATGGCTCCAGCGGATTGAGCACCCCTGTGGTTGTCTCGCAGTGGACGAAAGCCACGTGTGTGATGTCGCCGTGTTGTGACAGATAACAATCCACCACTTCAGGCTCCACCTGCATCGTCTCGACGAATGCCATCATGTCGTAGGCAATTCCCTGGCGGTCGGCAATGACTCCCATGCGGTTCCCATATGCCCCATTACTGAAAATCACAAGTTTGTCGCCTGGCTTGAGGTCACTTCCCAACACTGCTTCCACGCAATATGTGCCGCTGCCCTGCATCAGCACGGAGGTGTATTCTTCCACGTGCTTGGTGGCCAAGGCCACAAGCGACTTGCGGATTTCCTCCACAATGCCCACGTTGTAATCTTCGTCCCATGTGCACCAATCGCTCAACATGGCTTCTTTCACTCGCTCCGAAGTGGTCAAAGGTCCCGGAGTCAACAAAATGTACGGTCTCATATGCTATCTTTTTAAAGGTTTGTCTGTCCCAAATAAGATTATTCCACTTTCATCTTTTCGTTAATCAGCCCGATGACCTCCGGCAGCTCCGCCATCGTGTCAATCACATAATGTGCCCCGGCCGCCAACATGCGACGGCGCACATCGTGCTTGTGTGCATCCAGTTCCCGCACAGGCATCGCTTCGGCTTCCTCCCGGGTCAACGCCAATTCGTTGCTCCCCGTCACCACGCCCACGGTCCACACTTTGGCATTGACACCTTCCTTGATATCAGCCATCGTGTCGCCACACTTCACCACGCAATCCACCGACGGCACGGCCAAATCAATCATGTTGCGGTAAATCATGTAAGGGAAAGGGCGTCCGGCCGGCACTTCGTCCGATGCCACACAATTATCCACCCAGTAGCCTGCCTTTTCCGCCGCCGGAATCACAATGTCCATCATACCGCGTGTGTAACCCGTGGTGGAACCCACCTTGATGCCCTGTGCGCGGAGCCTTTCCATCGTTTCCACCACGCCGGGAATCGGTTCGGCGTAATTTGCAAGCATGGCACAAATCACACGTTGGAAAGCCGCATAACGTGCTTCGACATCGCGGTCGTCATAATCGCGGCCAAACTTTTCACGAAATGCACGGCGTACGCGGTCGAGGGCAAACAAAGCGCGCACTTCTTCTATTTTAGTCAGCCCCATATAGGCCCGGGTCTCGGCCGCCGTCACAGGAACACCGATTTCATTGAAACTCTCCACGAAAGCCGCCACAGGGGCAAAACAGCCGTAATCAACAGCCGTGCCGGCCCAATCCAAAATAACACATTCAATCTTTTTCATACCTTATTATATATATAAGCTCATTTGTTCTTCACTACTTCTGTGCCGCCCACACGCAAGCATCCGTTCCTGAAAGGTATTCCTCCAATGGAACAAACAGTGCCGCGCGGCGTCCTTTGCCTTTCCGTTCCTTGCGGTAACGACGCACCAAATAAAAGGCGGAAGCGGCAAAGGCCACGCCACACACCAACCCCACGCAACCAGACATGCCATTATAAAAATCCAGCCAGTCGATGTCTCGCCCGAAGCACTCTTTGCAAACCAACACCAAAACGGTGCCCATATAACCGACGAAATCCAGCGTGATGATGAAAAAGCCCACATTGCCGCGGATATGGAAGCAAGCAATGAACCGCTCAAAGAAAATAGTCTGGAAGCTCAAATAGACTGTATATAACGAGAGACTCTGCAAAAACAGCCAAGTGGCGACAGGCAGTTGCCACGTCTCGTAATTGAACGCCATGGCACTCAGCGTGGCAGCCCCGCAGGTGACCAGTCCCAACAACAGGCAAAGCACACGGATGTTGCTGCCCACCATGGACAACAAAGCAAAAATGACAAGGATAATCAGCGTGACCACGGCATCAATACGCGCAAAAGCCCACGAAGACAAGCCAGCCGCCTCTACATCGATGATTTTCACCAGGAAATCCTCCTTGAGATCTTGGAGCACCGTGATGAACAGATTGGCACAAAAAAGCATCAACAGGACGGGCATGAAAGCCCGGAAAAGTTTACGCCGTGCCTTGCCGTCCAAAGCCACCCGTTCCGAACGCACGGCCACGTCCTCCGGCGTGGGCTGCGGCAAGCGGGTCATCACCCACCCCAACAACGAAAGCAACGGGAAGGCAAAAGCCCCTATAAGGGCAGGCATCCAGAATTCACTGACATGCAAGCCGTCCATCACAAAAAGTCCCAATGACTTCGCCGTGCCCGAACTGGCGGCTATGCTCAGGCCCATCAGGGCGGCCAACAAATCGGTCACCCGCCGACCCTCAAGGAAACTGAATATCACGCCCCACATGCAACCCAGCGAAAGGCCGTTGAAAAACAAGGCAAAGACATTGAAAGGACGTGGGAGCAACCCGAACAACACCAAAGACAGTTCGGCCACGGCCACAGAGCCTATTATAAAAGGAAGGCGACTGGATTTTTGCATCTCGGAAATCACCTTGATGCCAATCAACTTAGACAAGAAATAGCCGGCTATCTGCACGATGCTGGTGGCTGTCTTATAATCCATCCCGAAAAAATCAAGCCCGTCGAAAGAAGCCGCCGTGAAAGGCTTGCGCAGGGCATACACCAAAGAATAGGACAATAGCGCCGCGCCACCGGCCCACAAGACGAACAATGCGTCCGACAAGGCTTTGTTACGATTTGCCACAGTCAATACATTTTTCATTTATTCCGTTTTTTCTCGTTTCCGACGGCAAAGTTAACAGGCGGTGCGGAGCGAAAAAATGAATATCCATGATTAATAAGCGTCGTTTTTCGCCCCTGCAATGACGTAACATTAATGTCACATTCATGCAACGGGAATATAACATGATTGTAGTAATTTTGCATCCAGTAATACATCAACAGGTTGAGTATGGACGATTTGTCGGAAATTTACAAGCGCATAGAATACTTGCGCAACAACGGCGTGAAGATGAAAGACATCGCCGACCACACACAAATGGCTGCCAGCGTACTGTCGGCCCTCTACTCCTGCGTGTTGCCGGCTTACATGGGCGAAGTGAAAAAAGGCGTGGCGGAAGAAGAAGCCTTGGACTATGCCCTCTCACAAGTGAACAACGTTTCCAAAAAGCGCTTGATGGGCAGCTTGCAAGACGTGAAAACCCGCTTGTTTGAAATGGAGCCTACACCAAACACGGAAAAACGGAAAAACCTATTCCTGGAAATGCTGGTCAGGGACGCGCAGGCATCCGCCCAGGAAGCCTGCAACTACAGCGGCATCTACCTCAGCTATAGCCTTTCGTCTGCCGCCGACGCGCTGAAAATCGAGCCTTACCTCATCACGGTCTCAGAAAACTATGAATATGTGCGGGTTGTCCACATGAGCGCATACGGCACCACCCATACGGGTATCGGCCTTTTCAACAACCACACCAGCGCCTACATCATGTTCAACGAACGGGAAACGCCGGAACTCGCCCTGTTCACCATCTACCTGCAGCTGCCCATGTACGACTTCCCGCAAATGCTGAAGGGCCTTTACCTCTGCCTAGACTACAACCGCAACCCCATCGCGCGCAGGATTCTTTTCATCAAGCAATCCGACAGCACGTCCATGGACGACTTCCTCACGCTCAAAGGGGAAATCATCCCCAAAACACAAATTCCGGAAGCACTGATGCCATATTACCGTTACACTTGCCAACCGGGCGACTATATCAAAACTTGCACCGTCCCGACCCCATCGCTGGACGCCAACGACTTGGAACGGGAAAAAAAAGATGCTGAACATCTGAGCAACCATTTACGGACAATCAGCTTTCCCCCATCGTGAGGTTGGCCGCTCATTTTTGTCCTTCCTTAAAAAAACCTCATAAGCGTTTGGCCATTTCCAAAAGTTTGTGTTATTTTATGGGGTAAAAAATACACAATACGAAGATTTATGAAACGCTGGCTATTCTTACCCCTGCTGACGGCTGCCTTGTGCGGGACGGCCACGGCCCAGACGACTCCTTCCGACAACACGCCGGGCATTGACTCACTTGCCCGCCGCGTGGAACGTTTTGGCAACGTCCTGCCTCAAGAAAAGGTTTATCTGCACATCGACAACACCTGTTATTTCGTGGGCGACACAATATGGTATAAAGGTTATGTCACCCGCACCGGACGAGGCACACTCACCGACCTGAGCAAGATTCTCTACGTGGAACTGCTCACACCGGACGGCTACCTCGTGGAACGCCAACAATTGGAGATGCCCGACGGCACGGCACACGGGGCTTTCGTGCTCACCGACTCTCTCTATGCCGGATACTACGAGCTGCGGGCCTACACACGCTGGATGCTCAACTTCGGCCAATGCGAACACCCGCATTCCGAATACACGGAAGACATGTTCTACAACGAACAGATGGCCAGCGACTTTTTCCGCGACTATGACAAACTCTACTCCCGCGTGTTTCCCGTGTTTGACAAACCGGAAGAAGCCGGGCACTACCCCAAGGACATGACCCTTCGCCCCATGCGGCGATACTACAAAAGCCGCAAAGGAAAGCCCGAACTGGACTTGAAATTCTATCCCGAAGGCGGGCACCTAGTGGCCGGAGTGTCCAACCGCATAGCCTTCGAACTGAACGATGAAGACGGACAACACTTGGAAGCCGAACTGTCCATACAAGACAGCAACGGAAAAGAAATAGCCCGCACGAAAGCCCTCCACCGCGGACGGGGCGTGTTCACCCTACCGGCCGTAGCAGGTGAAAAATACCAAGCCGTGTTCAACTATGAAGGAGAAGAATATGAAATCGAGTTGCCCGAAACAGAAGAAGAAGGCTACGCCCTGCAAGTGACGCAGGCAGACGGAACATTGCAAGCCCGCATTGCCGGCACACAACCGAACGGCCTGCCACTAGGCTTGCAAGTCCAACATGAAGGCATAGTCAAAACTTTCCACCAGCTTGCTCCCGATGCACAAGGCCGGGCCGAAATGACGATTCCGTTGGACTCCTTACCCACTGGCGTGAACCAAATCACGCTCTTTGATGGACAAGGACGCATCTATGCCGACCGGCTCGTCTTTGTAAACCGGCATGAGGACTATCTGCCTCAAATCACCGTGGAAGGCATCAAGGACCAATATGAACCATTCGAGGCTGTGGAGCTGAGGCTCAAACTCACATCGCCCGCACAAGGTGTGAATCTCTCGCTCGCCGTGCGCGACCATGCCACCGACGAACCAACCTACGACAGCGGCACCATGCTCACCGAAATGCTGCTGGCCAGCGAACTGAAAGGTTTCGTGGAAGACCCGGATTACTATTTTGAAACAGACGACAGCACCCACCGCCAAGCACTCGACCTGTTGATGATGGTGCAAGGCTGGCGCCGATATGACTGGCAGATGATGGCTGGCGTTTCAGAGGAAAAGACTTCCATCACCCTCCCCGAACGGTTGCAAACATTGGAAGGTAGCGTACACCGCACCTACTCCCTGTTGCCGGAAGGCGACTATGGAGAATCCATCTACGTGAGCGGCGAAGGCCGGGAAATGACCCTCTACACCACGGCCGTCAGTCCCGAGCTGAACCTGCAAAGGCTCTACGGCACGGAAATCGGCAAAATGAAAAAAGAAGTGCTTGTCAGTGCCTCGTTCGTGCAAGGCACGGACATCGTGGAAGCCGAACAGACCACAGTGGGCGGAAAGTTCCACATGATGTCGCCCGTGGTGAAGGAAAACTATGTGCTCTTCCTGAGCGCGGCCGACACCACGAAAAGCGCAAGATACCAGGAACGCCGGCAAACAAAAGGTTTCATGGACGAAACGGAATATCCGGACTTCTATGTCAAGCTGAACCCGTTCTATCCCGTCTTCCCCAAGCCTTACAGCTACTACCAGGATGCCGTCTTCGAAGGTGGTTTCGCAGGCGAAATGCCGGAAACGGCTTCGTTCACCGACCGACAGCTGTCCACCCTCGTAGTGCAAAGCAAACGCGGCGGACTGCGCAAAGTGGACCCCAACAAACCCACTCTCGTAGTGGATGCCTACGATGCCTTCAACCTCGCAGCGGACTACGGGCTGAACTGTGGCATGTATGACTGGCGCACCTTCTCCCGCCAAGTGGCCGTGGCCTACCTCGGCGACATGGGCGAAAGCCGCCACTATTTCCTGCAGGAACGCTATGACGGCAAGTCGCTCAACCTGAAGGAGGGAGAACAAGGCATCAGGGGAGCCATCGACCAAATGACAGAGTTCACACGCAGGAAATACCATTACTTGCGCAACCTGGACAAACTCTATATTTATACCGACTACGTGCCCCGCGAACAGGGCAGTTGGAAATACGAAGGCAGCGACCAGCCAGAAGTAATCATCAACTACCGCCTGTTGCCGGGCGAAGGCGAACGGCACACCTACCGCGACCGCCGTTATGTGATGCGCGGCTATGCCGTGTGCACAGATTTCTACAGTCCCGACTACAGCCAAAAGCCGTTGCCGGAAGTGAAAGACCATCGCCGCACCCTGCTCTGGATGCCGAATGTCCCGTTCGACAACAATGGCGAAGCCACCGTGCGCCTTTATAACAACAGCAAGCCCACCACTCTTTCCGTGGAAGCCGAAGGCATCACGACGGAAGGGCAACCCGTGGTGTGGAAAAGCGAGAACCTGTCGAAATGAAGCCTTCATTTATCAGACAAGCGATGAACAGGCCTGTCCATCTTTCCGCAGGCAGCCTTTTCGGCTTGCTCTTCTTGGCAAGCGGGCAACCAGCCGGGGCGCAAACGCCCCGGACTTTCACCACCCACCTAGAAGGGCAAGTCATTGACCGCCCGCAAAGCAAGAAGCTGTTGCTGTGTAAAGACGATGAAAACGTATGGCTTACCAAACCAACAGAAATCCCCATCCGCAATGGAAAATTCTCCTACACAGTAACCGACACCGTGGAACGGATGTACATACTGGCTTTTGCCGAAGAATATTATAAGTCCGCTTTCCGAGGCATTCTCTTCATCAACGAGGGCGACACGCTGCATGCCACGCTCTATCCAAACGATTATGCCGAGGAAAACATCATCTGCGGCAGTCCGCAAAACGACAGCCTGTATGCCCGTGCGCACTGGATTGACAACCTGTTTAAAGACATCCGCCGAAAACAGGACTCACTTCACCATGCTGGAAACTACTTCTCGGAAACATTCGAGACCCTGAGAGAAAAGCAAGAGAAAACTGACGATGAAGATCAAAAAAAGCAATTGGCCGAAGAAATCCAAGCCATGCTTGACGACGGACGCGCATACAGTCCGGAAGCCCTCGCCCTAGAGGAAATATCCGTGGACACAACTTTATGAACTAGACGATGCACATGGTGTGTGGAAAAGCTATGGTGCGGCAGGAGCCGGTGCCATATTCCTCATCGACAAAGACGGACGCATCATCGCGCAAGATTCCACAGCGGAAGAAATCCGCGCCTATCTTGAAAAGGAATTGTAAGACCTTTGCGGATTTTCCCGGAATGTAAACAGGACATGTCGCCCGAAATGCTTAACTTTGCATACAAAACGGATTTCTCGAGAAATAGAGGTTTAAGCTATGCGTTGGCGTTGGGATCAAGGAAGGTTGCCTTATTTTCAATTCGAAAACATCTGCCGGATGGCAAATGTCCTGTGTGGCATTGACGGCATTTCGTTACGCACAAGGGAAGACCTCCTGCGCAGGCCGTTGGAAACCTATACGGAATTACCTTTCGCCCCGGCACATTACAAAGTGTGGCGAAACTACGCCCGTGTGTTCCAATGCGCCATGTTAGCCACGGAAATAGACGGGAAACTGATTGTCACAGACGTATGCCGCAGACTGACAAGCAATGCACCTTTCACCCCGGACGAGTACCTCAACTTCGTGTTTTCCCATTTCAGGTTGCCATACCCTGCCTTTAACGACTACGATGCCGGCCTCACTCCCGCCTACCCGTTCGTGGCCATCTTGAAATTCATGATAGCCCGTCAAGGCCGCCCCGTCACATTAGACGACGTGTTCCGTTTCGTCATTGGCAATGACTGCACCGGCACAGAAAGCATTTCCTATTACAAGTCCCTCATGCCCACGCCACGCCTGCCATTAGGAGACGAGCAGAGGCAAGTCAGGGAGATGCTCGTGTTCATGGGCCAGGCTTCGTATATCCGTTGGTTCGACCGCCACCTCTATTTGGACACAGAAAACTTCGATGCCATATTAAGCGCCACAACACCATACGCATCTCCCACACGGGATCCAGACCCCGGCAAAGAATTCTTTCTGTTGACTTCCCTGAAAGCATATCCTTCGCTCGAAAATTTCGAAATCGAACTTTCCGAACGAAATGTTTCGGAGTTTGCCGTGCGGGAAGGGAAAAGAGCCTTTGCCTCCCACAGCAAAATTGAACGCAGCCCGCTCCTCCGCGAACGTTTTTTCCGCCTTCACCAAGATGCAGCCTGCGATGCCTGCCACCTGCATCCCCGTGACAAATATCCTTGGCTGGACAGCCACAACATTTTGGAACTTCACCACATCCTCCCGCTCTCGGCCACCCTCAATGTGAATGGCACCACAACCACATTGGACGACCTGCGCCCGCTTTGCCCCACCTGCCACCGCAGCATCCATATCTTCTATAAGAATAAGCTGAACGAATGGGATTTGCCCGACTTCTCTTCGAAAAAGATGGCCACCGACGTATATGAGCTGGCCAAAAGAACAATTATCAACTGACGAAATGGCTTATAGAGAACAATACGAACTTATCCAACGTTGCATCAACAGAGGGCTTGACCTGGAAGAAGAATTGCATGCAAGGGGGTTGACATACGATTGGCTTGTCTATTCCGACGAAGCCTCTCCCGAACGCTACCCGTGCCCGCCGTTCATCCCCTTGACTGAACGCCCTGCATTAGCGGAAGGGATTCCCTGCGTAAGTTTTTTCTCCGGAGCCGGCGGATTAGACCTTGGCTTCGGACAAGCCGGGTTTGAAAACCTTGCCGATGTGGAAATCAATCCCATCTTTTGCGAGACGTTGCGCGAGAACGGGGCACACTTGGTCATCGGGCCTCCTGCGGATCACGGCGACATGAACCATCCGGAAGAAATCATCGCACGGCTGGAAGCAGAGGGCATCCCACGGAACTTTCCAGGCGTATTCCATGGCGGTCCTCCATGCCAGTCTTTCAGCATCGCTGCGAACCAACGCTTTTCCAAAAACGGCGAGAACTTCAAACGCACAGGTTTCGACCATGAACAATACGGCAACTTGCTGTTTTGCTACATCGCCGCCATCACCCATTTCATGCCCGAAGCGTTCTTGATAGAAAACGTGGACGGACTGCTGAACATCGACGGCGGCATCCAAGCCCGCCGTGCGTGTCAGATTCTGGAACATGCAGGCTATGACGTCACCCCGCCACACATCGTGGACGCAGCTGACTTCGGTGTCCCACAAAAGCGGATGAGAACCATCATTATGGGCAGCCGCATCGGACACATAGACTTCCCCGCCCCAGTGGAGCATCACATCTCGATGGGCAGTGCGCTCGTAGCTCCCATCTTGGACGGAGACAGCCATTCACCACGAAACCACAAAGCCGCATCCATAGACCGCTACATGAAACTCAACTTCGGACAACGGGACAAACTAGGGCGTGTGGACAGGCTTGACCCATTGTTGCCTTCCAAAACAGTCATCGCAGGAGGAACCGGCGGCGGAGGCAGGTCGCACTTGCACCCCTTCATCCCACGTACGCTGACCGTGCGGGAATGTGCACGGATTCAAACCTTCCCAGACACCTACCGGTTCACCGGCCCCATGTCAAGACGGTTCACCCAAGTGGGAAATGCCGTGCCTCCCGTCATGGCCTACGAGATGGCATGCGCCATTATCCGTTCTGTTTATCAATAGAATAGAAAATGGAGAAAAAGAAAATATAGCCTGCTTCGCAAAAACAAAGCTTTTTTCAAAGTCTTCCTGCAAGCTGTTCGCGCAACTTGCGGGGAAGCTTCTTCACCACCTCATCGTAGGAATGGTCTATCAGGTGGCATATCAACGAATCGGGCACATCGCCGTGGGTAATGGCAATCTGGTTCCAATGCCGTTTGTTCCAATGCCATGCACCGGTAATGCCCGCATAACGCTCGCGCAGCTCAATGGCATAATCCGGGTCGCATTTCAGGCAAAACCAATCGACATTGTCCAAACCGATGCAAGCGAAAATCTTGTGCTCCACCCGGAACACCAACGTTGTTTCATCAAACGGGAAATCTTCCGTGGCGCCAGGCTTCGAAAGGCAATATGCCCTGATTTCTTCTACGTTCATCCGCCCGACATCATGCCAACAGGCCAATCTCGCGCCATGCGGAAAGAATGCGCTCCACGTCCTTGCGGGCCGTTTCGGCATCCACATCGTAAGCGTCCAACAAGGCATCCGACAGGCTTTGTTCGTCGAAATCCTTCCCCACGGCTTCCTTCCACAAGAAGGCCGCCGTTTCGTTCAGCGAAATAATCTTGCTGAAATCAATATTTTCCATGCCATGCGACAAAATCACATTCTCGCCGCATATTTCCCGCAACTCAAATCCGTCTTTGATTCTCATCCCAGTATGTTTGAAAGTTTCAGTCTTATCTTATATATATATAAAAGGTAGCGTCGCCACGGGAGCAATTTCCCCCATAACCTCACCCGGCGGCGAAAACGCGGATCGGAAGCCGCTATCATCCGTCCACGATGGTAATAATGCGTGACCACCCCCACCACGTCGTCTTTCCGGCACTGTTCCGTCCCACACAGGTTGCCATCGCCCATCAACGTGACGCTATCGCCGTCGATAATGATAATGCGGTGGAGCACATACACGTCGCGGGCAATCTCGGCCAACACGGCATCTCCTACCCGCAACACGCCCGGAGGCGCCAACCTCACCTTGTCTTTACTATTCTCCAAAAAAGGACGCATGCTGTAGCCCTTCACATTGATGGTAGCCGTGTGGCCAACCTGCAAAGCCTCTTTCACGTGTCCCAGCAAAATGGCGTTAGGCACTTCCATCCTGCGCATCTCTCCGCCAAAATCATCCATACCAGCCATCGCGCAATCCTCCTATTTTCCTGTCAATGTGTGATAACTCAAACGTGCGGCCGCTTCGTCGGGCAGGCACCCCAAATGATAAAGCGGCGTGGTGCGGATAAGCTCCGAAATCGTGTCGCAATGAGCCGTGTAAATCCGTTTGTCCCACTTCATTGTAGAAATGGAAGGAAGCAACGAAGCAAAGCTTCCCAACACATTCTCACGACGAATGGCGTTTTCCGGACATTGCTGAAGTTGCACAAAACCGCCCACTGGAGCCACCACATTACGGTAACAAGGCGTTTTCCCGCTCCAAGGAGAGCCATAGACATACGCCTTTCCGTTCTCAACCCTCACCACGGGATTGTCGTCGTTCATCAAATCCGAACCGGGAATATATTGCAGCCACAAACGCGTGTGTGTGCTTTTTCCCGTACCGCTCTTGCCCAAAAACAGATAGCCTGTCCCGTCGTTGCGCACCACCGAGGCATGCATCAGCAGGGTGGAGTGCGGAGCCGAAGCAAAAGCGTATGCCAGCATCAGGGCGTTGTTCAGCCCGAAGTCACGTGCCGGCTTGTCTTCGCCGGTCAAGACGACCATGCAGTTGGAAAAGTCAGGATTAGCCTCCATCAGGGCACACAAAGTTTTCCTCTCATTGCATATTTCAAACTGATAACTGCCATCCGCCATGCGGTAAACGCCAAAATTGTTACCTCCGCAATCGAACTGACCTACTTCGTCGCCCCGCAAATCCCAACGGAAATCCTTATCCACGGCAAGGCGGAACAGCAAATCTCCACCGTCTTCCACAGCAAACGGCGCGAACGATGGAATCAAATCCGCTCCGTCGCCTTCATTGCAGAACGCAATCTCACACAAATGGCCGCCAATCCTGAATCTGTGTGTTTCCATCACTCCTCCTTTCCAGGATTATCGCTTTTCTGTTCCGTTTCCTCCGGTGCCTCCTCCTCGGCTCCTGCAGGAATATAAGAAGGTGCTTGGAACTTAAACTGTCCGGCAGCCAAATCTTTCAACACGATGCCGCCATCTTCCTGGTAACGCTTACGGAGCCGCTTGTATTCTTCCTCCAACTTGCTCTTTTTTGTACTGAAAAGCACGGCACAAGTGCAATCCTTCATGACATTCAAACTTTCCATGAACACTTGCAATTGGTCGCTATACACCACACGGTCCAACAAGAAATCGGTCTTCGTGTCGATATAAGCACTATCCACTCGCTGCACATCCGTGATATAAGCCACGGAATCGGTGAAAGAGGCCGAGAAACCAAACATGTACACCGTCGTGCGCTCCACCTTGGCACACAAGGACACGCTCATGCACAAAAAAGCAAAAGCCACTGCGCCCCAACGCTTCAACATCATATTCATATCGTCTGTTTTTATTAGATTACAAAGATAAGTATTTAGAAAACACTAAAAAAGTATTTTCAACAAAAAAGCGAGACGGCACCCGTCTCGCTTCCCCATAAAGATATTTCCTTGTTTAACCCAAATAAGATTTCAGCAGCTTGCTCTTGGCGTTCTGACGCAAACGGCGAATGGCCTTTTCCTTTATCTGGCGCACCCGTTCCCGCGTAAGGTTAAATTTGTCTCCAATTTCTTCCAGCGTCATTTCCTGGTGGTTGATGCCGAAAAACATCTGGATGATTTCCTTCTCGCGTTCGGAAAGCGTGGAGAGCGCGCGGTCTATCTCCCGCGACAAAGACTCGTTTACCAGCGTACGGTCGGCCATCGGCGAATCGTCGTTCACCAACACGTCCAACAGGCTGTTGTCCTCGCCTTCCACGAAAGGCGCGTCCACGGAAATATGGCGCCCACTTACTTTCAAAGTGTCGGAAATCTTATCTACAGGAATCTCCAACTCATCGGCAAGTTCTTCCGGACTCGGCCGCCGTTCGTTTTCCTGCTCGAATTTGCTAAACGCCTTGCTGATTTTGTTCAGCGAACCTACCTGGTTCAAGGGCAAACGCACGATGCGGCTCTGTTCTGCCAAGGCTTGCAGAATGGACTGACGAATCCACCACACCGCATAGCTGATGAACTTGAACCCGCGCGTCTCGTCGAACTTCTCGGCCGCCTTTATCAGTCCCAAGTTTCCCTCGTTAATCAAGTCCGGAAGGCTTAATCCTTGGTTTTGGTACTGCTTGGCCACAGAAACCACGAAGCGCAAATTGGCACGGGTCAGTTTTTCAAGTGCTACACGGTCACCTTTCCGGATGCGCTGCGCCAGCTCGACCTCTTCTTCCACGGAAATCAGGTCTTCGCGGCCTATCTCCTGCAAGTATTTGTCTAGCGACGCACTCTCGCGGTTGGTGATGCTTTTGGTAATCTTTAACTGTCTCATCCTACTACTCCATATTAAACGCACAAAGTTACGAAAAATTTCCGGAACGGGATGCAACCTTTCCGGAAAATTTTCGCCCCGGCATATGCTTTTTCGCGTCTTCCCGCTATTCCGTCTGCCTAAAGCCACGTTTTGCCCACCCTGCGGAGGTCAGTTTTCCAACCGCGCCCCTGCTTATACGGGTGAAAGATTAGCCATCAAACTTAGAAACTGTTTTGAATTTATCGTGCGATGATTTGGGATGAGTTTTCGAGTCAGTTTAGCTTCCGTGATGAGGAAGATAGCGGGCTATCTGACGAAGAACAGAAGCTAAGATGGCCGGAAAATCGCCCAAAGCACACACGAAAACGAATACATCAAGCCAGGAAAAACTTTTTGTAGAAATTCAAAAACAGTTTCTTATATCACTCTTTACAATTCTTCACTATATTGTTTATCCATTCTGCAAACCGAGGACACTTCTCCAAAATTGCATTGATACCTATTTCCAAAGCGATCAAATTGCCTTCCAAAGCCTTATTATAGTCAGGCTTTATGCGTAAAAGGCGTTTGGAGGGTGCTCCTTCGGAAGATGAGTTTATGTTTTCCGGATTCTCGTATGTCGCAATAATAGCAGATGTTCGTTCTGCTTCTTTCCCGTCGAAGTAAGATTCAAATCCTTTATTGTCCGAGAACAAAAGTGCTTCAAATTCGTGCAATTGGATGTAAGAGAAAAAACGGCAGTCCGATATATCCTCATTCATAGCTTCCTCCAATGCTTTAATGCGCTGCCCATCATCAGGCTTTGCCATACATTCTTCGTATTTAGGCATTGTATGGGGAATTCTGAAGAAATCAATGAAAGTCGTTACGATAAAATCAGTTTGAGAAGATTGCAGCAACATTTGGACTGTATTATACAAGTGCCGGTAATTAACCATACCTCCCCTTCCGCTCCTGCTTGTCCGAATCAATATAGGAGTTACGCTATATATGCCTAAGTCCTGAAAATAGGGAGCTATCATACTGTTGACAAACTCTTGTTCCGTCTGCCCTTCTACCACTATATATACCCGTTTCATAATTGCCCTCCTATCATGTTCTTCTCCCACAGGTCACTGATGGACAAATTATAATCATCCATCCATTTTCCTAACTCTTCGCCGGATAAGTGCCGGAAGACAGATTGATTATCCGCCCTGTCCACCACAATGATATCCCCTACATCAAAACAGTTCAGCAGATTAGTAGATTGAGTGGATAGAATAATCTGGCTTTTATGCGAGGCCCTTTTGGCAAGTTCCGCCAATTTGTTGATGGCTGCCGGATGCAGCCCCAACTCCGGCTCATCTATTATGATTATTTCCGGAGGATTAGATTGCAAAAGCAAAGTGGCCAATGCAATAAAACGCAATGTACCGTCTGAGAAACTGTATCCGTTAAGATACATATCGGTGTCTTTTTCTTCCCATTCCAACCGGATGTTTTCTTTGTTATTCGCATCCGGACGTAACTTGAAGCCTTTGAAATAAGGAGCGATGGACCTTATTACGCCCTCTATCAAGTGGAAAGTCTTTTCGTCATTTTGCATCAACGCATAGAGATAAGCCGCCAAGTTTGCCCCGTTATCGCGCAAGTAAGCATTGTCGTTTATATTACAATCCCCACGCATAGGAGAACTCGCACTTGTATCGTGAAAATGATATACCGTAAAACTGTTTAGGTACTTTTTCAGATATGCGGCTCGCCATTGTGGTCTCTGAATCAACGAGGATTCTTCTACTGCATTGTCCCATAATGTCTTATTCCACTGATCGTAATTTTTCCCCCCAAGATGATGATTATTGAAATAATCTCCGGTTTTCTCAATATATCCTTTATTGGATTGTGCAGGCTTTATCTCATAGAAAAAAGCATTTGTATTGTCAAAGTCAAGCAAGCCCAGCATGGAAGGAGAAGCCTTTCTCCCTCTATACAATAAATTGTCTATTCCCCCCTTGGCCAATGTATAACTGCCAAAACGTTGTTCATAGATAGCTTTTGTCAGTTCAAAGAAAGAGACAAAATTGCTTTTACCCGCCCCATTTGAACCAATCAACACATTCAACTTGTTTAAAGGCAACACCAAGTCTTTTATTGACTTATAGTTTTTAATTATAACTTGCTCTATCATATTGCTTTATTTTAATTTCCATTTAATCGCAAACAATTCCGTCCGCTCCATCTTTTGTGCCAGCATCTTTGCATCCTTTTTCTAGTTCCGATTTGCGAAAACGTATCTCTGGAGCCAAGTCGGATTTCAGCCACCCACCATTTGTCTTTTCCTTTTTGACAAGAGGACAATTTTATCTTATTGATTTCTTTACCTCCTTCTATTAATTAATATCTGCCTGATGCAAAGGTACAAAAATAGATGAAAACAAAGAATCTATGTTGTTGCATTGTTTGTGTGTTCACAAAACATATTCATTTTCTATGTCTTCTATGCCGGGCAATGAACTTCTGAAATCTGCCGGATATGGGTTCTTGGTCATTTCTTGGGCAAGGTCGCTCTGCGGTGCAGGCAAAGCTGCTTTAAAGTTGCTGACCGCTTTTCCTTGCCGCTCATACAAATTGGTATCCATAAAGTTCAGCAACACATTCCTGCTCCAACCGTTCTCCAATGTCTTCTGTACATAAAACATCGCTTTTTCCGGTTCGTTGAAGAATTTGTCGATAATGTATCTATGATGTCCCCAAGGAATGCGCCAAATTGCATTATTTTGTAATTCACCCACAAGTTGTGGGTGAATTGTAAAATACTTATTATAAAGCAAATAAAACCGTTTTGCATATACTATGCAGGTTTCCGACAATCCCTTCACTCCGGGGAGTTTAAGCCTTAGGTCTGCACTCAAACTGGCAATGAACTTGTCACCCCATCGGCTTTCTGCATGAAGTGTAACAATGTCCTTTCCCAACGACCAGTAGAATCGCAGCATCTCACTGTTGACATGCGTAGCCGCCTTAATCTGGCTTTTCTTATACCGCAGACTAAGCTCCTCAATCCAAGAAGCATAGTCCTTATCTGTTTTTATTAATTGAGTCATAATCGAATGGGTGTTGAAAGTTAAAGATACGACTTTTTTTAAGAGCCTGTTTAAATTTTGCTCGGGTCTATTTTGAGAATTGTTTCTGAGAATGTTTTTCTGATTTTATAAGGAGGATAGCGGGCTATCTGACGCATAAAATCGGGGAAACAGGCCGGAAACAAACTCAAAAGAGACCTGACATATCACCTTATTGGAAAATTTAAACAGGCTCTAATTCTTACTCCACAAATATTATTCCTTTAATATGACTTTAAGCCCAAGATGCAAAATCTCCGAGACCTTTTCAATAAAAGCCTTTTTCATGAGATTGTTGCTATGGGTAATCAACAGCCATCCTCCACCCAAATCCCGCTGGCTCTTGCCATATTTTGCATCCCTTCGATTTGAAATCACCGGAACTTTGCAGAACTTCAGGTTATACTCCTCTACTACTTGGCGCACTTGTGCCACCCCGATTTTCTGTACGACCGCGACCAGCGTTTCCACAGCAGTCTTTTCCGCAATGACAGTTCCGTCCGGGAATATCACAGACATGTCTCTTGCCGGACCTCTCTCTATCTTTCCCTCTGAACTTGAAAGGCGATTCCGATGAGTTACCTCCGGATCAAGTACCATTTCCTTGGCATCTGTAAGTTCTGCGGTAAAGTTACGCTTACGGCTCAAATGAACGCTCAATGGTTGTCCGGGCACATAATCTACCACCAACACCAATTCTCGCTTTACCGGTTGCAACGCAGGCTCAATGGTCTTACTCAACACCGGAAGAATTTCTTTCTTGATGATGTCTTCTTCCAATTCATTAGCCTTTTTCTCAAGGTTTTCATCTACTGGTAGTCCTTCTTTGCGAAGAGTTTCCATAGCTTCGTATAGTTTGCTTAATCTGGACATATTTCAATTAGATAAAAAATTATATTACAACAAGCTCCATTTTCAAATTTAATTGGCACATTTATTTCATCTCACACTTTTAAAGTTTTCCATAATTGTGCTTACCCATTACATTGGATTAACAATGTGAGCTATTTCTTCGGCTGTTAACTGCTTCATAGGATCTTGCGCTATATTAGACAACCTTTTATAGAATAGTTTCATTACCCGATTATACTCCAATTGAATTTTACAGAAATTTTTATTTGAACGAATTAGTGTTTCGTCTTCTTTTATAGGTTTAGTAAACTCATCTATTACCTCCTGTATTGTTTTATCATAATTATTATCTCCTGGTACATTAATGCGATAGCTTCCATCCGCTAGCTTAGCATATCCTGAAGTAAACGTTAGACTATTCATCTCACTTATAAACATTCTCATCCAACCAAAAATCCAGTCATAGTCCGTTCTTTCGGTTTCTATTGAAGATAACAATGCTCGGTGCATATCTTGAAATGCTATTCCACAGACGAGTTCAGATTGCCTACTATTATAGGCTATAAGAGAAGAAATAATATCAAATCCTTCCTGCATTGCATATTCATGACACTTGAGTTTACCTTCTATTTCCTCATTACGCTTTACAATTTCGTCATACTTTTTCCTTTGATTTTCTATCTCTTTTCTAAGTTCAATAGCATTATATATTTGATATCCAATAACAAGAGCAGCAGCAAAACTTAATAAAGTAACAATTGTTCCAATATAAGTTTCACTTGTAATTTCAAATGGTGTTACCTTTAATAATGAGAATAATAATGCTACTAAAGACAATAATAACAATACTAAATTAATCATCCACTGCTTCATATTCTTCACGTGTTATTGATGTTTGAGGATCTACTATTAACACTTCATCATAGGTAAGATCATAAAGATGATAAATTAACAAGTCAATTTGTTGTTCTAATGCAGTTATGTCTGTATCTAATGCTAAACGTTTAGCAGAGAGTATAGACATGACTAAATTATCTATTTCCAAAAAATTTATATTCACTGGTACACACATACATGAGAGATAAGGTGCTGTAAATGGCAAATAATTACCTGACATTCTCAATCCCTCGAAATAGCACTCATATATATAATTAAATAATTTACTATGTATCCATCCCATTAACTTTAAAGGACTAACTTTTATGCTATGCAGACAGTTGGTATTGATTGATGCATATTCACCTTTCTCGTCAAAAAAGCCTTCAAGACGAAGTGACATTTTTGCAATTACAATTTTGGGACTATTATAAAGATTATACCGATTTATCCCTAATATTTTTGCATTATTGGGTAGCATTGGGTATAAATACAGTTCACCTTTGTCTGTCAAATTGCGAACTCCCCAAAAGTTACAATACGGATCTATCGTTCCTGTGTTGATAAGTTTGAGTCCCATTTTTTCATCACTATATAATGAATTGTGAAATTCGTCTGCTTCAGAAGCAGTAGATGTTGCATTGATTTTACAAACATCTAAAATTGATTTACTTTTAAGAAGGACTTTTTTAGTTAATTCATACTTGGTGCTAAGTATAAATCCCCAATTGTATTCTGGTAATTCAAACAGTTGAGAAGAATTGAATTTATGTTCAATTTTATATTTGTCAATGGCAGTAAACTCATAAGCTTTAGCATCAGAAGATTTACGAATAATACTAACAACTGGATATGTATCAGCATCAAAAACGCTATCCCTTGAAACGTCTAATACGGTTGTGATTTTTGCATTAGTCATCAAGTAAGCACGTAATGTTTTTCCGTAATTTGCTGAAAGATATTTGTTCGGAGTTATAAAAGATAATGTACCACCATTACACAATAAGCCTAAACCCTTTTCAAAGAAATAAACATAAATATCTACCGCACCTTTTGAAGTTTGAAAAAGACTTTTTAAATATTTGTAATTCGTATTACCGAGCGATTTTTTCAAATCTATAGCACTTATATACGGCGGATTCCCAATAACAATATCGAATCCCTCTTTTACGTTGAACATCCATTCGGGGTCGAAAAAAGGCGAAGACGCATTTTGGTCAAACATATCCCATGATGCCAATTGTTGAGCTTCTGCATTACCTACAGCGCCACAGTCTTCCAACATTTTGGCTATTTCAAGACGTAAATCATTTACAATCTGACGATATTTACGCTTGGTGCGTACGGTCTTTGCCCCAAATATTTTGTGCTTTGCAATCTTTAATTCATTTTCTTTCGCCTTTATCTCCGCACGATCAAACAAAGATGCATCTTTCTTATTTAAGCCAATCAACGTGTTGGCTGCCACAAATTTTGCTTCAAGGTTCGGAAGCGGACGAATACCAAAGTTTTCTACGGGATTATCATTGGATTTCTGATCAACCACCAAAGATATAAAAAAGCGGAGCTTACTGATTTGGATAGCAATAGGCTGTATATCGACACCGTAAATGCAATTTTCTATCAAGTAAAGTTTACGAGCATAGTCCGGACGATTGACGCTTTCATCAAAACTTCGTTCAATGTCGGCGATGATTTCCCGGCGTTCATCAGAAGATGCCGTACGATAGGCATCCGATGTTTCATCAATAGCCTTATTGAGCATCATCTCCTTCCATTGCGTATTATCGGGGTCAATACGGCTGAGAATATGCACCATCTGTTGCAGCATACCCATTGGAAAAGCACCTGAACCACAAGCTGGGTCAAAAACTTTGCAGTTATAGAGCGACAGCATGATTTGTTTCCTCTGATTTTCGGTAAGGTCAACAGCCTCGTCTGTATATTGCATCAATTGACGGTATTGCGCTTCAAAATCATCGCCCACAGTGCGTTTGAGGTGAGCAACCAGACTTTCATCAACCATATATTGCACAATCTCCCGCGGCGTATAGAACGAACCGGTCTGTTTTCTGGCTGTGGTCTGCGTCTCTGGATTATAGGATGCAAGCAAATTCTCAAACACTTTACCCAACAATTCCGGGTCGAGCGATACTTCCTGATCGAACGGCGTATTCTCCTCTACGGTAAAGTTATAACGTTTCAGTATATCAATTATTCCTCGGGCTGAAACTTTCTTCTTTTTCTTGTCTCCATACCATTCCGACAAGTCTATGTTTTTCCCGACCTCCTCGCCAAAGAAAAGATAATCGGGAACTATCAACGCTTTTTTTACAGCTTCGCGGTCGCTAAAGCCGTCATAATACAAGTCCTTGTCCTTCTCGTCTAAACAATCGAATAGCCCTCCGTTCAAGAACGGAACAGTCTTGTTCGCCAAATCAACGAACAACTGCGGGTTCATAAAATAATTCTCATAGCGCATCAGCTTGTTATTGTCATAATCCCCACGGCCTTTTCTGAAATGCCTCTCTGAAAGTTCGTTACTTCCTTCCGGCGTAATGGGACTATTAAGCATGGCAAAGAAGAGATTCTGCAAGATGGCTTTGTAGTATTTGCTTTCATTGGATTTGCTGAACAAATCGGCCATGGCATGGGGATTAAAGCCTTCTATCAGATTAGCCGCAATATATTGTTCGTCAAAAAACTCATCGGGCACAAGGTGACGTTGCTTCAAGAACCAGACAAATATCAAACGGGTAATCAAGCGGATGGCACTCTCATTATTGAACTTATCATCATCCGTCTTGTCGTTAAGATCGTTTGGAAAACGTATGATTTTAATAGCCCAAGCGTACCAGTCACTCAACTCCTGATAGAATTCCTTTGTAAGCACCTCGATGGAGAAACGGCTACGCAAATCCTCCGCATTGACAACACGGCCTTTTTCATTCAGGTACTTATTGGGTGTGTAATAGGCAATGCCTTTCCCGAGGAAATAACTATATCGGCGTGGGTTGCTATAATTCCGTGTGATACGAGCCGAGTTATCTTTCGCTTCAAGCGTAATTTCAATAAGGGAAAAGCGATAGTTCTCGCTATTGTCTTCAGGTACAAAAACGACCAAAGCCCTGTCTTCCATTTCGTCGGCCAACATACGGAACGCTTCTTTTGAAAGCGAAACACGGGCATCATTTTTTGAAGTGTGCTTTACTTCGTAGACCACTAGATCCAGAGAATCTGATGAACCTAATTTTACAGCTTGAGTAGTATATTTCATTTTGGTTCTAAACTCCACGGAAGTTGTAACCGGTATGAAATCTTCAGGCAAAAAACTGTTTTGTAGGAAGTTGATAAACTCCTGTCGATTATATGTTTTATTGAATTCCATTTTGAGTCTTTTTTATTGTAATTCTTCACTTAAAATCAATGTCTCTTCACCTTCATCCACCTTGTTTTGGCTATTAATCATACGTGCCAAGTATTCAGCGGAGATTTTCAACGGCAATTTTCCGGCATCTTTGGGAGCCAATTGATTGATATATCTTATCTCATAGCCCGACAATGCATCGGCTTTAAGCACCTGAGCCAAATCCGACAAATAATCTTTAGACAACAACTGATTTTTCATCAAGACCTTTACTTTGGCCAAGGCATTTATCAGCTCTTTTTCATTTCGCTCTGTTACATCACTACTGAATAAAGAAGCTTTCACCTTTTGATACACCCCATCGAAATCAGGAGTGAAATCAGCTGGTTGTTCGTTTTTATCTGCATCAAAAAGCGAAATCGCCTCTTCAACTGAAATCATTACCGGATTATTCAGCGTGTCTCCCATCTTAAATACAAAATCGTCTCCTTTACGCCCGAACATCAATACCCCTTTTCTTGGTTTCTCCACATTACGGGCAGTCCTTGCACGATGTGGCAGCTCCAGAGCCTTGACATAAACATCAGTGCCTTTCAGGCTGTTTAGCAATTTACGGTAAGGAGTGTCCCAAGATGCTTCCTCACTACGGGCGAACTCCTTGCGGTAACGTTCCTTAAAATAGGCTTGCAAATCCTCTTCCTTGGTAAGAGCCTTTGTATCTTCTCCCATAATGGCGTGGATCATGGCCATCTTAAGCGTAGAAATCTCCTTCGTCCTGGTCTCGGCTTCACCTACGTCTGTCGGGAAATAATTATATATGTATAGTTTATCAAACACTTTCTTGTTGATACGGTTAATACGACCTATACGTTGAATGACACGAGTCGGGTTATATGGTATATCGTAATTGAATATCGCTCCGGCACGATGCAAGTTATATCCCTCGGATATGGCATCTGTCGCTACCAATATGTGATAATCATTCCGTTGCAAGATGGGTTTTAATCCCGCATCGAAATTGGCACGAATACGGTCTTTGTTGGCAGAAGTGGCATCTGCCGAAGTATATTTCATTACAGGGAGTCCGGCTTTTGCAAGAGCTTCACCCAGGTAATTCACCGTATCAGCAAATTCTGAGAATACAATCAACTTTCTGTCCGGCTCATTCTTCATCTGTTTGCGAACAATATCAATGAATGAATCCAGCTTCGGGTCAGACTTCACCGCATTGTCCTTGCCAAACCACCGCACACGCAAATTCTTCAACAACTGGATATCAGCCTCCACATCGGTCACGAAATCATCTTTCACATATTTTATATCTATCTCAAAGAATCCTCGTTCTTCATATTTCTCGAAAAGCTCCTCGAATTCTTCCGTTCCATCACCATCTGACTCATAAAAAGCCTCTACATCCGGCAAATTACCTTTCTTGAATACCGG
This sequence comes from uncultured Paraprevotella sp., assembly GCA_944321565.1. GTDB lineage: Bacteria > Bacteroidota > Bacteroidia > Bacteroidales > Bacteroidaceae > Paraprevotella. The sequence continues at coordinate 2,671 of CALULT010000033.1, read as the reverse complement.
AATCTTATGACGCTTCTCAATCCATCGGAGCAAATGCTCTGAGGATTGGATCATATACCCCAATGATGCTTGGAATGCAGCAACCGAACTCTCAAAACGAGCCACCAACAAATGGCGCATGAAGCTTGATATGTTTGCCTGTCGGCCAAGCAGAAGATTGAACTTGACACCGGTCTTTTCTTCAAGTTCCTTTGCCAGTTTGTCTTTCAGTTCTTCGCGTATATAAAGGACAGGTGAATAACGGGCTGCCTTAAAATGATAAACCGAGTCACTGCCTCCTCCTGATTTACTAATTCTGTCAAGAGTTGAAAGGTACAACTCTTTCAACTCACTCAAATCATATTCTAACTCTTCCGGATCATCCGGTAATACCAACTGGATATTCTGTAGTTTTAAATCATTGGCATATTCCGGTATATCCTGTAAATCCAACCGCGAACGACGTATGACCAAAGGACTTATAATTGAACGGATTTTTTTTGCTATGTCATCAACCTCTGCCTTAATCTCATCATCGGTTATCTTTTCTTCCTTTTGTTTATCACGCAAAGTCTTATACCTGCTCATTAAATCCTTGAATGATGCCCCAAGATTTTCAACGGTTTTGAGCGTAGAACAAGACGGAATCTGGAACAACTTGATCATCGCATAAATGTCCGCCGGTTGATTGTTGAATGGGGTGGCCGTAAGCAATAGCACTTTGTTCCCCGAACAAAGATTATGCAACAAGGCATAATCCTGTGTATATTCGTTACGGAAACGGTGAGCCTCGTCTATGATGATTAGGAACTGCTCTCCCTCTTTGACCAACTCTTGATAATACAAAACAGCATCTTCAATTTTCCCTGCACTGAATACGGTAGCGGTAAACCCGAATTCATCACGATAACTTTCCCACTGCTTATACAAATGCGGAGGACACACGATTATGGTCCGCAATCTCAAATTGCGTGCAATGGTAGAAGCTATCACACTTTTACCCAAACCGACAACATCGGCTATGATAGCCCCATTATGATTATTCAACGCATTCAGAGCCATTTGTACGGCATCTGTCTGATACCTTAAATTTGAATACTTCCCTTCGGTTATATCATACGGAGTCAAAATATTATTGGATGTAGGGATATTGAAGTATTCTTTAAGGACCCTGATATACATCAGATAAGGCGAGTAGATTTTATCGTACCAGATACGAGCCATCACTTTGTTATTCCAATCATCCAAGATATCCTTATTCACAATCACTACAGAAGTCTCCCACAGTTCATCGAAGAGTCTTTTGCCTTCGTCATAATCTTGTTTGTCATTGAAGCGGGCATTTAATTCCAAACGTCCTTTTAGCCCTTGATAGGACAGATTACTAGAGCCTGTAATTAAAACGCCAGGCAACTCCCCACCCTCATTCACTAAATCGTTATAGGCGAACAAATACATCTTGGAGTGACAAGGCTCAAGTGTTTTACGTATTTCAAGTGTGCCATCCAAAACTTTCCCATAAAACATTTTGAATTGCTCCTGTTTCTCTGCCGTATCTAAAAAATCGGACTCGTTGATTAATTTTACAAGCTGCTCATAGTATTCTTCTTTTATGGCACCTCTCGAGATTAATCTTTTCCGAATAGCCTCAACTTCACAGATATGACCGGATATCTGTAAATCAACATCCAATCCTACCAATATTCTTATTTGCTTGTCCTTTAGGTTCTCCGATAACTGTACATAGCCGGAGAAATAGAAATAGCCGACCAATATATCAACCGCATTTGTCTTAGGCAATATGCCATTGATGATGTCTGATAAGAATTTCTCTTTATTTGTAATAAAACTGCTGCTCATAATGTCATGATACAAGGTTATTTCAACGCATCCAAATATGCCCAACCCTTTTTAGTCAATACATACCCACCTGTCTTTAGCGAACCTTGGTACTCTATCAAACGCAAAGGTTCGGAAGACAGTTGTTTTATGATACGCTCTAATGTCGCCTTTGAAATATCTGTCAGTTCCAATAATGCTTTTCTCTTTATATACGGAGACTTGGAAATTTCCAATAAAACAGTCAATGCATTTTTATTTATAGCCTCATTTAATGGCTCATTCGCATTTTCAAATCTTTCCCTGCAAGGGATCTCAATCTGAAAATTGGCAAAGGCACAGATGGTCCGATAGATTTTATCCGGATTCCAGCCCTTTTTGAATTCAATACGATTGGACTCTATCTTGCGCTTGTTAAGCAAGTCTTCTATGTTGATAGGTATTGCCATACTATTGGAAATCGGTTGAATCGCTTTGCTTTTCTACATGAAGCAACTCCCTTACATCCACATTCAGGACTTCAGCGATGCGGAAAAACGTTTTGAAGTCAGGCTGCGATGGGTTGTACAACAGCGGGACACAGAACAGGCATTCTTGCCAATCTGCCCGGACAGTCCATTTTGCCGTCCTGTTTTGCCCAACAAGCGGCACCTTCATTCTATTTAGTTGCTTCATACAGGAAAAAAACTTATAGCTTAATGCAAAAGTACGAAATTAGATTGTAAGAAGACATATAATGCGGGGCTTTTTCTGAAAGAATGAGCCATCAAAGCCAGTTGTCTTCTACTGACATAGGTAGACACATTTATAAGTAATAACTAAATGTGTTTTTATTATGGAAAAGAAGAATCGT
>CALULT010000032.1 GCA_944321565.1 uncultured Paraprevotella sp. | reverse complement strand
GACCAGGAGGCTTTGTCTGAATTCCGCCACCGCGCCCTTTCGCCCGAACATCCCGTGGCACGTGGCATGGCCGAGAATCCCGACACGTTCTTCACCCACCGCGAATCCTGCAACCCGTACTATGATGCAGTGCCCGCCATCGTGGAAGACTACATGAACAAAGTTTCCGAAATCACGGGTCGCAAATATGGCTTGTTCTCTTACTACGGCGCAGAGGATGCCGACCGCGTCATCATCGCCATGGGTTCCGTGACCGAAGCCATCCGCGAGACCATCGACTACCTGGCAGCCAAGGGCGAAAAAGTGGGTTTAGTGGCCGTACACCTCTACCGTCCGTTCTCGGCCAAGCACTTCCTGGCAGCTGTTCCGGCCAGTGCCAAGAAAATCGCCGTCCTGGACCGCACGAAAGAACCGGGTGCCAACGGCGAACCGCTGTACCTGGACGTGAAGGAATGCTTCTATGGCAAGGCCGACGCCCCCGTCATCGTGGGCGGACGCTACGGTCTCGGCTCGAACGACACGACCCCGGCTCAGATTCTGGCCGTATATGAAAACCTCGCCCTTCCGGAACCGAAGAACCAGTTCACTTTGGGCATCATCGACGACGTGACCTTCACTTCGCTCCCGCAAGGAGAAGAAATCGCCGTGGGCGGCGAAGGCATGTTCGAAGCCAAGTTCTACGGCTTGGGTGCCGACGGTACGGTGGGTGCCAACAAGAACTCTGTGAAAATCATCGGCGACAACACGAACAAGCACTGCCAGGCTTACTTCTCTTACGACTCCAAGAAGTCCGGTGGTTTCACTTGCTCGCACCTGCGCTTCGGCGACTCTCCCATCCGTTCCACATACTTGGTGAACACGCCGAACTTCGTGGCTTGCCACGTACAGGCTTACTTGCACATGTACGACGTGACCCGCGGTTTGAAGAAGAACGGCACCTTCTTGCTGAACACCATTTGGGAAGGCGAGGAGCTGGCCAAGAACCTGCCGAACCGCGTGAAGGCTTACTTTGCCAAGAACAACATCAAGGTTTACTATATCAACGCCACGAAGATCGCACAGGAAATCGGGCTGGGCAACCGCACCAACACCATCCTGCAGTCGGCCTTCTTCCGCATCACAGGTGTCATCCCCGTGGATTTGGCCGTAGAACAGATGAAGAAGTTCATCGTGAAGTCGTACGGCAAGAAGGGCCAAGACGTGGTGGACAAGAACTATGCAGCCGTTGACCGCGGCGGTGAATACAAGGAACTGGCCGTTGACCCGGCATGGGCTACGCTCGAGGCCGAACCCGCACAAGCCAACGACGATCCCGCATTCATTAACGAAGTGGTGCGCCCCATCAACGCACAGGACGGCGACCTGCTGAAAGTTTCCGCCTTCAAGGGAATCGAGGATGGCACTTGGCCGCAAGGCACTGCCGCTTACGAGAAGCGCGGTGTGGCCACTTTCGTTCCGACATGGACTCCGGAAAACTGTATCCAGTGCAACAAGTGTGCCTATGTTTGTCCTCACGCTGCCATCCGCCCGTTCGTACTCGATGCAGAAGAAGTGAAAGGCCTCAACGCGGCAAGCATCGAAATGAAGGCTCCTGCCGCCATGAAGGGCATGCACTTCCGCATCCAGGTGAGCGTCATGGACTGCTTGGGCTGCGGCAACTGCGCCGATGTCTGCCCGGGCAACCCGAAACTGGGCAAGGCCCTCACGATGGTGCCGCTGGAACAGGAACTCGACGAAGCTGCCAACTGGGACTACTGCGTGAAGAACGTGAAGAGCAAACAAAACTTGGTGGACATCAAGAGCAATCCGAAGAACTCACAGTTCGCTACTCCGCTCTTCGAGTTCTCGGGCGCTTGCTCAGGCTGCGGCGAAACTCCGTATGTGAAACTTATTTCCCAGCTCTTCGGCGACCGCGAAATCGTGTCCAACGCCACGGGTTGTTCTTCCATCTATTCCGGTTCTATTCCTTCCACGCCTTATACGACGAACGAAAAGGGTCAAGGTCCGGCTTGGGCCAACTCCCTGTTCGAGGACTTCTGCGAATATGGCATGGGTATGGCTTTGGCCAACAAGAAGATGCGCGCCCGCATCAAAGCCATCTTGGAAGAAGCTATCGCTGCCGAAGGCACACCGGCCGACTTCAAGGCTGCCGCACAGGAATGGATTGACGGCATGAACGATGCCGATGCCAGCAAGGCTGCCGCCGAGAAGCTCCTGCCGCTCATCGAAGCAGGCAAGGCCGCAGGTTGCCCGAACTGCGCGAAGCTGTCCGAACTGTCCCACTATCTGGTAAAACGCAGCCAGTGGATCATCGGTGGCGACGGTGCTTCTTATGATATCGGCTACGGTGGCTTGGATCATGTCATCGCATCGGGAGAAGACGTGAACATCCTCGTGCTCGACACGGAAGTTTATTCCAACACGGGCGGCCAGTCTTCCAAGGCAACTCCGCTCGGTGCCATCGCCAAGTTCGCCGCTTCCGGCAAGCGTGTGCGCAAGAAAGACTTGGGCATGATTGCCACAACTTATGGCTACGTGTATGTGGCACAGATTGCCATGGGTGCTGACCATGCACAATGCCTGAAAGCCATCCGCGAAGCCGAAGCTTATCCCGGCCCGTCCATCATCATCGCCTACGCACCGTGCATCAACCACGGCCTGAAGAAAGGCATGGGCAAGTCGCAGGCCGAGGAAGAGGCAGCCGTGAAGTGCGGTTACTGGCACTTGTGGCGTTTCAACCCGGCATTGGAGGCCGAGGGCAAGAATCCGTTCTCGCTCGACTCCAAGGAGCCGAACTGGGATGGTTTCCAAGACTACCTGAAAGGCGAAGTCCGCTTTGCTTCCGTCATGAAGCAATACCCGGCAGAAGCCGCCGACCTCTTCAACGCTTGCGAGGAAATGGCCAAGAAGCGTTACCAGAGCTACGTGCGCATGACCAAGATGGACTGGAGCGAATAAAGCCACAATCCTTATGATTATAAAAGCCCCGCAGGCATCAAGCTTGCGAGGCTTTTTTGAAACTCTTCATACGCTGAATTTCAAGCCATTCCCTGCTCTTCCAACCGCAAACGGATAAGCACCAAATGAGCCACGTAGCCACTGAACGTGACAGTGATGTTTTCACGGTGCGCCTTGGCCACCTTCAACAAAGCATCTACGGTGCGCGGAAGATTTGCCGTGAATGTGGCCTCATTCAACTGCAAGCTTTGCGGCAACTTGTCCATCCTCTCCTCAAACCAATGGATAATCCCGTCCGTTTCCTGCACCGTATATACAGGTTGATACACGTGCGGGTTCTTTTCTATTTGATGTCCTTCTTCCATATCCTCTCCTCAAAAGCCAGCCAACTGTGTCCCCAACACTTTTTCCGCACAGGCATAGCCTTCATCATACAAAGCACGAAGCTTGTCCACGTTCCCCTCAAGCCGATCCACCTTGACTTCATCCACCGGACGCACCACCAAGATTTTCCCTTCGTCTTCCAACCGTTCCACCATCTCCAACTGACGGTTGTAGCACTCGCACCGATGGCTGAGCACCTCGCGCAAAGCAGGGAAACGACGGTAGATGAAACGTGGAATCCGGATGTCGCGCGATGCCTTGCGGTATCCCCGGTTACGCGTAAGCACCACCACGTTACGCTCATAGCCCATCTCCATCGCCCGTCCCACGGGGATGGAATCCACGATGCCGCCGTCCAACATAGGCATGCGGTCCACGATGACCACGGGGCACACGTAAGGCAAGCTGCTGGAAGCCTTGGCAATGCGCACCAGGCGGCGCGGGTCGTTCTTTTCCGACAAGTAATTAGGCAATCCCGTGAGGCAGTTGGTCGTCACCATCTCGAACACACCCGGATTGGCCTTGTACGCTTCGAAATCATAGGGCACGAGCCGCTGCGGGAACTCCTCATAGAGCAATTCCTGGTCGAGTATGCTGTGTTGCGTCCACAAATACTTCAACCCGATGTACTTATACTGCTCCAACATGTCAATGTTGCTATACTTGGCCCGTCCTCGCTGATGGCTCATGTAGGACAAGCCGTTGCATGCCCCGGCCGACACGGCCACGGTATAAGGAAAATCTATACGGCGATCCAACAACCAGTCCAACACGCCACACGTGAAAACTCCACGCATACCGCCACCTTCAAGCACCAAGCCTATATGTTTCTTCATCTCCATAATTATTCCTAATTTCACGATAAAGATAAGGATTTTCCCGATTTAATTCCGTATTTTTGCATAATTTATTAAAAACGCCTATGCTATTCGACAAAGACATCTATATTTCCCGACGCAACAAGCTCAAGCACCAAGTCAAGAGCGGGCTGATTCTGTTCTTCGGCAACAACGGTGCGCCTGCCAATTACCCGGCCAACACCTACCCCCACCGCCAAGACAGCAGTTTCCTCTACTTCTACGGACTACACCGGGAAGGACTCATCGGTGTCATTGATGTGGACAACGACAAAGAATACCTGATAGGCAACGACATTGACGTGGAAGACATCGTGTGGTTCGGCAACGTGGACAGCGTGGCCGACATGGCCGTACAAACAGGCATTGCGGAAAGCGCGCCCACGGAACGGCTGGAAACCCTCGTACACAAGGCCCAAGCCAGCGGGCAACGCATCCATTTTCTGCCACCCTACCGACACGACACGATGATTCAACTGATGGACCTGACCGGCATCCATCCCTCACAACAGCGTGAAAAAGCTTCGCTGGAACTGATTATGGCTGTCATCGACCAACGCATGGTGAAAAGCGCGGCCGAAGTCGAAGAAATCGAGAAAGCCTGCGCCATCGGGTATGAAATGCACACCATGGCCATGCGCCTGTGCCGCCCGGGTGTCACGGAACAATCCATCGCAGGCGTACTCGGCGGCATCGCCGCCTCCAAAGGCTGCATGCCCAGCTTCCCCACCATCCTGACGATGCATGGGGAAATCATGCATGGCGCCCCCACGCCGCATCCGCTGGAAGCCGGACGGCTGATGCTCTGCGACGCAGGCGCCGAGACAAACGAGAACTATTGCTCCGACAACACGCGCACCACGCCGGTCTGCGGGAAATTCACCCCCCGCCAACGGGAGATTTACAGCATCGTGGAAGCTTGCCACGACCATGTGCTGGACATCGCGCGACCCGGCATCAAGTGGTGGGACGTACACTTCAGTGTGGCCCGCCTGATGACCGACAAGTTGAAAGAATTGGGGCTCATGAAAGGTGACACGGAGGAGGCCGTGCGCAACGGGGCACACGCCATGTTTTTCCCCCACGGGCTGGGACATGCTATGGGCATGGACGTGCACGACATGGAAGGCTTGGGGCAGCAGTACGTCGGTTTCGACGATGAAGTGCGCCCGTCCACGCAATTCGGCACCAACTGCCTGCGCTGCGGCCGCCGGTTGCAAGAAGGCTGGGTGATGACCGACGAGCCGGGAATTTACTTCATACCCGCCCTCATCGACGACTGGAAAAGCAAAGGACTGCACAAGAACTTCATCAACTACGATCTCTTGGAAACTTACAAGGACTTTGGAGGCATCCGCATCGAAGACGACATCCTGGTCACCGCCGACGGTTGCCGCATGCTGGGACGTGAACGCATCCCCTACCACCTCGACGACGTGGAAAGTTTCATGGCGCAAAGAATACAATAACTTAATTCATATTACCTATTTTTATAAAACAACAAAATGAAAAAGCAACTTCTATTTATGGCAATGGCCGTGCTGTCTGTCGGCATGTCGGCCCAAGAACACGAAGAAAAGAAAGATAGCGGCTTCGTCTTCACGACCGTAAAGGAAAACCCCATCACTTCCATCAAAGACCAAAACCAAAGCGGGACATGCTGGTGCTTCAGCACCCTTTCGTTCCTGGAATCCGAGCTGATGCGCATGGGCAAAGGCGAACATGACTTGTGCGAGATGTTCGTCGTACACAAGACAATGGAAGACCGCGCCGCGCAGACCGTGCGCACCCATGGCGATGTGTCCTTCTCCCAAGGCGGAAGTTTCTACGACGTGCTCTATTGCATGGAAAACTATGGTATAGTCCCGCAAGAAGCCATGCCTGAACCCGGAACGCTCTATGGCGACACGCTGCCCAACCATAACGAAGTGGACCTCGTGGCCACAGCCTTCGTGAAAGCATTGGCCACCAGCAACCTGAAGAAACTTTCCCCGGTGTGGAAACAGGCGTTCTGCGGCATTTACGATGCCTACCTCGGCAAATGCCCCGAAAAGTTCACTTACCAAGGCAAAGAATACACCCCGAAGACTTATATGGAGTCATTGGGACTGCACCCGGAAGATTACATCTCCCTGACGTCCTACACCCATCACCCGTTCTACAAGCCATTTGTCATCGAAGTGCAAGACAACTGGCGTTGGTCTCAGTCCTACAACCTTCCCATCGACGAATTGATGGAGGTGTTCGACTACGCCATCAACAACGGCTACACTATCGCATGGGGATCCGACGTGAGCGAAGCGGGCTTCACGCGCAACGGCATCGCCGTAATGCCCGACATGAAAAACGCCGCCGACCTCACCGGTTCGGATGCCGCCCGTTGGTTGGGCCTCACGCCCTCGCAAAAGCGCATGGAAGCACTGACCAAGCCATCGCCTGAAATGAAAATCACACAGGAGATGCGCCAGGAAGCCTACGACAACTGGGAAACCACGGACGACCACGGCATGCAAATCTATGGCATCGCCAAAGACCAAACCGGAAAAGAATACTACATGGTGAAAAACTCTTGGGGAGACGCCGGGAAATACAAAGGAATATGGTATGCGTCGAAAGCTTTCGTGGCCTACAAGACCATGAACATCGTGGTGCACAAGGATGCCGTGCCCAAGGCCATCCTGAAGAAGCTGGGGTTGGACTAAACGCCCCGAAACACCGCTCCATCTCATAAAGAGAGTAAAAACCAACCGCAGTTTTCCAAAAAAGACTTGGAAACTGCGGTTTTCTTATATTTTTTTCCTACTTTTACATGAATAACCGTGCGGCAAGGAATCCGCGCCGCACCGCGAGAGATTGGAAAAGAAAGAAAAAATATATATAATGAATTACAAATGGAATTTAGGAACTCCTACACCGGAAAAACAGGAAGCGGCTAACCGGCTTGCCAATGAGCTGAACATCAGTCCTATCCTCGGTCAGCTCCTAATAGACCGCGGCATCACGACAGCCACAGGAGCGAGAAAATTCTTCCGCCCTTCCCTGACAGAGTTGCACGACCCATTCCTGTTCGAAGACATGGACAAGGCCGTGGAACGGCTGAACAAGGCCTTGGGACGGAAGGAAAGAATCATGGTGTACGGAGACTATGATGTCGATGGCTGCACGGCCGTGGCGTTGGTTTACAAGTTTCTGCAGCAATACTATTCCAACATCGACTATTATATCCCCGACCGCTACGAAGAAGGCTATGGAGTGTCGTTCAAAGGAGTGGACTATGCGTATGAGACAGGGGTGAAACTCATTATCGTGCTCGACTGCGGCATCAAAGCGGTCGAAGAAGTCGCCTATGCCCGCGAAAAAGGCATCGACTTCATCATCTGCGACCACCACGTGCCCGACGAGGCACTACCCGAAGCCGTGGCGATACTGAACGCCAAACGGTATGACTCCACTTATCCTTACCCCCATCTTTCCGGTTGCGGGGTGGGCTTCAAATTCATGCAGGCTTTCGCCAAAAGCAACGGCATCGAATTCTGCCAGCTCATCCCCTTGTTGGACTTGTGCGCCGTAAGCATCGCCTCGGATATCGTCCCCATCATGGGCGAAAACCGCATCCTGGCCTACCACGGACTGCGGCAACTGAACGCCAATCCAAGCACCGGCCTGAAAGCCATCATCAAAGTGTGCGGGCTGGCCGACCGCGAGCTGACCATCAGCGATATTATCTTCAAAATCGGCCCGCGCATCAACGCCTCAGGCCGCATCCAAAACGGAAAAGAAGCCGTCGCCTTGCTTATCGAGAAAGACTACCACACAGCCTACGAAATGGCCGAGCAAATCAACCGCTACAACGACATGCGAAAGGATTTGGACAAAGCCATGACCGAACAAGCCAACAGCATCGTGGAGAAACTAGACAAACAGGGCGAGCAACGCGCCATCGTCATCTACAACGAGGAATGGCACAAAGGTGTCATCGGCATCGTGGCCTCGCGCCTGACGGAAATCTATTACCGCCCTTCGGTCGTGCTCACGCGCACGGAGAACCTGGCCACTGGGTCGGCACGCTCCGTGTCGGGATTCGATGTCTATAAAGCCATCGAAAGTTGCCGCGACCTGCTGGAAAACTTCGGCGGACACACCTATGCGGCAGGCTTATCCATGAAAGTGGAAAACGTGTCCGAATTCCGCCGCCGTTTCGAAGAGTACGTAGAAGAACATATCCTGCCGGAACAAACCAGCGCCATCCTGAACATCGACGCGCAAATAGACTTCAAGGACATCACACATAAGTTCCACCACGACCTGAAAAAATTCAACCCTTTCGGGCCGGACAACCCCAAGCCGCTCTTCTGCACCTTGCATGTGTATGACTACGGCACCAGCAAAGTGGTAGGCCGCGAACAGGAACACATCAAGCTGGAACTGGTGGACAACAAGAGCAATAACGTGATGAACGGCATCGCTTTCGGGCAAAGCTCGCAGGCGCGCTACATCAAGACCAAACGTTCTTTCGACATCTGCTACAGCATCGAGGAAAACACCCACAAGCACGGGGAGGTGCAACTGCAAATCGAAGACATCCGCCCGTCGGGAAAGGAATAAACAGCTCAAACGAGAGGAAAGATGGAAGACGCCTATTTGTCCGTCCTGAAGAAATATTGGGGATACGACAATTTCCGGGGCATACAACGGGACATCATCGAAAGCATCGGCAGCGGGAAGGACACCTTGGGGCTTATGCCTACGGGCGGAGGCAAATCCATCACGTTCCAAGTGCCGGCCCTCAGCCGCGAGGGGCTTTGCCTGGTGGTGACCCCCCTCATCGCGCTGATGAAAGACCAGGTGCACAACCTGCGGCAACGGGGCATCAAGGCCACAGCCGTCTATTCCGGCCTGTCGCACGAAGAAATCATCGTCGCGCTGGAAAACTGCATCTTCGGGAATTACAAATTCCTTTACGTGTCGCCCGAGCGGCTGGCCACCGATATCTTCCAGACGAAAGTGCGGCGCATGCCTGTCAGCTTCCTCACGGTGGACGAAGCGCACTGCATCTCGCAATGGGGCTACGACTTCCGGCCTTCTTACACCAAGATTGCGGAAATCCGCAAAATCCTGCCGGACATCCCCGTGCTGGCCCTCACCGCCACCGCCACGCCGGAAGTGGTCAAAGACATCCAGCGGCAACTCGCTTTCCGGGAAGAGAACGTGTTCCGCATGAGCTTCGAACGGAAAAACCTGGCCTACGTGGTACGGCACACCGAAGACAAGATGGGTATGCTCTGCCACATCCTGGACAGCGTGGAAGGCTCGGCCATCGTTTACACGCGTAGCCGCCGAAACACGAAGGAAGCCGCCGAACAATTGCAGACAAAGGGATTCACGGCCACATTCTACCACGCGGGGCTGAACGATGCGGAAAAAGACCTCCGACAACGCGAGTGGCAAACGGGAAAAACGAGGGTCATGGTGGCCACCAATGCTTTTGGCATGGGCATCGACAAGCCAGACGTGCGCATCGTAACGCACTTGGACATTCCCGACTCCATCGAGTCATACTTCCAAGAAGCCGGACGGGCCGGGCGCGACGGACAGCAAGCCTATGCCGTCCTGCTCTATCAGAAATACGACCGCACCCGCCTGATGAAACGTATCCCCGAGACCTTCCCCGACAAAGACGACATCCGGAAAGTTTACGAGCACGTCTGCTATTATTGCCAAATGGCCATGGGCGACGGCTACCAGGTGACCCGCGAATTCAACCTTGAAGAGTTTTGCCGCAATTTCAAACATTTCCCGGTGCAGACCAACAGTGCCTTGCACCTGTTGGAACGGGCGGGCTACATCGAATACACGGAAGAACAGGAAAACGCCTCACGCCTGCACTTCCTCCTCCGGCGCGACGAGCTGTACCGCATCCACGAACTGTGCGAAGAACAAGAGCAACTCATCCAATGGATATTGCGCAGCTACGGCGGGCTCTTCAGCGACTACGTGTTCATCGACGAACGCAGACTGGCCACCCTATCAGGCATCCCCGACGAACGGGTTTACCAACACCTGCTGGCTCTAACCCGTGCGCGTATCCTGCACTACATCCCCCGGAAAAGGACACCTTATGTCACCTTTACCCGAAAGCGGGTGGAAACCGACCGCATCGTGCTCCCACCGGAAGTCTATGATGACCGGAAGAAGGGCTTCAAGGAACGCATCGAAGCCATGTTGCACTATGCCGAAGAAATGGATTTCTGCCGCAGCAAGGTGCTCCTTCACTATTTCGGAGAAGAAGACTCGCCGGAGTGTGGGCAATGCGACGTGTGCAGACGGCGGCAGCCCGCCCCAACCCCGGACATCGAAACCCTCATCCTTGAAAAACTGAAAGACGGAAAGAAGCATACCGTCGGCGAAATGGAATTTCCCGGCATTCCGCGGGACAAAACCGCGCAAAGCCTCAAACGACTGATGGAAGAAGAAACCGTCCTCCTCTCCGACGGCATGCTTCATTTGCCCGGCACCACGCCTTGCTGACCCCTACAAGTACTCACGAAGCTCATAAAGCTTCGTGCTGTGGCTACCTTTGATCAGTATGTTATAACCGCGCGGCTTCTTGATGGCCAAGGCGCGTTTCACCTGTTCCACGTCGTCAAACGTGCGGAAAGGATGATGCGTGGCTTTAAATTCATGCCCCACCAGCCACACGTGGTCGAAGTTGGCATCCACCAAAAAATCCACCATGTCCTGGTGCGCCTGCCAACTGCTCGCGCCCAGCTCGCCCATGTCGCCCAATATCACCATTTTGCGCCGCACGTCCATATCGCGGAAATTCTCAATGGCCGCCTTCATGCTCGTCGGATTGGCGTTGTAGGCATCCATAATCAAATGGTTGTCCACCGTGGCCAGCAACTGCGAACGCCCGTTCGACGGTTTGTAGGCCGCCAAAGCCTCGCTAATCAGCCCGGGTTCCACGCCGAACGTGCGCCCCACGGCAGCTGCGGCCAACATGTTTTTCAGGTTATAGTCACCAACGACACGGGTCTGCACTTCCTGCCAGTCGCCACCGGCCTGTCGCCAGCGGAACTTCAAGTAAGGCATGCCATTCAGCGACTCGCCTTCCACGTTAAGCACTTCCCCGCATGGTGTCCCATAAGTGATTTGATGCAACCCGTCCGCGATGCGCTCCAGCTCCACGCTGTCATGGTCAATAAACACCGTACCGTGCTTCGTCTTCAAATAATCGTACAACTCGCCTTTCGCATGAACCACACCTTCAAACGAACCAAAACCTGCCAAATGCGCCTTCCCCACATTGGTAATCAGTCCAAAATCCGGATCCACGATTTCGGCCAGCGTCTTGATTTCACCCGGATGGTTCGCCCCCGTCTCTATCACGGCAATCGTATGCCCCTCCGTCAGGCGCAACAACGTCTTGGGCACCCCGATATGGTTGTTCAGGTTGCCTTCCGTGAACAACACGCGGTGTTTTTTCGCCAACACGGCCGCCACCAACTCTTTGGTTGTGGTTTTCCCGTTCGTCCCGGTGATTTGAATCACGGGTATTTTGAACTGGCTGCGATGGTAATGCGCCAATTGCTGCAAGGTTGCCAGCGCATCGTCCACCAACACATACCGCCCGTCACCTTCCGGCGCATACTCAGGCTCGTCCACCACGGCATAGGCGCACCCTTTCTCTATCGCCTGGGACGCAAACGCGTTCCCGTCGAAAGCAGCCCCCTTCAAGGCGAAGAACAATGCTCCCGGCGGACAGTCCCTGCTGTCTGTCGTCACCACGGGATGCTGCTTATAAAGTTCATAAAGCTTCTCTATCTCCATAATTCTTCCATTTAACCCCACAAATATAATTTAAAACGATGAAAAACCGAATATTTCTGCGTACATTTGCAACGAAATCCGACAAAAAAACAAATGAACGACCCCACGCAACTCACCATCAATGCCAACGGCAGGCTCATGGAACTGAACATGGCCAAAGTCATGGGCATCCTGAACGTCACGCCAGACTCGTTTTTCGCGGACAGCCGCAAACAAACGGAACGCGAAATCGCAGAACGGGCAAGGCAAATCATCGAGGAAGGCGCGGACATCATCGACATAGGTGCTTATTCCTCGCGCCCGAACGCACAAGATGTCAGCGCGGAAGAAGAAAAGGAACGCTTGCGAAAGGGGTTAGACATTCTGCGGCGGGAATTTCCCGACGCCGTAGTGTCCGTGGACACATTCCGCGCCGATGTGGCCGCCATGTGCGTGGAAGAATACGGCACTGCCATCATCAACGACATTTCCGGCGGACAGATGGACAAACAGATGTTCGACACTGTGGAAAGGCTCAACGTGCCCTACGTGCTGACCCATCTGCAGGGCACACCGCAAAGCATGCAGACGGCACCACACTATGACAACCTGCGGATTGAAGTGATGCAATACTTCGCACGAAAAGTGCAAGAGCTGCACGCACGTGGCGTGAAAGATGTCATCATCGACCCCGGTTTCGGTTTCGGGAAGACGCTGGAACAAAACTACGAGCTGTTCAAGCACCTGGAAGATTTCCACACACTGCGCCTTCCGATACTGGTCGGCATCTCGCGCAAATCCATGATTTACCGCCTGCTTGGCTGCACTCCCGCAGAAGCCTTGAACGGCACCATCGCGCTCAACACCCTTGCCCTCGCCAAAGGGGCGCACATCCTTAGGGTACACGACGTGAAAGCCTGCGTGGAAGCCATCAAGATATTCAACGCAATGAACCAACAACCTTAACACAACACCCATGCCATTAGCTTTCGGACTGAAGGACTTCATTGACATTCTCCTTGTCGCGCTGATTCTCTACTACTGCTACAAGGTGATGAAAGAGTCGCGTTCGCTGAACGTGTTCTTCGGTGTGCTGATCTTCATCGTGTTCTGGCTCTTCGTGTCACAAATCTTGGAGATGAAGCTGCTCGGCTCTATCCTCGACAAGCTGGTCAGCGTGGGTACGTTGGCACTCATCATCTTGTTCCAAGAAGAAATCCGCAACTTCTTTTTCACCATCGGCACCCACCGCCAAGTGGAAAGCTTGCTCAAATTCCTCCGCAAAGGGAGAAAAGGCAAAAAAAAC
Organism: uncultured Paraprevotella sp.; assembly: GCA_944321565.1. Taxonomy (GTDB): domain Bacteria; phylum Bacteroidota; class Bacteroidia; order Bacteroidales; family Bacteroidaceae; genus Paraprevotella. The sequence continues at coordinate 23,572 of CALULT010000032.1, read as the reverse complement.
ACCAACAAAGACGAAATCATGCCCATCGTCATGGCCTGCATGAGCATGAGCAAACAGAAAATCGGCGCGCTGATTGTCATAGAACGCAACCTGCCGCTCAACGACATCATCCGTTCGGGCGAACTGATTGACGCCAATATCAACCAACGGCTCATCGAAAACATCTTTTTCAAGAACAGCCCGCTCCACGACGGAGCCATGGTCATCAGCAAGAAACGCATCAAGGCAGCCGGCTGCATCCTCCCCGTGTCCCACAGCATGGACATCCCCAAGGAACTCGGCCTGCGCCACCGCGCCGCCAAAGGCATCTCGCAGGAAACCGACGCGCTGGCCGTCATCGTGTCCGAAGAAACGGGCAACATCTCCGTGGCCTACCGGGACGTGTTCCACCTGCGCCTGTCCGCCGAAGAGCTGGAACGCTTCCTCACGGAAGACCTGCCCTGAACATCCCACCCTGCATTTCAAAAATAAATCAAGAAAAAAGCACGGTTTTTCGGGTGAAAAACCGTAATTTTGCATAACTATAAGAATTGCCATGTAGAGTTATCATTTTAAAGACTTAAAATATGGACTTACTCAATGAGATTATCTCCCGCGCACAAGCCAACAAGCAGCGCATCGTCCTTCCAGAAGGCACGGAAGAACGCACATTGAAAGCCGCCAACCGCATCTTGACGGACGAAGTGGCCGACCTGATTATTCTGGGTGACCCGGCGGAAATCGAAGAAGCCGCAAAAAAATGGGGATTGGGCAACATCTCCAAGGCCACCATCATCAATCCGGCCACCAGCCCCAAGAAAGAAGAATACGCACAATTGCTTTTCGAGCTCCGCAAGAAAAAAGGCATGACGATGGAAGAAGCCCAGAAAAAAGTGCTGGACCCGCTCTTCTTCGGATGCCTCATGATTAAAGCCGGGGATGCCGACGGGCAACTGGCCGGCGCACGCAACACGACGGGCAACGTCCTGCGCCCGGCCCTGCAAATCATCAAGACCGCCCCGGGCATCACCTGCGTGTCGGGTGCCATGCTCCTGCTCACCAAAGCCCCGAACTACGGGAAAAACGGCGTGTTGGTCATGGGCGACGTGGCCGTGACTCCCGTGCCCGACGCAAGCCAGTTGGCACAAATCGCCGTATGCACGGCCCGCACGGCCAAAGCCGTGGCCGGATTGGACCCCAAAGTGGCCATGCTGAGTTTCTCCACCAAAGGCTCCGCCCAGCACGAAGTGGTGGACAAGGTGGTAGAAGCTACCAAGCTGGCACGCGAAATGGCACCCGGCCTTAGCATCGACGGCGAACTCCAGGCCGACGCGGCTCTCGTGCCCAGCATCGGTGCCAGCAAGGCGCCGGGGTCTGAAATCGCCGGACATGCCAACGTCTTGGTTGTTCCCAACCTGGAAGTGGGCAACATCTCCTATAAACTAGTGCAACGCTTAGGACATGCTGAAGCCATCGGCCCCATCCTCCAAGGCATCGCCCGCCCGGTGAACGACCTGTCGCGCGGATGCTCCATCGAGGATGTCTATACGATGGTGGCCGTGACGGCCAACCAAGCCATCGCCGCCAAAGAGCAACAAAAATAACCCACGGCTAAATTACACCTATTATATATGAAGATATTAGTATTAAACTGCGGCAGCTCGTCCATCAAGTACAAGCTGTACAACATGGACAACCACTCCGTCATGGCGCAAGGCGGCATCGAGAAAATCGGCCTGCCCGGTTCGTTCCTGAAAATGACGCTGCCCGACGGCACGAAGAAAATCATTGAGGAAGACATTCCCGAACATACCAAGGGTGTGCAATTCATTTTCCACATCCTGACCGACCCTGAGCTCGGCGCACTGAAGTCGCTGGACGAACTCGGTGCTGTGGGCCACCGCATGGTGCACGGCGGCGAAAAGTTCAACAAGAGCATGTTGCTCACCCCTGAAGTGCTGGAAGCCTTCAAGGCCTGCAACGACCTTGCCCCGCTGCACAACCCGGCCAACCTGAAAGGCGTGGCTGCCGTTTCCGAACTGCTGCCCTCCATCCCCCAAGTGGGGGTGTTCGACACGGCTTTCCACCAGACCATGCCCGAACATGCCTACATGTACGCCCTGCCGTATGAGATGTACAAAAAATATGGTATCCGCCGCTATGGCTTCCATGGTACGTCGCACCGCTACGTGTCACACCGCGTGTGCGAGTACCTCGGCATCAAACCCGAAGGCAGCCGCATCATCACCTGCCACGTGGGCAACGGCGGCTCCATTTCGGCCGTGAAGGACGGCAAGTGCATCGACACCTCCATGGGACTGACCCCGCTGGAAGGACTGATGATGGGCACCCGTTCGGGCGACGTGGACGGCGGTGCCGTGACATTCATCATGGAAAAAGAAGGACTGGCTCCTACGGGAATGTCCAACCTGCTGAACAAGAAATCGGGTGTGCTCGGCGTGACCGGCGTGTCGTCCGACATGCGCGAAGTCATAGCCGCAGCAAAGGATGGCAATAAACGTTGCCGTCTGGCCCTTGACATGTATGCCTACCGCGTAAAGAAATACATCGGCGCGTATGCCGCCGCCATGAACGGCGTGGATGTCATCCTCTTCACCGGCGGCGTGGGCGAAAACCAAGCCGACATGCGTGAAGCGTTCTGCGACGGACTGGACTACCTTGGCGTTTCGCTCGACAAAGCCAAGAACAACACCGTGCGCGGCGAAGAGGCCATCATCTCCACCCCCGACAGCAAGGTGACCGTCTGCGTCATCCCCACCGACGAGGAACTGATGATTGCCAAAGACACCATGGCATTGATTTAAGCGGAAAGTTCCTACTCCCAATAAAATATTGCAGTCCGGTTCGCGGCCAGCCCGCGCCGGACTGCTTTTGTTTCTTACGAAAAAACATTCGGACCAAATCCTGGCACGACAGGACACAGGCAAACAAAAGCGAGAAGACCTCCTGGTCCTCCCGCCAACAAGAATCCATTAAACCCACCACGACCTGACGCGGCTCACAACCGCGTCTCACCTTCCACAAAGTTTTCCATGAAGAGGTTCTCGCCATCGAAGACAACATAAGTGAACTGCGTGATCCAATCGCCGAGAATCAACAGGCGGCTGGTGCGCGAAAGCATCAGATCCAACTCTATATGGCGGTGCCCGAAAATGAAATAATTGATGTCGGAATGCGTTTTCAGGTAGTCCTTCGCAAATTGCACAAGGTATTCCTTATCTTCACCCATGTAGGGAGGATCGCCACCCTCCACACCGTGTTTCAACCGATTATGTGCCGCCCACGACAATCCGAAGTCCACCGCCCAACGGGGATGAATGCACGCAAACAACCGCTGGCATGTCCGGTTGTGGAACACCCGCCTGAGCAAACGGAAACTGCGATCGGGGTCGCCCAGTCCGTCGCCGTGCGCCAACATGAACACCCTGTCGCCGATTTCAATCGTCACAGGTTTGGTGTGCAACGTCACACCGCATTCCTTCACCAGGTAGTCGCCGCACCAAATGTCATGGTTTCCCGTAAAGAAATGCACCTCAACCCCCAAATCGGTCAACTCGCTGATTTTTCCTAGAAAACGGGTATAACCCCTCGGCACCACCGTCTTGTATTCATACCAAAAGTCGAAAATATCCCCTAAGAGATATACCGCCGAAGCCTTGTGCTTCACACTATCCAGGAAACGCACCAAACGGCGTTCCCGTGTCCGGTCATGCGGAATGGAACGGCAACCCAGATGGGCGTCAGAAAGAAAATACACGCTTTTCATCACAAGAATCCCAATTCCATTTTAGCCTCTTCGGTCATCATGTCTTTGTTCCACTCCGGTTCAAACACGAGGTTGACCTCCACTGATTTCACATGCGCAATGCTCTCCAATTTCTCACGGACATCTTCCATGATGAAATCCGCCGCCGGACAATTGGGTGCGGTCAGCGTCATGTCCACGCTCAACGCATAATCGTCCGCCAAGTCTATCTTATAAATCAGGCCCAAGTCATAGACGTTGACCGGGATTTCCGGGTCATACACAGTGCGCAACATCTCTATCACCTTCTCTTCCACCTGCAATTTCTCCGGTTTGTCCTTTTCCTTTTCCATATATGTGTCTTAAAATCCTTTCAATTCAATTTCCCTTCTTCGCAATAGCTGTAAAAGCCCCCGTCGGCCACGATGATATGATCCAGCAGGCGGATGTTCATCATCCGGCATGCCTTCAACAGCTTGTCTGTCAAACGGTCGTCCTCCGCGCTGGGACGCAAGTTGCCCGACGGATGGTTGTGGCAAAGCGCGATGACCGGCGCACGGCGCAACAAGGCTTCGCGAAGAATCAGCCGGATGTCCACGGCCGTTTCCGTCAGCCCCCCTTTGCTCACCAACATCTTGTCCATGATCCGGCAGGCCTGGTTCATCAGGAGCACGTAACACTCTTCATGGAACAAGTCCTGCATCTGCGGCAAAAAATAATGGTACAAATCCACGCTCGAACGGATGGCCGGCAGTTCCACCGCCTCCTCTTCCATCCGGCGGCGTCCCAGCTCGCATGCCGCCAGGATGGTCACGGCTTTCGCCTCGCCCAGCCCCTTGTAGCGCCGCGCCATTCTCTTTTTCCCGGTGTGCCCATCCGTGACTTCCACGCATCCGGTCAGTTCCTCGAGCGACATCCGCCCCAGCGTCTTCAACCGGTTGTCGCAATCGGCCAACACACGCTTCATCAACGCCACCGCCGACTCGTCCACGTTCCCTGAACCAATCAAAATGGCCAGCAACTCCGCATTGCTCAAAGCCGACGCACCTTTCTGCATCAGTTTCTCGCGCGGACGGTCGTCCTCGGCCCATTGTTTGATGTTCAGTTTCACGGTGTCCATACCACTCTATTTATAAAAGTTCTTTTCAAAAGCCGAGAACTCGTCTTTTCCCCGCACCATGCGCTGCCACCATGCGCGGATGAACCCTGTACCGTATCCGGTGAGTTGCACGAAAGATGCCGCCACTGCCAACACTCCCACGCCCATGTCGCGGTTGCGCGCCATGGCATCCACAAAAGCCAACAGGGCAAATAGCAACAAAGGCAGCAAAGGAATCCAGGACAAGGCATGGAACACGTGCTCATGCTCCGCCAACCCGGGCATCTCCACCGCATAGACATAACGATGCTCCATTTGGAATATCCACACGGAACCTATCCAACCCACCAAGGCGGCCAACAACAACACGGCCACGCCCACGGTGAACACCATAGGCAGGAGGTGGACCAACTTCAACGAATCGGGATACTTCTTGTACAGGTTGATGCGGGCTATTCCCGAATTATGCACTTGTTTGAAAAACTTCTTCAAGTCCGTGCGCCGCTTGTGCCACACCCATGCTTCGGGAAACAGGCGGCAGCGGCAACCGGCCTTGAAAATGCGGATGCTGAAGTCAATGTCCTCGCCAAAGCGCATCTTGGAAAACCCTCCCAAACGGCGATAAACCTCCGACCGCACCCCCATGTTGAAGGAACGCGGATAGAATTTGTCCATCTTCTTCTTCCCCCCGCGGATGCCCCCCGTGGTGAGGAAGGATGTCATGGCGTAATTGATGGCTTTCTGCACGGGAGTGAACGATTCGTGCGCACGATCCGGCCCTCCAAACGCATCCGCAGGCTCACGCGCCAGCTCGTCCTCCACGGCCTGCAGGTAACCCGGCGGAAGCACACAGTCGGAATCCAGCACAATCAAATACTCGCCCGCACTACGTTCCGCCCCGTAATTCCGGGTCTGTCCCGGCCCGGAATTATCCTTCGCATAATACTTCACGTCCAACCTGTCCCGATACTTCTCCACCACGTCACGGCAAGGACATGACGAGCCGTCCTCCACCACGATTACCTCAAAGTCCGTAAACGTCTGTCCGGTCAGGCTTTCCAAAAGTTCGTCCACTTCGTCAGGACGATTGTAAACAGGTATAATCAACGAATATTTCATGATTCCATCATAATGCACGGCTTCTTGCACGGCTGTTGTCTGGCAAAGGTAACAAAAAAAGTGAACAACAAGGCGCAAAACGCCCCATTATTCACTTTATGGGAATGAAAAATGAACCCCGCTTTACTTCACACGGCCAAGATAAGAACCGTCGCGCGTGTCCACCTCAATCATTTCACCTTCGTTCACGAAAAGCGGCACACGCACCGTGGCCCCGGTCTCCACCGTGGCAGGTTTCAACGTGTTGGTAGCCGTGTCGCCCTTCAGGCCCGGTTCCGTATAAGTGATTTTCAACACGACCTTGGTCGGCACGTCAGCATAGAGCACGGTCTCGGTCGAAGCATCGGACACCACGTCCACCACTTCGCCTTCTTTCATGAAGTCCACACCGTTGATTTGCTCTTTGGCAATAGGAATCTGCTCAAAAGTTTCCTGGTTCATGAAAATGTAATCCTCACCTTCCTGGTAAAGGAACTGATAGGGGCGACGTTCCACACGCACGTCTTCCAACGCCTCACCGATGTTGAAACGACGGTCGAGCACATAGCCGTTGACCACGTCTTTCAACTTCGTGCGCATGAACGTGTTGCCCTTTCCGGGTTTCACATGCAGAAAATCGATACAGAAATACAACTTGCCGTCCAAACGGATGCAAGTTCCTTTTTTAATGTCTTGAGCGTTAATCATAAAATATGCTTTTGATTCAGTTTAAATATCCATTCCAAGAATCATTCTCTTCCTTTTCGCCTGCAAAGTTAATGGAAAAAAGAAAAAAAACACAAAAGTTGGGGAGGAAAATGGCTTAAAGCTTGCTTTATTTGAAAAAAGTGCCTAATTTTGCACCCCGAATCGGGAACAAACAATAAAAACATAATATAGCAATGAAAAGAACGTATCAACCCCACACCAAGCGGAGAAAAAGAAAACATGGATTCCGCGAAAGAATGTCCACCGCGAATGGACGTAAGGTATTGGCTGCACGTCGTGCCAAAGGCCGCAAGAAACTGACCGTTTCCAGCGAGCACCACAAAAAATAAGCCGCTAGCGGTTTTTCCGAAAGAAAACAGAAAAGAAGTAAGGGCATCCTTACTTCTTTTCTGTTTTTTATTGCTAACTTTGAACCCGAATACTCAGTTGACCTCATCATGACGATAAAAGAATTCTTCGGCAAACTGACCAGCAAAATCCTTTGGGTGAATTTCCTGGCCATGTTCTTGGTCGTGGTGGCTATCGCGGTAGGCGTGTGGATAGGACTGGAACGATATACACTGCACGGCATCGAAGCCACCGTGCCCAACGTGAAAGGCATGCGCGCAGCCGATGCCCAACGCAAACTCCAAGCCCAAGGACTGGCCGCCATCGTGGCCGACTCAAGCTACAACAAGACACTGCCTCCCGGCACCGTGCTGGAACAAATGCCCGCCTGCGAAAGCCACGTGAAGCCGGGGCGAGAGATTTACCTGACCGTGAACACGGCCAGCACACCCACCATCCCCCTGCCCGACATCGCCGACAACAGCTCGCTGCGCGAGGCCGAAGCACGGCTCAAAGCCTTGGGACTCAAGCTCACCCCGCCCGAATACGTGGACGGCGAGCGCGAATGGGTCTATGGCGTGAAATACCGCGGGCGGAACATCTTCGGCGGAGACCGCATACCCATCGACGCGGAACTGACCCTGCAGGTGGGCAGCGGCGACTTCGGCGATGATTCCCTTTTCACCTCAGGCGACCCCGCCCTCGGGAGCGAAGACATACCCTATGCGGAAGATATGGAAACGGCAGGCACGGAACTGCCCTGACCGGACTTTCAGCACCCCATAAAACGCAACTATGGAGGAAAACGAAGATTTACTATATAATAATAGCATAGGCGGGAGAGACACGGAAGAGGAAGAGCCGGACGAAGAAGGCACATCCGTCTATGAGCACCACCGCCTGACAGCCGACAGCGGCCAAAAGCCGATGCGCATCGACAAGTTCCTGACGGAGCACCTCGCCGGCACATCGCGTAACCGGCTGCAACGCGCCGCCGAACAGGACTTCATCCTAGTGAACGGCCGCCCCGCGAAAAGCAGCTACAAGGTGAAGCCGGGAGACGAAATCGTCATCCTGCTCGACCGTCCGAAGTACGACAACGACATCGTCCCGGAAGACATCCCGCTCGACATCGTGTATGAAGACCCCGACGTGCTGGTCATCAACAAACCGGCCGGGCTGGTGGTACACCCGGGATGCGGGAATTATACCGGCACACTGGTGAACGCCATCGCCTGGCACCTGCGGGACGACCCCGACTATGACCCGAACGACCCCGCCGTGGGGCTCGTGCACCGCATCGACAAGGACACATCCGGACTGCTCGTAGCCGCCAAGAACGCGGACGCAAAGACCAACCTGGGCCGCCAGTTTTTCCACAAGACCACGCGACGGCTCTACAACGCCCTCGTCTGGGGCACTTTCGCCGAACCGGAAGGGCGCATCGAGGGCAACATCGGCCGCCACCCGAAAGACCGCATGCAAATGGCCGTATTTCCGCCCGGCAGCGGGACGGGAAAACCGGCCGTGACCCACTTCCGCGTGTTGGAAGACCTGGGGCACGTGTCGTGGGTGGAATGCCGGCTGGAAACGGGGCGCACCCACCAAATCAGGGCGCACATGAAGCACATCGGCCACCCGCTCTTCAACGACGCACGCTACGGGGGCGACGAAATCCTGCGCGGCATGCCCACAGGGAAATACCGGCAGTTCGTGCAGAACTGTTTCGCCGCCTGTCCCCGCCAGGCCCTCCACGCCCGCACCCTCGGCTTCGTCCATCCGCGCACGGGGCAGGAAATGGACTTCACCTCGCCCCTCCCGCCCGACATGACTGCCTTGCTGGAACGCTGGCGCACCTACATCGCCCACAGGGAACTCTAAAAAAGACATTACAACAACCATTCAAGCATATAGCAAAAGCAATGAAAAAGATTATCGCGATTGTGGCCGGAGGCGACTCTTCCGAACACGACGTTTCCCTCCGGAGCGCCGAAGGGATTGACTCTTTCCTCGACAAAGAAAAATATGAGGTTTACACCGTGGAAATCCAAGGCATGACATGGGAAGCCCATCTGAAAGACGGCCGGCGCGCCGCCGTGGACCGGGGCGACTTCAGTTTCGCGGACGGCGACCGCCGCATCCGCCCCGACTTCGCCTACATCACCATACATGGCACACCGGGCGAAAACGGCATCCTGCAAGGATATTTCGACCTCATCCGCCTGCCCTACTCCACATCCGACGTGCTCGTGGAAGCCATGACATTCAACAAATTCACACTAAACCAATACCTGAAGGGATTCGGCGTGGCCGTCAGCGAGAGCCTGCTCGTGCGCAAAGGATTCGAACACCTCGTGACCGATGCGGAAATCGTGGAGAAAATCGGCCTGCCCTGTTTCGTGAAACCCAACGAAGGCGGGTCGAGCTTCGGCGTGACCAAAGTGAAAGAGGCGAACGGAATCCGCCCTGCCATCCTGAAAGCCATGCACGAAAGCGACGAAGTGATGGTGGAATCGTTCCTCGACGGCACGGAAATCTCCTGCGGATGCTACAAGACGCGCACCAAGGAGGTGGTGCTCCCCATCACGGAAGTGGTCAGCCGCAACGAGTTTTTCGACTATAATGCCAAATACAACGGACAGGTGCAGGAAATCACACCCGCCCGGTTGAAACCCGAAACGGCGGAGCGGGTGAGCCTCGTCACCTCGGCCATCTACGACATCCTGGGCTGTAGCGGCATCATCCGCGTGGACTACATCATCACCCACGGCACGGACAAGGACGGGAAGGAATCCGAAAAAATCAACATGTTGGAAATCAACACCACGCCCGGCATGACCGCCACCAGCTTCATCCCGCAACAGGTGCGCGCCGCAGGCATGGACATGAAGGACGTGCTGACGGACATCATCGAAGACAAACTCTCATAAAAACACCTTAAAAGACAAAACCATGCGTACACCGGAAGAATTCGACGAAATACGGCCCTACGACCCCGAAGAACTGCCGACCGTCATCGAGGAACTCATCGCCGACCCGGAATTCCGTGCGGCCGCCGAAGCCGTGCTGCCGGGCATCCCTTACGAACAAGCCTGCGGCATGCTGCGCGGATGCCGCACCAACCTGGAAGTGCAACAGACGATGTTCTACCCCTTGCTCAAAGACCTGCTGGCACGTTGCAGCAAGGGTTTCGCACTCGAAGGCACAGACCGGATGGACAAACACACGCCACACACGTTCATCACCAACCACCGCGACATCGTGACCGACTCCGCCTTCCTTTCCGTCGGTCTGCTGGACACGGGATTTGGCAACACCGTTGAAATCGCCATCGGCGACAACCTGCTCATCCGCCCGTGGATCAAGAAACTCGTGCGCGTGGACAAGGCGTTCATCGTGCAACGTTCTGCCGGGCTACGCCAAATGCTGGCTTCCAGCGCGCGGATGAGCCGCTACATGCACTATGCCATAGCCACCAAACACGAAAACATCTGGATTGCCCAACGCGAAGGACGCGCCAAGGACTCTGACGACCGCACACAGGATGCCATTCTCAAGATGATGGCTATGGGTGGAGAGGGAAGCGTCGTGGAACGCCTCAAGCAATTGCACCTCACGCCCGTCGCGCTCTCCTACGAATACGACCCCTGCGACTACCTGAAAGCGCAGGAGTTCCAACAGAAACGCGACATCGAAGGCTTCAAGAAGAGTCCCGCCGACGACCTGAAGAACATGCAAACGGGCATCTTCGGCTACAAAGGACGCATCTGTTTCCGCATGGCCGACTGTCTGGACGATTGGCTCAACACGTTGCCCGCCGACATGCCCAAAACTGAATTTTTCGCCACCGTGGCCGCCCGCATCGACCGGGAAATCCACCGGAACTACGAGCTTTATCCCGGGAATTACGCCGCAGCCGACCTCTTGCGCGGCACGGAACGCTTCGCCGACCGCTACACGGCAGACGAAAAGGCGGCGTTCGAAGCTTACCTGCAAGGGCAAATCCGGAAAGTCAGTTTGCCCAATCCGGACACGGCCTTCCTGCGCGAACGCCTGCTCACCATGTATGCCAACCCCGTGTTCAACCATGAAACGGCCATCCATGAAGACTAAAAAGGAGAGGGCGAATGCCCTTCTCCTGCTCTGTGCATTCCTCTTCATAGCTTGCGGCAAGGATGAAGAGGAAGATTACTTCTATCCCTCCCTCATCACTGAGTTCGTGGAGCTGCTGTCGGACGAAACGGGGCTCGGCACGTCGTTCACCACCGACGGTGGCGAAACGTATGCCGCTAACACGCCTCTGCAAGGATTGCAACCGGAGTCTGTTTACCGCATCGTGTGCGGCTACGAGCCTACGGGCGACAACCGCGACGGCCTGCCCGTGGCGCGAATTTACACAGTGGACAACGTCACCCTGCTACAACCCGTGGAGGAACCTTCGGCCGATGACGAGCCGACCGGAGTGGCCGCCATTTGGCCGGGCGGCGGATACCTGAACCTGCAACTCACTCCTGAAACCCAAGGCGGCACCCAGTTGTGGGGCTACCGCGTGGATTCCGTGCGCCCCGCGTCCGAAGGCCACCAGACGTTCCACCTCTCGCTCTACCACCGCCAGCCCGGCGACCCCTATTCCTATTCCACCACCGTCTATGCCAGCCTTCCCCTCTTTCAGCTAGAAGGCTTCCAAGAAGGCGACAGCCTCACCTTCACCACCCTGACGTTTGACGGGCGCAAGACGTGGCGTCTCTGCCCGTAGCAACATACCCCGAAATGTACAAATAAAGGCTGTCCCAAATCCTATTTTGAAACAGCCTCAACAGTTTTCTACACAAGCCTTTCTACAGCGTCTCCAGCATGCGCTTGAGCACCACCGTGGCCGAAATCTCGCGGTTGGCCGCTTCGGGGATGACCAGCGACTGGGGACTTTCTATCACGTCGTCCGTCACAATCATGTTGCGGCGCACGGGCAGGCAATGCATGAAGTAGGCGTTGTTTGTCACGGCCATGTGGGCGGCATCCACTGTCCAGCCCATGTCCTTGCTCAGCACTTTCCCGTAATCTTCCGGGCGCGTCACGCCGGGGCAGCTCCAGTTCTTGGCATAAATGAAGTCCGCCCCCTCGAAAGCCTTCATCTGGTCGTACTCCACCCGTGCGTTCCCCACGAATTTCGGATCCAGCTCATAACCCTCGGGATGCGTCACGACGAAATCCACATCGGCGGCATTCATCCACTGCGCGAAACTATTGGGCACGGCCTGCGGCAACGCCTTGGGATGGGGAGCCCAGGAAAGCACGACTTTCGGACGCTGCGTCCGTTTGTATTCCTCAATGGTAATCAAGTCGGCAAAAGCCTGCAGGGGATGCACAGTGGCACTCTCCATGAAAAACACGGGGCGGCCCGAGTACTTGATGAACTGGTTCAGGATTTTCTCCTCGTAGTCGTCCTTGCGGTTCTCAAACGTGGCAAAGGAACGTACGCCAATCACGTCGCAATAACAGCCCATCACCGGAATGGCCTCGAGCAAATGCTCGCTCTTGTCGCCGTCCATAATGACCCCGCGCTCCGTCTCCAGCTTCCAAGCCCCCTGGTTCACGTCAAGCACGATGACGTTCATGCCCAAGTTCATGGCCGCTTTCTGCGTACTCAGGCGGGTGCGCAGACTGTTGTTGAAAAAGATGAGCAGGGCTGTCTTGTTGCGCCCCAAAGCCTGATACTGGAAACGGTCTTTCTTGACCGCCGCGGCTTCTTCCAAAGCCAGCTTCAGGTCTCCCAAATCCTCTACGTTCTGAAAAACTTTCATAATCTATCTTCTTTTTATCATCATAAACAAAACAACGCTCATTTCGGACGAACCTGCCCGTCGCCACGCACGAGCCACTTGTAGGTCGTCATCTCTTCCAGGGCCATGGGACCGCGGGCGTGGAGCTTTTGGGTGCTGATGCCGATTTCCGCACCCAACCCGAACTGCGCCCCATCGGTGAACGACGTGGGGGCATTGGAATATACACAAGCGGCATCCACCAGCCTGAGGAACTTCGCGGTCGTAGCCTCGTCTTCGGTGATGATACATTCGCTATGCCCCGAACCGAAACGGGCGATATGCTCCAAAGCATCGTCAAGCGAATCCACGGTCTTCACGGCCATCTTATAGTCCATGAACTCCGTGCCGAAAGACGCTTCCGTCGCTTCTTCCAACAGTTCGTCGGGATAATGTCCGCGCAAGGCAGCCAAAGCCTGCGCGTCGGCATACAGGCGTACGCGGCTCTCTACCAACGGGGCGCACAAAGCCGCGAGATCCGCCAAACGGGCGGCATGCACCAGCAGGCTGTCCAAAGTGTTGCACACGCTGACACGCCGCGTCTTGGCATTGTTCACGATGGCCATCCCTTTCCGCAAGTCCCCAGCCGCGTCGAAATACGCATGGCACACGCCCGCCCCCGTCTCAATGACAGGAATGCGGGCATTCTCGCGCACATAATCAATCAACGCGCGTCCGCCACGAGGAATGAGCAAATCCACATAACCGCGCGCCTGCAGCAAGGAAGCCGTGGCTGCACGGTCGGCAGGCAGCAACGTCAGCGTGGCCGGATCCACCCCGAAACGTTCCAACACACCGTGGATGACACGCACGATGGCACGGTTGGAACAATCGGCATCGCTCCCGCCTTTCAACACGCAGGCACTGCCCGCTTTCAGGCAAAGCGCGAACACGTCGAAAGTCACGTTGGGACGCGCCTCGTAGATGACACCTATCACGCCGAACGGCACACTCACCCGCGTCAGGTCAAGCCCGTTGGGCAACACCGTGTGTTTCAGCACCCGCCCCAGCGGCGAAGGCAGACCGGCCACGTGCCGCGTGTCGTCCGCAATGCCTTGCAGGCGTTCCGGCGTGAGTTTCAGCCGGTCGTAAAGCGGGTTGTCCGATGACATGCGCGCCAAGTCACGTGCGTTCTCCGCCAAGATGTATTCCGACTGCGCCACCGCCTCGTCGGCCACAGCCCGCAGGATGTCGTTCACCCGCTCCACAGGCAACTGCAACAGTCCGCGCCCGGCGGCCTTCGCTCCCGCAAATAAAGTTGTCAAGTCCATAAGAAACCTTGTTTTTCTATTCCAAATACAAATAATCGTAATGCACCAGCGGCTTGCAGTCGTGCCGCCCCATCATGCCGCGCGCCTCCGCACTGCCGTAGGCCGCGCGCCCCAGCCCGATGTGATGTCCATCGGGCGAGAGAATGCTCACCAGGTCGTCCTTCTCGAAATCCCCCTCGATGCGGGTCACGCCAACGGGCAGGACGCTCACGGCCTTGTCGCCGCACACCGCCTCCACCGCCTTGGCGTTCAAGTAAACCTCTCCTTTGGCGAACCCCGTGCTATGCGCAATCCACTTCTTCACGCTCGACACGCCGCCCTCTCGCGGAGCAAAGCGCGTACACACCACGCTGCCGGGCCGCAGCACCAAGTCGGCCAGCACGTTCTCGCGCCGCCCGTTGGCAATGATTACCTCGATGCCCTCGTCGGCCACCTTGCGGGCCACGCCACACTTGGTCATCATGCCGCCGCGCCCGAAGCCCGACTTTTCCGTGCAGATATACTCCTGCAAGTCCCTGTCCGGCTCCACCTCGCGGATGACCTCCGTGCCCGGCACACCCGGTGCACCATTATAGATGCCGTCCACATTGCTCAGGATGACCAGCGCCTGCACGTCCATCATCGTGGCGATAAGCCCGGAGAGTTCGTCGTTGTCCGTGAACATCAACTCCGTGACGCTGACCGTGTCGTTCTCGTTCACGATGGGAATCACCCCGTTTTCGAGCATCACCATCATGCAGTTGCGCTGGTTCAGGTAGTGGCGGCGCGTCCCGAAGTTCTCCTTCATGGTAAGTACCTGTCCCACGGGCAGATGGTGCTCGCGGAACAGCTCATAGTAGCGGTTGATAAGCTTGGCCTGCCCCACGGCTGAGAAGAGCTGCCGCTGCGCCACACTATCCATCCGCCGCACCGGCATGCCCTTCAGCTCCCCGCGCCCGCTGGCCACTGCACCCGACGAAATCAAAATGACCTCCACGCCGGCCCGCCGCAATTCCGCCACTTGGTCCACTAGGGCGGACATACGCGTGATGTCCAACGCGCCATCCTTGCGGGTCAGCACGTTGCTGCCGATTTTCACGGCTATGCGCTTATATACTTGCGACATGGGATTGCCTGTTTAAGATTTCACGGAAGCCCTCAACCCCTTGATGACGCTGGTGGTGAACCCGGCCTCCTCCATCGCATTCAGCCCGCGGATGGTCAACCCGCCCGGCGTGGTCACCTTGTCAATTTCAGCCTCGGGATGCGCGCCGCCTGCAGCCAGCAGCTCCACCGCCCCTTTCATCGTCTGCATGATGATGCGCTGCGCGTCCTTGGCGTAAAAGCCCAGTTCCACACCGCCTTCCGTGGCCGCGCGGACATAGCGCATCACGTAGGCGATGCCGCAGGAAGACAAGGCCATGCCCGCGTTCATCAACCGTTCTTCGACCAGCATGGCATCGCCCAACTCCTTGAATACGGCCAACAACTGTGCGTCCATTTCCGCCGTGGAAAACACCGAAGTCATGAAGGTCATCCCGGCCATCACATCAACCGCCGTGTTGGGTATCAGATAATACACCGCCGGGAAACCCGCGTCGCCACGGTCGAGATACTGGCAAATCTGTTTTGTCCCGACCCCGCCGGCGATGGAAACGACCACCTGGTTGTCATAGTCCATCTCGCCTTTCACTTCCTCTATCACACCTTCCAAGAGCCACGGCTTCACGGCGAAAAGCACCACGTCGGCATTCTTTACCGCCACCTTGTTGTCCGCCGCTACTTTCATTTCGGGAAATTCCCTGCACAAAGCATCCGTCCGTTCGCACGACGGGTCGGACACCGTGATGTCCGCCGTGCGGACCAAAGAGCCTTTCGCCAGGCCGCGCGCCAGTGCGCCACCCATATTGCCGGCTCCGATAATCGCAAATCTCATATTCCTTCTTCCTCTTTGTTTAACAGCAAGCAAGCCGGTCGCCGGCATCTGCCCGGCGGCCGGCTTGTCTTCCTTCGTGATTATTCATTAATTAATGGTCTCTTCCTCATCCCCGCGCCACACGTTCAAGCCGCGTCAAGAAATCGGCCGCCTCGGCCTCTGTCAGGCAAAGCGGCGGCAACAGTCGCAGCACGTTCGTCCCGCTGCATCCGGTGAAACAATGTTCGTCGAAGAGCAATTTGCTGCGGATTTCCTTGTAAGGCACATCCAGTTCCACGCCAATCATCAGTCCACGTCCACGCACATCGACCACATGGGGCAGGTGCAACGACCGAATACCGTCCATCAGGAACTGCCCGACCTTGGCGGCGTTCTCCACCAGATGTTCCTCCTCGATGATATCCAGCACGGCCAACGCGACTGCACAAGCCAGATGGTTGCCGCCGAACGTCGTGCCCAATTGCCCGTAAACGGGCTTGAACTTGGGCGAAACCAACACGGCACCCATCGGGAATCCGTTTCCGATGCCCTTGGCCACGGTAATCAGGTCGGGCTGTACACCCAAGTACTGATGGGCGAAGAACTTACCGGAACGCCCGTAGCCGCACTGAATTTCATCGCAAATCAGCACCGCGCCCGTCTCGTCGCAAGCCTGCCGCAGCCCTTGCATGAATTCAGGTGTGGCCAAGCGGATGCCGCCCACGCCCTGGATGCATTCCACGATGACGGCACACACATCGCCCTTCGCCAATTCTGCCTTGAAAGCCTCCAAGTCATTCAACGGCAAATAAGTCACATGGCGGTTCGCATTGATAGGCGCGATGATTTTCGGATTGTCCGTCACTTCCACGGCCAGCGACGTGCGCCCGTGGAACGCCCCTTTGGCCGAAAGCACCCGGCTGCGCCCGTTATGGAAACTGGCCAACTTCAAAGCATTCTCGTTAGCCTCGGCTCCGGAATTAATCAGGAACAACCGGTAATCCTCATAACCGCAGGCCTTCCCCAACCGTTCGGCTAGCTCCACCTGCAGTTTGTTGATGACGGAATTGCTATAGAAGCCCAATAAGTTCAACTGCCGCGTGAGTGCTTCCACATAATGCGGATGGCTATGCCCCACGCTGATGACGGCATGCCCGCCGTATAAGTCAAGATATTCCTGCCCCTTGTCGTCCCACACGTGGCATCCCTTGCCCCGCACGATGTTCACGTCAAAAAGCGGATATACGTCGAATGGTTTCATTTTCTTGTTTCCTTTCATGATGGTTCAGAATGCGGACGGCTTCAACCGCAGGCCGGCCCGCTCGTCCAGACCGAACATCAGGTTCATGTTCTGCACGGCCTGTCCGCTCGCTCCCTTCAGCAGGTTGTCGATAATGGAAGTCACCAGCAACTTGTCGCCGTACTTGTCCACATGCACCAATGCCTTGTTGGTGTTCACCACCTGCTTCATGTCGATGGCCGCGTCCACGTAATGTGTAAACGCCGCATCCCGGTAATATTCTTTATAAAGATTCACAAAATAGTCTGCATCAAGCGACTCGTCCACCCGAACCACTTCCGTGGCAAAGATGCCGCGGGCAAAGTCGCCACGATAAGGAATGAAATCCACCGTTCCCGCGAAACCCGGCTGCAACGAACGGAGGGACTGCAGGATTTCCGGCACGTGCTGGTGGCGGAACGCCTTATAGATGCTCAGATTGTTGTTGCGCCAGCTGAAGTGCGTGGTCGCACCCGGCTTCACTCCGGCCCCCGTACTGCCCGTGATGGCATTTACCGCCACGTCGCCGCCAAGCAGGCCGTTTGCCGCCAAAGGCAGCAGCCCCAGCTGGATGCAGGTGGCGAAACAACCGGGATTGGCTACATGCTGCGCCCCGGCGATGGCTTCGCGCTGCAACTCGGGCAACCCATATACATAATCGTTTCCCGGAGCGGCCAGGCGGAAGTCCTGCGCCAAGTCAATAATCTTCACCCGAGCCGGCACGTCGTGCGTCGAGAGGAACTCCGCGCTCTTGCCATGCCCGAAGCAGAAATAAATCACGTCCACCTCGTCGAAAGGCAACTGGTCGGTGAACGTCATGTCCGTCTCGCCATACAGCCCTTCGTGCACGTCGGTCAACCGGTTGCCCGCATTGCTCGAACTGTTGACAAACACAATCTCAGCGTCCGGATGGTTCAACAGCAAGCGGCAAAGCTCGCCCGCCGTATATCCGGCTCCACCTATGATTCCTACTTTTATCATTTAAAATACCTGTTTTTTTCCTGGGGAATGATAACGGCCAATATGAAGTAAACGAACACACCGCAAAAGGCAGTGAACAGCGTCAACAACACGTAACCGATGCGCACAAGCGAGACATCCAGCCCAAAATATTCGGCTATTCCGGCACACACACCCGCAAGCATCCGTCCCGCCCGGGGACGCTCCAGCCGTTTGTCATCCTTCATCATAACCTATTGGATACGTTCCTCGTCCTTGTGGTTGGCATAATACAGGCGGAGCGGCGTGGAAGTCACCTTGATGAACCCCTTGGCATCCTCGGCCGTCCAACCCTTCTGCGTCTCGCCATATTCGCCGAACTTGTTCTTCACCAAGTCGTCCGGGGAATCCACGCCCACGGTGCTGAAACCGTAAGGACGGAGTTCAAGCGTCACCACGCCGTTCACGTTGCGCTGCGAGCTGGTAAGCATGGCCTCGATGTCCGGCATCACCGGCTCCAGATACTGGCTCTCGTGGAGGAACATGCCATACCAGTTGGCCACTTGTTCTTTCCAATACTGCTGCCACTTGCTCAGCGTGTATTTCTCCAGGAAGCGGTGCGCCCCGATGATGAGCATCGGCGCGGCGGCCTCGAAGCCCACACGCCCCTTGATGCCGATGATGGTGTCGCCTACGTGGCAGTCGCGACCGATGGCGTATGCCGCCCCTATTTTCTCTATCTCTTGAATGGCCTTGATCTTATCCTCGTATTCCACGCCGTTCACACTGCAGATCTCGCCTTTCTTGAAGCCGATTTTCAGCAGCTCCGTCCCGTCCTTCACGGGATGTTTCAGATAAGCACTCTCGGGCAGGCCTTGGTTGCTGTCCAGCAGTTCGCCGCCGCAGATGGAAGTTCCCCAAATGCCCACGTTATAAGAATACTTCAGTTTCGTGAAATCCGCATGGAAACCGTGGGCGTTCAGGAAGTCCACTTCTTCCTGGCGGCTCAGGTTGCCGTCGCGCGTCAACGTGATAATCTCCACGCCCGGCGCCATGACGAGGAAGGTCATGTCGAAACGGATCTGGTCGTTGCCCGCGCCCGTCGAACCATGCGCGATGGCATCCGCACCCACTTCGTTGGCATAGCGCGCGATGGCGATGGCCTGGAAGATGCGCTCCGACGACACCGAGATGGGGTAACAGTTGTTACGCAACACGTTGCCATAAATCATGTAACGCAGGCTCTTATCATAATATTCTTTCGTCACGTCCAGCGTCACATATTCCTTCGCGCCCAGCTTGTAGGCGTTTTCCTCGTTCCGCTTGAGCTGTTCCTCGCTGAACCCGCCCGTGTTGGCGCAAGCCGCATAAACTTCATATCCTTTTTCTTTGGCCAGATACATGACCGTGTATGACGTGTCCAGCCCTCCGCTGAACGCCACGACTACTTTTTTTGCCATAATCCTATTTCGTTTTCTTTCTTATACCTATATTATATATATTACCGCAGATTCTTCTCCGCCGCCTCCTTGGCCATCTTCACCACGTCGGGCGGCAATTCCACCGGGAGCTTCTCGTCCGGATGCATGGCCGGGTCGTAGAGCATGGCCGTGCACACGCAGTATTTGCGCCCCGTGCGTTGCAGGATGTCATAGTTGATGCAGCACGGATGCTCCGGTGTGCCGCACCCCTTCCAGTAAGCCTCGTCGTCGGTCAGCTCGGCAAACGTCACCGGCACGTAGCCCAACGCCGTGTTGATTTTCATCACCGCGCTCTGGCTCGTCAGCCCGAACAGCTTGGCATGCGGCCATCGCAGGCGCGAGAGCGTGAAGGCCGTCTGCTTGATGCGCGTGGCCAGATGGTGCTTGCGGAATTTCTCCACCACAATCAGGCCCGAGTTGGCCACGTATGATTTGTTTCCCCAGCTCTCAATGTAACAAAAGCCGGCAAACTCTTCATTCTCGCCTTCACCGGCCAAGGCAATCACGGCCTTGCGCTCCTTCATTTTCGTGGCCAGATACTCGTGCGTCCGCGACGCGATGCCCGAACCGCGTTTGCGGGCCGAGTCCGCGATGGTCGCCAAGATGACATCCACATATTTCTCATGGCTGGCATCCGCCACCACCACGCGGATTCCGTCATTCTCTTCCACGCTTTTTTCCTTGTCTGTTTGTTCCATTTCCTATTTTCCTCTGCGGGATTTACTTTCCCTTTCCTTATTTCCAATCTACTCCGGGCAGAGCCTGAGCCAACAGGCCATAGACCGTTTCCGGCCCCACGCCCTCGGCAAGCACCATCATCACGGTGTCGTCCCCCGCCAATGTACCCAAAATTTCGTCGAAACGCTTGTTGTCTATGTCGTAGGCCACATGGCTGGCATGTCCCGGCAAGGTATGCAACACGGCCAAATTTCCCGAGAACTTCACCGAGAGCACCCCCTCCTGCCGGGCTGCGGCCGCCGTCAGCACCGTGTCCGACACGCGGCGGTAAGCCGGTGCCCCCGGCAACACGTAAACCCAACGCCCCGCAGCGTTCAGTCCCTTGCCAGCCTTCAGCTGGTGCAGGTCGCGCGAGAGGGTGGCCTGCGTGGGGCTGAAACCCATCCGGCGCAGCTCGGACAGCAGTTCTGCCTGGCTTCCCAGTTCCTTGGACAGCAACAGGAGTTTGATAGCTTCCAGCCGCCCGTCCCTGTTACGCGTTCCTTTCTTTTCTTGATTCATGATGCAAAGATACGGATTTTATGTTTCCCCCGATGCATAATATGCATTATATTTTCAATAAATATTCAAAGCGTTTTGTTCTTTACTGATTATCAAACGGAATTAGGCATTTCCCCATGTTTCAAAATTGAATATCTATGCACACAAGGACAAGACTTACCTACAATAGAAGTAGAACCGACTTTGCCAAGCAAGATTCCCGGCCATCGAAGATTTCCTATTTCTTATCTCCGGGAGCATCGTGGGTGTAGTCCAATATGCGGATATGTTCAGGAAGCCCCGCCTTCAACAAGGTCTTCATCCGGGCATGGAACGGGCAAGGATAGCCAATGGGCGTTCCCTTTTGAATACACGAAGCGAAAGCGATGGTGTCCGCGCCCCGTTCCACAAGCAACTTCGCGCGCAATATGGCCTTCTTGCCCGGACACCCGCCACAATTCGTAAAGCCGACCAGTTCAATGTCTTCACCTATTCCTTCAAAAGCACCTTTCTTGTGCTTCACCGCCTTAAAGCAACCATTGCCCGGACAAAAATCTTCAGTCTGTTGGCATCTGATAATCCCTAATTTCATCTTGTAATCCTCCTTCTCTGATTCCTATTCCACAAAAATACGGATTATTCCCTACAACTTGGTCGCAAAAATGACTTTTTGCAATTCCCCACATGCCTTCTACCCACGCACATCTACTTCCACCACCCGCCACCGGTTGCCATAGCGCGTATGCACTTTCTCCACTCCTGCCGCCGTGAGGGCCTGGGCGAAGCCGGCCAGGTTCAACCCGGCCACGCTGCCCGGCTGGTGACGTTTCACGTGCTCGAACAGGTCGGGGAGCGACCACAGCCGGGCATCCTCGTCCGGACGTGCCGCACGGAAACAGCTGCCCAACAGCTCACTCGCGGGCGACACGCGGTAGAAGGCCGCGTTGTGCGCCTGCAGCCCGGCTTCCTCCTCATGGCTGAACCAATACCGTTCGCCGCGCTGCAGTTCCGCCTTCAGTTGGGCATACACCTGCGCGTGGTCGATGCCCGTGCTGTCGATGGGATGCTCCACGAGGACGCAGATGAAACGGCGGCTCCCGCTCGGGTCGGTGAGCAGCTCGCGGGAGTTGGACGTGCCGATGAAGGCGGCAATGCGGGGAAGGGCGCAGGCATGCCGCTGGTAGGCCTTCCGCAGGTTGAGGGCGGAGAGTTGCATGAGGTTCTTCAGCAACGGGTGCTTCCGCGCCGGGATGCGGTCGAACTCGTCCAGGTTGAGCAGCCCGGCCTCCACCAGCTGGCGTTCTATCTTCTCGGGGCGGGCCAGGTCGATGTTGTCCGAGTAATAGGCTTGCAACTCGGGCGGCATAATCGCACGGCAGAAAGTGGACTTCCCCATTCCCTGCGCGTCGCTGACCAGCAACGGCGCCACGCACTGGGCATGCAGGCCGTCGGAAAGCCCCGCCCACTGCGCCGCCACGCCGAGCATCCAGCGGTGGAAGGCCCGGATCCAAAGCACGTCAGCGGATACCCTCGCGGCCAGGTCGTGCAGGCGGTCGCGACCGTCCCAGCAGGGCAGGCCGTCGAAGTATTGCCGGAAAGGATGGTAGGCTTTCACGTGTGCGGAATTGACCATGCGGGCCAGGTCGCGGTCCCAGCAGGGGATGCCCGCGCGGTGGGCTTCCACGCAGATGGCGTTCAGGTCGCGGGCCGTGGCGGGACGGTAGGCCGCGTCCCCCTCATCACCCTTTTGGCGGAACTCCGTGGCCCCCGTCAGCCGGTTGAAGCGGAAGTCATAGCGGCCGTCGAGGAACCGCCCGAGGTTGTCCTCCAGTTTTGCGGCGGGCGGGACGGTATCATCCTCCACGCCCTTGCCCGCAAGACGTTCCGCGGTCTTTTCCCATACAGGCACGGTGGCGTTTCCCACTTTCCGGGCGGTGACTTGTTTCCCCTTCCACCGCATGACGGCGCGGCGGACAATCAGTTTGAGTTCCATTGGCATGAGTTTTTGATGTTTTCCGTCTGCAAATATACAACATGAAAAAGCCTTTGTCAAGCCCCCGCCCCGAACGGCTTGAAAAATCCGGATTGGCGCAAGCTTATGGACTGTCCCGCCCATCCACTCTCTATACAACAAGTTTCCGCCGTGAAGGGTTCACGGGTTCACATGTGTTGAACCACAGGGAGTTGTTGTGAACCCTTTAGGCTGGAAGGGTTCACGCCCCGGTCGGAATGTTGACTGCAAGAAAAACTCCTCCGCCTCGCAGGGGAGATGGCCCGAAGGGCCGGAGGGGTTTCCCATGCACTTTCACTTCCGCATGGAAAACAGAAGAGTCGTCACGACTCCGAATGGAGAACAGAACGGCCATTATGGCCACCGCATGGCAAACAGAAGAGACGTCACGACTCCGAATGGAGAACAGAACGGTCATTATGGCCGCCGCATGGAAAACAAAAAGGCCGTTACGCCCCGCATGACAAACAAGCGGAACACCTCACAGTTTCCAAAAGATACTTACTTTCCAAATAGAAGATATACTGACTTGGCAAAGTAAGATATACTTCGATGCCCAAGTAAGATATACTTCGATGGCAAAGTAAGTATATCTTGTCTTTTCCTGATTTCACTAGACACTTTTTTGTTTTATAACCTAAGTCAGTAGACACTTCTTTAAC
>CALULT010000031.1 GCA_944321565.1 uncultured Paraprevotella sp. | reverse complement strand
CTCGACCATCGGCATAAGTGCAAACAAACTATAAATATCAACTCAATTTTAATCTTATTTCAGACGTTTCGCCTGTAAAACAGGGGATACGTCAGTTTTGGACGCTTACGATGTCCCTCAATTCAATGCACTAAAAGCATTCATTGAAAGTCTTTCTTGGGGGTGGTTTGTAAAGGGATATATCATTCTGTTTGTCATGTCACCGGTATTGAACGCTTTTACCGCATCAGTCAATGCTAACACACTTGGCAAATATCTGATAATTTTCTATCTATTAAGCACTATAGGAGGTTATTTTTTAGGCTTTCCAGACTTCAGAAAAGGTATGAGTGCTCTAAGTCTAATTGGCATTTATCTGACAGGAGCATATCTACATAAGGAAGGGGCAATCTTCCTATTCAAACGTGGCAGAAAATTTAACTTGTCAATGTATCTTATAGGTGGTGTGTTTTTGTTGATTATCAATATATTACTTCTTTTGTTAGAAATAAAGACTAGCCCATACGGTTATCTTAATCCTGTAATAATCCTAATATCAGTGTTTTTATTCTTGTATTTCAAAGGATTAAACATAGGATATATTCGCTGGATAAATTTCTTGTCGGCTTCAGCTTTCTCTATTTATCTTTTTCATTGTAATGTCGTATTGGGAGCAGAAATTTCAAATATGTGGGTGCACATCAACACCCATTTTGGCAAAGTTTCATCCTTATTATTCGCTTGTCTCTCTTTTATAGGCATTTACCTATTTTGTGTGATGATAGACAGGGTGAGAATTTTTCTATTCAATACTATTTGTAAGGTCTTAGAATCAAACAAAAAAATAAGTGGAACATGAACATATTATGGGTTAATCCATCATTCTTGGACTATCGCATACCTTTATATGAGGAAATGCAAAAACTATGCGGTGGAACATTCTGCTTGATATACAGCAAGAAACGTATGCCTGAGCGTTGCCATCGCAAGATCCAAGAGATCTTGGGTGAACATGCCTTATTTGTGGAGGATGAAAAACGTCTCAAGATAGGTCGCAGAACTGAGTTCGCCAATACAGGAATAGCATTGACCTATCCTAAGGGATTGTATAAGCTAATTAAGAAAGTCAAGCCTGACTTGATTATAGCCGAAGGGTTCTTCCAGTTTACGCCGTGGGCTGTTTGGTATTCGCTGTTTCATCGCATACCTCTATTGATCGCCTATGAGAGGACTGCACATACGGAACGTAATTGTCCACTATGGCGACGAATGTATAGACGCTTCATTGGACTGTTTACCAATGGCTATGTTGCAAATGGTATATTGACTAAGCAGTATCTTGTATCGCAAGGTGTTAAAGCTAAAAACATTTTTACAGGAGGAATGTGTGCAGATAGTTTCGGCTTGGCACAAAATGTATTTTCAATGGACGAAAAAGAAGTTCTGTCATTCAAGCAACAAGTGTACGGCAACATCCCTTCCGGGGTATCATTCGTCTTTGTAGGACGAATGATACCCCTGAAGGGGGTGTTCCACCTCCTTCAGGGGTGGAAGCGGCATATACAAGCATATCCAAATGACCGACTGCTTTTGGTCGGTGACGGACCAGAACTGCCAAATTTCAAAGAGGAATTCGGCAATGATAACTCGGTGGTTTTCACAGGCGGCATCGACTATTCCATGATATATAAGTATTATGCTATATCAGATGTGTTCATTATCCCCACATTGGAAGATAATTGGAGTTTGGTCGTCCCAGAGGCTATGGCGTGCGGGTTGCCTGTAGCATGTTCCATCTACAATGGCTGCTATCCCGAATTAGTCCATAAAGATGTAAATGGAACGACATTCGACCCATTAAACCAAGAGAGCATAACTGAAGCATTGCAATATTTTCACACAATAGATTTAGAGCAATTCGGGAAATATTCCATCGAGATTGAGAAAG
Source organism: uncultured Paraprevotella sp. (assembly GCA_944321565.1). GTDB lineage: Bacteria > Bacteroidota > Bacteroidia > Bacteroidales > Bacteroidaceae > Paraprevotella. The sequence goes on along the minus strand of CALULT010000031.1, from coordinate 35,456 downwards.
AGTTCAATCCTCACAATACTGCGCTGAACGTGCTGAAAGCCGTTGAACACTATCTACCGAATTTCACCACAAAATAATAAACTCATGCAAGAAGATAGTAATCTAAAATTGTTGCTCTATAGACTGGCTTTGCTGGTGCCGGATCGCTGGTATGTAATGGCGAAGTATTATAAGAATTTTGGTAAATTGCCCAACCTGAGAAATCCGCAGACATTCAATGAGAAACTTCAATGGTTGAAGTTGCACGACCACCGCCCTGAATACACTAGAATGGTAGATAAATATGAAGCGAAACGGTATGTCGCGGAAAAGATAGGGGAGGAGCATATCATCCCGGCTTTGGGCGTTTGGGACAGGGCGGAAGATATAGCATTCGATGTGCTACCCAACCAGTTTGTGCTAAAAGCAACTCATGACAGCGGGAGGGTAATCATTTGTAAGGACAAGTCGAAACTGGACTTTGAGGAGGCTGTGAAGGAGATGAGGGCATCGCTGAACAGAAATTTCTATGCCGTTACCCGCGAGTGGCCCTACAAAAATGTGAAGCCGCGCATTATAGCAGAACAGTATATGCAGGATGGCAATAGCGGAGAACTTAAAGATTACAAGTTCTTTTGTTTCAATGGAGTTCCGATATTCTTCAAGATTGATTTTGATCGATTTATTGAACATCATGCCAACTATTATGACATGAACGGCGGACTCTTGCCTTTTGGCGAAAAGGATTTCCCTCCTGCACCGGACAAGAAACTTTCTTTGCCAGAGACATTGCCACAAATGATAGAGATTGCAACGAAATTGTCGCAGGGCATACCATTTGTCCGAGTGGATTTATATGAGATTAACCGACGGGTCTATTTGGGAGAATTGACTTTTTATCCAGCCAGTGGAACTGGAAAATTTACATTGCAAGCGTGGGATGTAAAGATTGGGCAAATGCTGACTTTACCTCAATAATCATAAAAATGAAAGTATTGTATATTCACAATGAATATGCCCGCCCCAGTGGGGAAGAACATGCCTCGGGTGAACTGGTGTCGTTACTGCAAGAACATGGGCATGAAGTGAGATGGTTCAAACGAAGTTCGGCGGAAATAGCCGGCAGTCCGCTGGGCATGGTGAAATCTTTCTTTACGGGTATCTATAATCCGAGCGTGGCTAAGAAACTGTCGCTGGTCTTGGATGAGTATCAGCCCGATGTAGTCCAGGTGCAGAATCTATACCCTTTGTTGTCCACGTCTATCTTTAAGCCGTTGAGGAAACGCCGGATACCGGTTGTGATGCGCTGTCCCAATTATCGGTTGTTTTGCCCGAACGGTTTATGCCTGGACAATAAAGGAAAGGTGTGCGAAAAGTGCTTCAGCGGCTTTAAAGAATGGTGGTGCGTATGGAAGAATTGTGAGAATAGCTATTTTAAAAGTATAGGATATGCTGCCCGCAATGGTTTTGCCCGGATCTCCGGGAACATACGCAAAGGCGTTGATTGCTTTATTGTCCAGTCTGAATTTCAAAAACGAAAATTCATGGCGCAAGGCATACCAGCGGACCGGATTGGCATTCTTCCCGGCATTTCGCCGGTTATCCAACCGACCGGTACAAAGGAGGTGGGAGAAGCCGTCACCTTTGTAGGCCGTGTCAGTGCCGAGAAAGGAATCAACGAGTTTGTTGAGGCTGCCAAGAGGCTCAGCCATATACCTTTTAAAGTGGCTGGGAATATCGATTCGAACTATCACATTCCGGACTCTTTGCCTTCTAATATTGAATTTCTTGGATTTGTGTGCGGTGAAGCGTTGAATGATTTATATCGTCGTTCGCGGATGATAGTCGTGCCCAGCAAATGGTATGAGGGTTTTCCAAACGTGATTGTACGGGGGATGTTGCTGGAACGTCCCGTAGTGACGACTAACATCGGTGCGATGCAATCCATCATCGACGATGGGGTCAACGGGCGTTTGGTATTGCCCGGAAATGCTATGCAGTTGGCTGCCGCGATAGAAGGATTGTGGCAAAATAAGGAATTATGCATTAAAATGGGGGTGGCAGGTAAGGAGAAGGCTTTAAAGTGTTATAGCCGGGAATGTATCTATAAGGAGTTGGAAGGGATTTATCGGAGGGCAATAGCCATAGCTGCCAAAAGAAAATAAAGCAAACAAATTATATCATAACTCTTCATGGAAACTTATTTCAACATCCGCTATGAGATGGACAAGGCGGCTGTGCACCAGGCCATAGACAGGCAGCTGCAACGGCAACGGCCTGATTACATCTGCGTGGCCGACGGGGTGATTCTGAACATCGCGAATCGCAAGCCTGATTACTTGGCTGTGGTTAATGGTGGCATGTTCTCGATATGCGACAGCAGTTATGTGCCGTTGTATATCAGATGGATATATGGGAAACGTTATCAGCAATATTGCGGAAGCCAAATCTTTATAGACATCATCCGCAAGAAAAAGTACCGGATGTTTTTTATGGGAACATCCCAAAAGACGCTTCAGGTGTTGCGGAATAACCTTGTCGCAATCGATGAAAAGATTGGCGGCATGACGTTTTACGACCTTCCCTACCGTGGTGTGGACGAGTTTGACTATAAGCTGATTGCCGAGGTGATAGAACGGGACCGTGCCGATATCATATGGGTGGCTTTGGGGGCACCCAAGCAGGAGATTTTCATGAGCAAGCTGAAGCCTTATCTGAATCGAGGCGTGATGATAGCTGTAGGGGCCGCATTCAAATTCTATAGCGGATTGGAAGAGAAACGTGCTCCTCAATGGATGGTGAAGCAGCACTTGGAGTTTGTCTATCGTATCTTCAGCGAGCCCAAGAAGCAATTGAAACGCTGTTCGTGGATAGTCGTTACGCTTCCCGGACTCTTGTTGGGGGAATGGAGGAGAAAACATGAAAGGCAACGCAACCATGACAAGTAATTCAAGTTTTACAAGTGGTTAGCTAATATTTTCACATGAGTTTCGGGGGATTCCCCGGTCTGTTGAGTTCCTTTTCTTCGTCAGATAACTCGCTATCTTCTTCGCCATGGAAGCGAAACCGACTCGAAAACTCATCCCAAATCATCGCACGATAAATTCAAAACAGTTTCTTAGACGTTTCGCCTGTAAAACAGGGGATACGTCAGTTTTGGACGCTTACCAGAAAATCAAGCAATCGAAAGACAGAAAACTTAATAGGTTAGGCGAATGCTTGAAGAAAGTTTCATATATTTGCAGAAAAATCTGTTGTTATGGAGTCAACCTATTTATTGTCTATATGGGAGAAAGCCCGCAAAGTGGAAGGGCTGGACGATGCAATGTTTCGGAAGGATGCTTGCGGAGCGTTGATTATGTATGATAAATATGGTATGCAGAATCCTTTCGGATGGGAGATTGACCATATTTTCCCACAAGCCTTGGGAGGAGATGACCAACTGACAAATCTCAGGCCGCTGCACTATCTGAATAATCGAAGCAAAGCGGATGATTATCAGTCTTATATGGCTTGCATGAAATTTGACGGGCAACAGAATGTAAAGGATGAGCGTAGCCTTGCCGTAAACAAAACAGTGCGCGAGAAATTGAAACAATTGTATAAAGACGCTTGACTTATGCTGAGTTCCATTTATATGGAATCTCTCTTTGAGGTATATACCTATACTTTGGACTTGAAACCGAATGAAGCGAGTTTCCGCTTCATTATTGATCCCAACGGTTATGGCAAAACGACCATACTGAATATGTTGAACGCATTATATGCCGGGAATATAACGGCATTGGCGAGCATTCCATTTAAAACTTTTCGCTTGGCATTTGATAATCATTATGAGGTGGTTGTAGAACAGCGGCGTGATTATGCCATCGAAGAGCGCAATCTGATTGTTTTCCCTGCTTGAATATCCCGATTTTTGTCGCCATTCGCTTGCCCGTTTCAAAATAAAACCGGTGCTTTGTCTTCGCATATAACTGTTGTGGAGGTATGCCCGTTTTGATGAGGTCATGAGACGCCGTTGCGCGACAAGGGTAATTGTATGAGTGTACATGATCAATAGATAAGTCCGACCATCCAAAGCGGGAGTTTCTTCCCTACAGGGAACTCCATAGAATCGGCAAGAATGAATGAGCCGGGGAGGTCGGCTATTTGGGCGAAAGACTTGTCTTGTCCTCCTACTTCGAATGTCCACCGGCCATCTACCTTGAAGTCGCCTTGAGTCTTACCGTATTCCACCGTGTGCTTTACCGTAAGTTGGCTGACTGCGAAGCATTCCCTGACCGTTCCTACTTGGATGTCCGCCGACAAGGCACACAACATATTGGTGTTATGAAGATAAATCTTGTCCGGCTTCTGCATCTTGGAGACTGACTTGTTGTCGGAGTAGAGCAAATGGAGAAGTTCAGCTTTCTGCATATAGGACAGATAGCTCAACACGGTGTTTTTGCTCAGTTCAAGATAGGACGCCAGTTTCGCAATGTTCACTTCGTAGGGGATGTTTGCCGCCAGATAAAGCAGCATGGCTTTCAGCTTGCGGGTGTAGGCAGGATCTATCCCGCAAAATTGGACCATTTCCTGGTCAATGATGAAGGAGACGACATTCTCTATCCGGCTGTAATACTCAGTCTCATCGCCATCGTAAAAAGGATAGTAGCCTACGCGGATGTATTCTTCAAACATCTTTAGGGGGCGGCATACGGCATTTACCTTATCGCAAATCTGATCAGCATTGGCAAGGATTTCCTTCAAGGGATAAACGGGAATCTCGATATGATGGTAGAAATGCATATACTCACGAAACGACAGTCCCTCCATAGTATAGGAAAGGACTCTGCGCGAGAGGTCGGCATCGGCGTTGAGTATCTGGAGCAACGAAGACCCGGTGAATGTGATCTTCAAGTCGGGGTAGAGGTCGTTGATTTCCTTTATCTCCTTGCTCCAATTAGGGTATTTATGTACTTCATCCAAGAAAAGGTGTTTGCCTCCCATCTGATGGAAATTCTCGCCCAGGTTGAGCAACGAATGGTTGGTAAAATACATACTGTCCATGACGCAGTATAATGCCTCTCCTGCTGTCGTCCCATAATGGGTGCGAATGTATTGGCGCATCAAGGTGGTCTTGCCTACCCCCCTCGAACCGCGTATGGCTACCAATGGTTTTTCCCATGCAATAGAATGGGCTATCTCACGGACTATCTCTAAGCTGACTTGAGAAATGAGCATTCTGTGTTTTTTGAATAAGGTTTCCATCGATGTATTCTGTTTATGTGGTACAAAGATACGGAAAAGCTTTTTATAGTAAGCGATTTTATTCAGAAATCGCTTAATGCAGTGAGCGGTTTTCTTTCAAAATCGCTTAATGGGGTAAGCGGTTTGGGGCGTTCGCTTACTTCTGTTACCGCTATTTCTTGAAAGGGCATGCTTGGATGGCGAAATCGGGTTTATCCGGACTTTCCTGCAAGGGTGGGGGTACACATTGGTAGTCGCCAAAGTGCATGAAATCAATCGGCAATGTGGAACTGGCGAGGAAAAGATAGTCCGTTACATTTAATTAGGAATATGACATAAGTTTGAAGAAAACAAATGAAGATTTCAGTGATAACCGCTACCTTCAATAGTGGCAAAACGGTGAGAGACACGATTGAAAGTGTGTTGCATCAAACGTACAAGGATGTTGAGTGCATCATTGTGGACGGAATGTCGAAGGACAACACGATGGAGGTCGTGCGGAGTTATGAGTCCCTGTTTTGCGGGCGGATGCGTTATGTCAGCGAACCGGATAAGGGTATTTACGATGCCATGAACAAAGGGATTGCCATGGCGACGGGCGACGTGGTGGGCATACTGAACAGTGATGACTTTTACACTTCGCCGGATGTGCTGGAGCAGGTGGCAAAGGTGATGGCTGGCGGTGGCATTGACGCGGTGTATGGCGATGTGCATTATGTGCATGACGAGCATTTGGACAAATGTGTGCGCTACTATACTTCCCGGCCTTTTCACCGTCGCTGGATGCGATTTGGCTTCATGCCGGCACATCCTTCGTTCTATTGCCGCCGCTCCGTGTATGAACAGTATGGTGCCTTTAACCTTTCTTATAAGGTGGCAGCGGACTTTGAAAACCTGCTCAGGCTGATATTCGTCCATCGCATCCGTACGCATTATATTGCCAAGGATTTTGTGACGATGCGCACAGGCGGGGCTTCATCGTCGGTCCTGCGCAGCCACAAGCAAATCATGCGCGACCACTTGAGGGCACTGAGGCAGAACCAAGTGTATTCCAATCCCTTGATGCTCGGGCTGCGTTATCCGTATAAGTTGTGCGAAATAGCTTTGACAAAGTTTGATAGCACATTGGGTCATAGGCTGAAATGAAAAATCCCCAATCTGTATGGAGGAAAAAGGGGATATTCAAAACTGAAATATAGGTGGGGCTCTAAAAATTGCATTTTAGAATCTCTTGGTTTGTTTCTATCTTGGCCGTTTTCCCCCTTTTCCGACTGCCTTTCGTCAAGGTTGGTTTGTCGCATAGTCTATGCTATGCTTTTATTGGCAAAGGCTCGTTGCTTGAGGGGGCGTGGCGGCTTGGTTTTTAGGCTCCACCTTTACATGCGTTTAGAATCATAAAAATATAGAATCATGTGTGGAATAGTAGGTTATGTTGGCCACAAGGAAGCCGCGCCGATATTGCTCAAGGGGCTGCACCAGTTGGAATACCGCGGGTATGACAGTGCCGGGGTGGCTCTTACGGGAGAAGGCCTGTCTTCCATCAGCGTGTTCAAGGCAAAAGGGAAGGTTGCCAACTTGGAGGAGAAGGTGAATGCGGCATTGGGGAAATCCGGCCAAATGCTGACAACGGGTATCGGCCATACGCGTTGGGCGACGCACGGAGAACCTTCCGAGGTCAATGCCCATCCCCATCTGTCCATGTCGGGCGACCTGGCGTTGGTGCATAATGGAATCATTGAGAATTACCAGTTGCTGAAAGAGCAGCTTTCGGGGCATGGGTATGAGTTCAAAAGCGAGACCGACACGGAGGTGCTGGTCCAGCTGATTGATTACTTCTATCAGAAAAACGGGAAGAACTTGGCCAAGGCGGTCAGCCAGGCACTCAACAAGGTGATAGGGGCATACGCCATCGTGGTGATGGAGCGGAATGACCCCGGCCATCTAGTGGCCGCCCGCAAGGCTTCGCCCTTGGTCATCGGCATAGGTGAGGAGAACAGCGAGTTCTTCATCGGCAGCGATGCCTCGCCATTGGTCGAATATACGCATAAGGTGGTTTATCTCGAAGACGAGCAGATTGCGGATATCCGCATGGGGGAAGATGTGGAAATCATGAACCTGGATGAAACCTCGGCCGACCTGAACATCAAGGATGTGGATTTTGACATTTCAGCCTTGAGCAAAGGAGGGTATCCGCATTTCATGTTGAAGGAAATCTTCGAACAGCCGCATTGCATCAAGAATTCCATGCGCGGCAGGATTATCCAGCACGAGAACGGGTTGTATGAAATCAAGCTTTCCGCGCTGACGAACTTCAAGGCGAAGCTTATCCGTGCCCGCCATGTCATCATCGTGGCATGCGGAACTTCGTGGCATGCCGGCCTCATAGGCAAGCAGCTCATTGAGGAGATGTGCCGCATCAGTGTGGATGTGGAATATGCCAGTGAGTTCCGTTACCGTAAGCCCGTCATCGACAAGGACGACGTGGTGATTGCCATAAGCCAAAGCGGGGAGACGGCAGACACCTTGGCTGCCATTCAGTTGGCCAAGGAGCAGGGTGCGTTGATATTTGGCATCGTGAACAGTGTGGGCAGCAGCATCGCGAGGGAAAGTGACACGGGCATCTATATCCATGTGGGACCGGAAATCGGGGTGGCCAGCACCAAGGCGTTCACTGGGCAGGTGACCGTGTTGACCATGCTGTCGCTGGCCATCGCCAATGCAATCGGCAGCATGGGTGAAGAGGAATTCCAGCGAACGTGTGAGGAGCTTGTCCGCATACCTCAAAAGATGGAAAAGGTGTTGGGCCAGAACGAGACTATCGAAAGGATGTCGAACAAGTTTACTTATGCGAAGAATTTCCTTTACTTAGGCCGGGGGTATAATTACCCTGTGGCCTTAGAGGGCGCGCTGAAGTTGAAAGAAATCAGCTACATCCATGCGGAAGGTTATCCGGCGGCGGAGATGAAACACGGGCCGATAGCTTTGGTGGACGAGGAGATGCCAATCGTATGCATCGCCACGCACCATCACCTTTACCACAAGATTATCTCTAACATGCAGGAGGTGAAGAGCCGCAAGGGGCGTATCTTGGCCATTGTCACCGAAGGGGACGAGGAAGTAAAGGCCATCGCGGAGGACGTGATAGAGGTGCCTGCCACGCAGAACTGCTTGGTTCCCTTGTTGAGCGTGTTGCCCATGCAGATGCTGGCCTATCATGTGGCCGTGAAGAAGGGGTTGAATGTGGATATGCCGAGGAATTTGGCCAAAAGCGTGACGGTAGAATGAGGTTAAAGTATATGGCCATTGGGATTTATCTTTTGGTGTAAAGCGTCATGGTGGGAAAAATGAGGAATATTTGAGGACTAAAGTTCGCAATTTATCGGGGTGCGTTTTGATGGAACAGCCCTGCTTCGCAGCTTACCTTTCTGCGAAGCAGGGCTGTTCCTGTCTTGTAGGTTAGGATTTTATAACGTGAAAAAGTTTCAGGTTACGATAAGAATGGCTTTATTTGCACTATCGTGTATATTACCTTAATGTGATTGATTTATGAGAAAGCGAATCTTGTGGGGAATCTGTGTTTTGTTTCTTTGCGGCGCGGCGTTGACCAGCCGGGCGGCAAGCTATGAGGAACTGTGGAAACAAGTGAAACAATATGAACGGAAGGACTTGCCGAAGTCGGCCTACGAAGTGGTGGAGCGGATTGCGGAAAAGGCGGGAAAGGACGGAAAGAAAGGACAGCGGATGGCGGCCTTGCTCTACGGCTGCAAGCTCAGGCAACAAATCGTGCCGGACAGCTTTTATACCGACATTTTGAAATTGGAGCGGCTTAAGCGGCAGACGACGGACGAGGTGGAACGGGCGGTGCTGGCTTCCGTGCTGGGTGGATTGTATCGTAGCAATGATGACAGGAACCGTAATTATGGAGAACGGACGGACACCCATCCGGACAGCATCCGCGAATGGTCAAGCGCGCAGTTTTTGAAAGTTTCCGAGGAGAACTATGCGGAGTCTATGGCGCATCCCGAGCTGTTGGCCGAAGCCAAGGCGGCCGACTACATGCCTTTCGTGGAGCGGGGAGAAGACGCTGCGTATTTCGACGGCGACTTGTTGAATGTCATCGGGCGACGAGCAGCATATTCTTTTTCAGGTTTGGTGCGCGAGACATGCGTGAAAAGCGCACCTGTTTTCGGAAAGATGTTGTCCGTATATCGGTCGAGGGGCAACCGTGAGGCGGAATTGTTTGTGATGCTTGATTCGGTTCAGGAATGTGCGATGGCAGAGATGGAACTGTTGGGAGGGTATGCTCCAGTGTCGGAAGCGTTGGAACGAAAAGTGTTGCAGTCGGATGCGTATAAGACATACATGCGGATGCTGTCCCGTTTTGGCGATTTGCCAGAGGCAGCTGAGGTTTACATAGGGATGTTGGACGAGTTGATAGTGACGGACTCCTTGAAAATGCGTTGGGCGGAAGAAGGCTATGCCCAATACAAGGCTTATCCGCGAGCCAAGGCATTACTGAATGAAAAGAGGGAGTTGGAAGCTCCCTCGTTGACTTTGGACTTCCCGTCGGTGGTGAATCCCGATGTGCCTTTTGACGGGGAGGTGCGGCATCGTAACGTGAACGGGTTGGAGCTGCGCTGGTATTTGTTGCCGGACGGCAAGCCCAACGGGAATGAAGAGAAGAAATATCAGAAGAACAAGGAGGCTTATGTCAAGGAGCATGGACGGTTACAGAAAACGGAGCATTTGGACTGGATGCAACGGGCGGCTTATGTGCAGGCTTGCGACACGTTCAAGCTGCAATGTCCGGGTATCGGGTACTATGTCGTAATCGGGAAGGTGGACGGACAAGCTTCGAAAGACCTCCTGTGGGCTGAATTCTGTTCCACGCGTTTGGCCATGATGCATGGTTTCTTGCCGGACAGTGTCACTCTTTGTCCCGTGGTGGACGGGAAAACGGGAAGTCCTGTCACAGGTGCTACGGTGAAGTGGTATGCAAGGGAGAAGCTGGTTCATTCGGCCCAGACTGACGCAGAAGGAAAAGCGCGGTGGCGTTATGGCGATTACCTGAAGGAAAACAAAAATCCACGGGTCTTGAACATAGAATATTATAAAGGTGACGACCGCTGTAACCTGGGTGGCACTATTTATGTTTGGAGAAGTGGTTCCCCTGCGGAAAAGAAAACGGAAAAGAAAGAGCGTCTATATACTGACCGGGCAATCTATCGGCCGGGACAGACGGTATATGTGGGCGGTTTGTGTACGGATGAGATGCATTGGGATGAAATGGCGGTGGAAGGTCGGAAAGTCGCGCTGGAACTTCGTGACCCGAATGGAAAGACGGTGGCCGAACAGACGGTGGAGAGTGACGAAATGGGCACTTTCTCTGCTTCGTTTACTTTGCCTTCCACCGGCATGTCCGGAAGGTATGTGGTGAAGTCCGGGAAGAGCGTGGTGGATTTCACAGTGGAGGAATATAAACGTCCCACGTTTGAAGTCCGGTTGGATGAGGCGGAGGAATGCCGCCATGTGGGCGACACCCTTTATCTGACCGGCGAGGCCATGAATTATAATGGTACTCCTTTGCGTGGCGGGCGCGTGTCGGCGGAGACTTCGGTGGCGCGTTGGTTTTATTCCAACAGTCCGGGCGAGGATGTCCAAGCGTTGGATACGGTCTATACCGATGCCGACGGGAAGTTCACGTTGGAGGTGCTTGTCCGCAAGCTGGACAGGCAAATGGAATGGCGCGGCATGCGCCAATTGGTACATGTGGCCGTGTTGAATCCGGCTGGGGAAACCCAAGAGGCGTCCGTTTCTTTTCCTTTGGCGAAAGAAGGGATGGCTTTCACGATTAAGGCGGGGGAGACGGTGCTGTTGAGAGACAGCCTGCCGCCGATAACCACTGTGGTGCGGACGGCTTCCGGGGCCGTGTGGAGAGACACGGTGGTGATTACCTGTGATGTCTATCATGCGCCGGAAGGGCAGGCTAGGACGAAAGTTTTGTCGGGCATTCGTCTGCCGGCCAACCGCGCCACGCGGATTGCGGAACTTTCCACATTACCTTCCGGGCGTTATGAAATGGATCTTTTGGCCGTCTCCCGGGAGGACACGGTAAAGTGTGCTGCTGGCTTCACATTAGTCGGACTGGCGGATACCCGTTTGGCAGATCCGATGAAAATGATGTTCCGTTGCGTGAGTGACACCGTTTCGCTGGGCAGGCCTGCGCATTTGATGATTGGAAGCACGGAAGACAGCGTGTCGCTCTATTACATGCTGTTGGGCGGGAATCGCGTATTGGAAGAAAAGGTGTGTCAATTTTCCGATTCTATCTTGCATTTCGTTTATCCGGACGTGCCGGAAGGAGTGGACGGCATGCAGGCGTTGTTCTATTTTTATAAGGACGGGAAATTTCATCATGCCGAGCGTCACATCGTGAGACGGCAGCCCGACCGTAGTCTGCAAATGTCGTGGATTTCTTTCCGCGACCATCTGCAGCCTGGCGCGGAAGAAACGTGGCAACTTCGTGTTGCTTTGCCCGATGGGCGGCCAGCTCCGGCACAGTTGATGTCCGTGCTTTATGATGCGTCGTTGGACGGCATCAAACCACATGTTTGGAGCTTGCAACGCTATTTCCCTTATTCATTGCCTTCTGTGAATATGGAGAATACAACAGCATGGTGGAGTGGAGGCTATTCAATGAGGTATTTTCTTTCTCCTCGTTATTTTTCCGTGAGACAATTGAGTTTTGACGAGTTTGACTTTTCCATGTTGGATTGGCAAATTAGGAGGTTGGTAAATGGAGAAATGTTGCTGGGCAAGCAAACGGCCAGCGTCACAATGACGATAGCCGATCATGCAGCTCCAATGGCCAAGTCGAACATGGCGCTCCGTTCGCCTGTGGCTGCCGATGCATACGCAGGCCGTGCGACCGGAACGGGAGTGTTGGAAGAAGAGGCGGTTTCCGAAGGCCGTGGCGGAATTGCGGGGAATACTTCCCGTGTAGCGGTTCGTGGCGACCTACGCGAAACGGCGTTTTTCTATCCGCGCCTGATGGCGGACTCGGCAGGCGTGGTGACCCTCCACTTCACGTTACCGGAAGGACTGACCACATGGAAGTTCATGGCGTTGGCCCACACGAAAGATATGTATGCGGGCGTGTTCTCCGACGAGGTGGTGGCACAGAAGGACGTGATGGCGCAGCTCAACCTGCCGCGCTTTGTGCGCAAAGGCGACCGGGCGACGCTCTCGGCCACACTCTTCAATCTGACGGAAACACCGTTGTCCGGCACGGTGACGATGGAAGTGTTCGACCCCGCCACGGAGGAGGTCCTTTGGCAGGAATCCCGGAAGATGACGGTCGGCGCGGATGCCGACACGGTGGCTTCGTTTGTTTATGAACCCGATGGAGCGGTGTCGCTTCCGGCTTGCCGGGTGCTCTTCGCGGCCGGAAGTTATACCGACGGTGAACAACGCTATCTCCCAATATTGGAAGACAAGGAATGGCTGACGCAGACACGGCCTTTCGTGGTGTCGCACAAGGGGGACACGGTGATTCGTCTGGAAGGCCTGTTCCAAGGCAATCACCGCGATGCAGACCATCGCCGTCTGACGGTGGAATACACGGCCAATCCGTTGTGGTATGCCGTGCAGGCTTTGCCTTCGGCCTTGACTCCGCGCACGGACGATGTGCAGTCGCTGGCCGCAGCCTACTATGCTGCCACTTTGTCGGCGAAGCTGGCCGGGCAATATCCGCAAATGAAGACGGCGGTGGAGGCTTGGCGGCGCGAGGGCGGCGAGGCGAAAAAAAGCCCGCTGGCCACGCAGGAAGACCTGACCGGCATCGTGCTCGAAGAAACGCCGTGGGTGGCCGATGCCGAAGCCGGGACGCGGCGCATGGAGGCTTTGCAGCAGTTGTTCGACGTGAACCGCCAGGCGGACTTGCGCCGGCAGTTCGCCGGGTCGTTGGGCAAATTGCAATGTGCGGACGGTTCGTTCAGTTGGTTCGGGGGAATGAAAGGGAGCCCGTACATGACTCGTGGCGTGGCACGGCAATTGCTGCGGAGCGGTGCCGGACGGCATACGGACGAAGTGTTGGCTGAGGCTGTCAACGTGCGGAAGATGATGGAATATCTGGTGAGTGAGGCGCATAAGGACATAGAGAAAGATAAGGAACACCGTGCGAAATACAAGACTAGCTTGTACGATGCGTCGTATTGGCTGGAGACGCTCTATCTGATGAACCTGTGCGACGCGGCGTGGCTGAATGCCGACCGGAAGGACACGGACTACATGCTGTCCCGCCTCACGGAGGGCATGCACGGGCTGGCGATGGCGGACAAGGCCGAGGCCGCCGTGGTGCTGCACCGCATGGGGCGCGGCGATGAGGCGGCGCAGCTGGTGCGCTCCATCCGCGAACATCTGGTGGACGGCGCGGAGGGTTTGCACATTGAATACCCGTCCAACGGTTTTGTGGGTTTCGGCCGCAAAATGGCCGTCCACACGATGCTGATGGAAGCCTTGGCTTTGGCGGGCGGATCGGGCAAGGCGGAAACGGACGGCCTGTGCCGCTGGCTGCTGGCGCAGAAACGCCTTCAGGACTGGGGCACTTCCACGGCCAGCATGGACGCGGTCTATGCTTTGCTGCAAGGTCAAAAAGAGGACTTGACATTGCGGGCGGATGACGAAGTGCGGCTGGAGTCGCCGAAGGGCGAGGCATGGGCCGTGCTGCGGACTTCCCACGACGGCCTGTCGGGCTTGGGCACGGTGTCGGCCACGGTGGAAGGGCGCGAACTGGACAGCGGCGCGGGCATCCTCCGGGTGACGAAATCGGAGGAAACACCTTCTGCCTGGGGCGCGGCCTACGCGCAGTTCCGCCTGCCGTTGTCCGAGGTGGAGAGCGCGGCTTCGGGGCTTCGTGTCCGTGTGGAGACGGACAATCAGTCGCCCCGGGTGGGCGACTGCCTGACGCTCCGCTACGTCCTCACCTCCGACCGCGACTATGAATATGTGCGCCTGAAAGCGGGGCGTGCGGCCTGCCTGGAGCCGGTGGAGGCCCTTTCGGGCTATGCATACCGCAACGGCTTGGGCTATTACCGGGAAGTGAAGGATGCTTCGACGGAGTATTTCTTCGAGCGTCTGCCCAAGGGGACGTATGTGCTGGAGATGGAATGCTATGTGGAGCGTCCGGGGCGTTATACCGTGGGCGCGGCGAAGCTGAACGGGGTCTATGCGCCGGAGTTCAGCGCGTATGGCGCGGGCATGACGCTGGATGTGCGACCGTAGTTATATATAAAAGGTGTAAATGTTGATGCGGATTTGGCTCTTATGTGGGTTGTGCCTTTGGGGGCTTCTTTGGCCTTCGGGTGTTTATGCGGCGAGCTTTGATGAACTTTGGAAACAAGTGCGAAGTTTTGAGCAAGCCGGGGAAGTGAAGTCTGCCTATGCTTTGGTGGGACAGATTGAGGAAAAGGCACGGACGGTGCGTCACAAGGGGCAATGGATGGCAGCGATGCTTTATGGCTGTAAACTCAGACAGTGCATCACGCCGGACAGCTTTTACACGGATATGCTTCGGTTGGAACGGCTGAAGCAGGTAACTCCGGACGCTGTGCAACGGGCGGTGGTGGCCTCCGTGCTGGGGGAGTTGTATGCAGACAACGCCAAACGGAACCGTAACTCCAAAGGAAAAGGCGGAGGACTTGAAAAAATGCGCGAATGGCCGTATGCCCGCTTCCGGGAAGCCTCGTTGGAAAACTACACCTTGTCTTTGGCAGACCCGGAACTGCTGGCCACGGTAAAAGCGGCGGAATACATGCCTTTTGTGGAAATTGGAGAGGATGCAGACTTTTTTGATGGTGATTTGTTGCATGTCATCGGACGGCGTGCCGTGTGGGCACGGAGAAACAGTGCTGTGTCGGAAGACCTTCAGTGGACAGCCGCCTGCTGCGCAAAGATGCTGCATGTGTATCGGGCGCGAGGCAATCGGGAGGCGGAATTGTGGATCATGCTTGACTCGCTGGCCGGTTCGCAAAAGGAAATGCAGGGAATCGGTAAACGTTTTGTGCATGAGGCTGAACAGGAAGATGTGGAGCGCAAAACCTTGGCGTCCGGAATTTATCGCGAATATTGCCGGCTGTTGGAACGTTTCGGTGATTTGCCTATGGCTGCTGAAGTCTATCTGAGGATGATGGACTTGACGGTCACGGCCAAACGGAAAATCGGCTGGGCGGAGGAAGGCTTGCGGAAACACGCATCCTATCCGCGGGCGAAGTTGCTTCGGTTGCGCAAAGAGGCTTTGGTGTCGCCAGAGTTTAAAACGTATGTAAATGAAACATTATACCCGGGCACGACTTTTAATTTGCGGGTGGATTACCGCAATGTCCCGGAGGTGGAATTATGCTGGTATCGTATGCCCAAAGGGGTGAGAACGGACAGCTTGAACGTTTTGAAAAAGGAAGGGAAACTTGCGGCTTTTGTCCGCAAGCATGGGCGGAAGGCGAAATCGTCACGATGGGCATTGAAGCCGGGAATGGCATACGAGAAATTGAAAGACACGTTGAAAGTGCAAGTTCCGGATTTGGGCACTTATGTGTTGTGTATGTGTCCTGAGAACGTGCCCGAAGGAGAAGAAAACATGGGTAGCCCGGTAAACGTGAGCCGTCTGAAGGCGGTGGCTTTGAGCTTGCCTGACAGTTGTTTGCAATGTCGTGTGGTGGAAAGCATGAGCGGTGCGCCTGTGGAAGATGCCGAGGTGGAGGTCTTTGTAAATGGGCGCATCATGGCACGTGGAAAAACGGATTGTACGGGGAAGTTTGTGCCTCGCATATCGGCGGCTAAACTCATGTCTGACCGTATCGTCTTGCATGTGGCTAAGGGAGAGGATTGCCATCTCGTGACTTCCGATGGAAGAATGAATTATGCTTATGTGAACCATTATGCCGAACCGGAAGAAAGAGTGGAACTATATACCGACCGGGCGATATACCGTCCGGGGCAGACGGTTCGCGTGGCCGGATGGTGTCTGCGGTTTGAGGGAGATGATGAACGTGTGAGGACTGGAAAAAAACTGAAGCTGATTCTGAAGGATTCCAAACGGAAACTTTTGGCTGAGAGACACGTGGCGAGCGATGAGATGGGCACGGTGGCAGAAGATTTCCAGCTTCCCGTTTCCTGTCCGTCCGGTTCTTATCGGGTGGAATGCGGGGAAGGCTATTGTACGTTTAAGGTGGAGGAATACAAGCGCCCCACGTTTGAAGTGGAAATCGGAGCGCCGCAGGTGAAAGGGGATACGGCTTGGCTGGCAGGCAAAGTGCGGCGTTTCACCGGTGAGTCAGTCCGGTATGCCCGGGTAACGGGAACTTCTGCTTTCCGAAGTTGGGTGTCTGCTTTGCTGCCTTCTGAGCGGAAATCAAAATCTTTGGACACGGTTTATACGGACGAGAAAGGTGAGTTTGTGTTGGCGGTGCCGTTGGACGTGGAAGGGAATCATTCAAAACGGGGTGCTTACCGTGAAGTAACGGTGCAGGCGATGGATGCTGCCGGGGAAATAAGGACGGCGGGAAGTCTTGTCCCCCTTTCATCGCGGATTATGCGGATCGGTCTCGTCATTCCGCATTATTGGAATCGGGAGAAGCCTTTTGGCGTGGAAGTGAAGCTCTATGAGGCCAATGGCGGCGCGTATGTGAGGGATTCCGTTTCCGTGACCTGTTCGTTGGTTCGTTTGATTGAAGGACGGAGGGATACGCTTTGGGTGGAACGTTCTATCCAGCCCAATCGGAATATCGTTTTGTCCGGTATGGAGGAGTTGCCTTCAGGGGAATACGAAATGCAGGCACGGGCTGTGGCCGGACAAGATACGGTGGTGTCCCGGACGAGGTCTTTTGTCTTGCTTGGAAAAGAAGACGTGTGCCCGGCGGATGACGAGACAGATTGGTTTTACTGCGAAAGAGACACGATATATCCGGATCGTCCGGCACGGATTCATATAGGGAGTGCGGCAAAGGATGTGACGCTCTTTTATACCTTATTCCGTAAGAATGAAGTTCTTGTGGATACTTTCTACACGTTTAGCGATTCCATCCTGACGTTTACTTACCCGCAACAGTTGGATTATGGCGAGACGATGGAAGCGTCTTTTTATTTTGTGAAAGACTTGTGTGTGTATCATCATCGGTGTGAACTGAAGGGAAGCCGTCCTTCCAAGTCTCTCCGTATGGAGTGGGTCTCTTTCCGTGATCGGTTGCGGCCTGGCGGCGAAGAGACATGGCGACTGAAAGTGTCCGATGCGGAAGGCCGTCCGGTAAAGGCTCAGGTGATGGCCGTGCTCTATGATGCTTCCTTGGATGATTTGCGGCATCATGATTGGTGTCTTCCGCGCAGGGCCAAGTTTTCTTATTTGGTCGCCTCCTTTAATTCTTTTTATAACGATTCCAAACGGTTCTTTTATGAGAAGGAGAAGCCGGATGGGAATATCCTTCCGCTTTCTTTTGGCATTTTCGGAAAAGAGTATTTGGATTGGCGGGAGACTATGGAACGGGTGCGGAAGGTATCCGATCCTGAAGACCAGATCTATGACATCGTGGAAATATCTCCTGCGCCGTGGGCGGAATTTTCATCTGGCGGCGCGGGAGTGGGGGACAAGAAGAGGGCGCGCCCGATATTCCGTTTCCGTAGCGATTTGAACGAAACGGCCTTCTTTTATCCTCGGCTAATGACGGATTCTTGCGGGCTGGTGGAGATTCCTTTTAAATTACCCGAATCATTGACTTCTTGGCATTTCATGGCTTTGGCGCATACGGAAGATATGATGACGGGGAAGTTTGTGGATGAAGCAGTTGCCGTGAAAGAGGTGATGGCCGAATTGCGTTTGCCGCGTTTCGTGCGGATGGGCGACCGTGCCACGCTTTCGGCTTCGTTGCGCAATCTGACGGAAAAGGAGATAGTTGGCAAGGTGACGATGGAAGTGCTCGACCCGCATACCGGGGATATTTTATGGACGGAGACCCGGGCGCAACCGTTGTTGGCAGGCTCGGACACAATTGTGGAATTTATTTATGTGCCTTCGGGCGAGACGTTGTTTCCCGTTTGCCGGGTGATGTTCAAGGCAGACGGTTTCGGGGACGGCGAACAGCGTAGTCTGCCCATCTTGGAAGATAAGGAAGAGTTGACACAAACGCGTCCTTTTGTGATTTCACACAAGGGCGACACTGTGATTCATTTGGATGATTTGTTTCAAAACAACCAAAGGACAGCCGATCGCCGTCGGCTGACGGTGGAATACACGGCTAATCCGTTGTGGTATGCGGTGAAGGCTTTGCCTTTTGTGTTGGAATCAGAGGAAAGGGATGCCTTGTCGTTGGCAGCGGCCTATTATGCGTCGGTGTTGTCTGCCGTGTGTGCGGAGCGGTATCCGCAAATCCGGACATTGGCAGATTCGTGGAGTAATCAAACGGACAGCCTTTCCGGAAATGTCTTTGATGCGGAACGGCAAAAGGGATTGATGGCTGGTCTTTCGCGTTCATTAAGGCGTTTACAAAAAACGGACGGTTCATTCGGATGGTTTCGTGGCATGACGGGAAGTTTGCATGTCACGTTGTATGTGGCCAAACAGTGGTTTCGGGCGGCTAAGGTTGGACGGGAAGCCAATGTGCGCTTGGTCTCCTTTGTGGACGTTAAGGCCATGATGGAATATCTCATTCGCGAGATGCGCCAAGATTTGCATCAAGAAAGGATGTATATGGAAAGCAATGGGCGGAGTCTTTACGGGAGTGCCCACTGGGCGGATTATTTGTACGTGGCTACGCTTGCGGGGCTTGGGAACTTTGGAGATGAGGCGAAAAAGGAATTGCATGAGATGGTTGGATTGTTGATGAGGGATAAAGCCCGGTTGCCTCTGTACGAACGTGCCGAGGCCGCCGTGGTGCTGCACCGCATGGGGCGCGGCGATGAGGCGGCGCAGCTGGTGCGCTCCATCCGCGAACATCTGGTGGACGGCGCGGAGGGGCTGCACATTGAATACCCGTCCAACGGCTTTGTGGGTTCCGACCGCAAGATGGCTGTCCACACGATGCTGATGGAAACCTTGGCTTTGGCGGGCGGCTCGGGCAAGACGGAGACGGACGGCCTGTGCCGCTGGCTGCTGTCGCAAAAGCGCCTTCAGGACTGGGGCACTTCCACGGCCAGCATGGACGCGGTTTACGCTTTGCTGCAAGGCCAAAAAGACGACTTGACGTTGCGGACGGATGACGAAGTGCGGCTGGAGTCGCCGAAGGGCGAGGCATGGGCCGTGCTGCAGACTTCCCGCGACGGCCTGTCGGGCTTGGGCACGGTGTCGGCCACGGTGGAGGGGCGCGAACTGGACGGCGGCGCGGGCATCCTCCGGGTGACGAAATCGGAGGAGACACCTTCAGCCTGGGGCGCGGCCTACGCGCAGTTCCGCCTGCCGTTGTCCGAGGTGGGGAGCGCGGCTTCGGGGCTTCGTGTCCGTGTGGAGACGGACAATCGGTCGCCCCGGGTGGGCGACCGCCTGACGCTCCGCTACGTCCTCACCTCCGACCGCGACTATGAATATGTGCGCCTGAAAGCGGGGCGTGCGGCCTGCCTGGAGCCGGTGGAGGCCCTTTCGGGCTATGCATACCGCAACGGCTTGGGCTATTACCGGGAAGTGAAGGATGCTTCGACGGAGTATTTCTTCGAGCGTCTGCCCAAGGGGACGTATGTGCTGGAGATGGAATGCTACGTGGAGCGTCCGGGGCGTTACACCGTGGGCGCGGCGAAGCTGAACGGGGTCTATGCGCCGGAGTTCAGCGCGTATGGCGCGGGCATGACGCTGGACGTGCGGCCATGAAGTTGGGTAGGTGATTGAGGGGAGGCGAAACGCATGAGAAGACGATGTTTGTTTGTGGTGGCTTTGTGTGCTTTGTCGGTAGCATGGGCGTGGGCACAGGACGTGGAGCTTCTTCCGCCCCGTGATTTGGGGCGTTGGGACGTGCCGTCCGGCAATTACAGCGGTATCACGCCCTTGGGGGGCGGATGCTATGCCGTGGTGAGCGACAAGGAGACGCGCGATGGTTTTTTCGTGTTCCGCGTCGTGCAGGACTCGCTGACCGGGCAGGTGACGGACGTGCGGAATGAGGGATTCCGGGGGGTGGAGTCAGCCCTGAAAGGCGGGCGGGACGCGGAAGGCGTGGCCTTCACTCCGGATGACTCCTTGGTGTGGGTCGGCGGGGAGGCCGACCAGCGGATTATGGCCTATCAGCTGGACGGGACGATGGCCGGACGGGAGTTGTACGTGCCGCCTTTTCTTGGTCGGACAGCCATTTATCCCAATTATGGTTTCGAGGCGTTGGGGTATGACAGCGTGGCGGGATTGTTTTGGACGATGCCTGAGAATGTCCTGAAGGCGGACGGGCAAGCTGTGGAGCCCGGCGTGGTGCATCGTGCCGGATTGCGCTTGCAAAGTTTCGGGAAAGACGGCCATCCCCGCACCTCGCACACCTATATGTTGGATGCACCGCAATCCGGCATGCGCGGACGGCAGTATGCTTTTGGCGCGGTGGCAATCTGTCCGGCGGGCGATGGGCGGCTTTGGGTGATGGAACGGGAGATTAACGTGCCGAAGCGGAGGTTGAGGTCGCGTGTATATACGAAAATTTACGAGGTCGTGCCTCGTGAAGGATTGATGCCCGACACGTTGGAAAAGCGTCCTGTGGCGGCATTTGTCACGCGGATGCGGTTGTTTCGTCCCAAACTGGCCAATTATGAAGGCTTGTGCGAGGGTGCACGTCTGGCCGACGGGCGGCGTACCTGGTTGTTGCTGAGCGATTCCCAAGGTAGATATGGAAACAAACTGTGCCATTTGCGCGATTGGATTCGTGTCATGGTTCAAGGTGGTGGCGGAGAGGGGGCGCCATTTGATGATTGATGTATTGGCAAGGTTGAAAACGACAAGGGATTGGAGGTGTAGTTCCTTTGTCGGGCTTGCCATGTTGGTGCGTGTACGATAAAAAGTGAATGGGATATGAAAATGAGAAACAAATGGCGCACGTTGTGGTGCGTGTGTTGCGCTGCCTTCCTTTTTGCAGGATGCGGCGGTGGCAAGGAACAGAAAACGCAGGTCGGCAATTCACAGGGATTGCCGGGGGAACTGTTATTGGTGGTGGACGAAGCATTATGGAACACGCCGGCGCGCGATTCGTTGGAGAGCGTGTTGAAAGGCAGTGTGCCCGGATTGCCGCAGAACGAGCCTATGTTCCGCATGATGCGGCTGTTCCCTGAAAACTTTTCCTCCCGCTTTTCCATGATGCGCAACATCTTGGAGGTGCGGCACGACCCGAAACTGGAGGCGGTGGAAATGGGGGTGGCTTACGATGTGAAAGCCAGTCCGCAAGTGTGTGTGGGCATCAAGACACCGGACGCGGAGATGCTCGGACGTTTCGTGACGGAAAACCGCGAAACGATAGTCAACCTTTTCTTGGAAGGTGAGCTGCGGCGGGAAGCGGCGATGTTGCGGCAGAAATACAGCAAGCTTGTGGACGATGCTTCGCGCGAGATTTTCGGCTGCACGGTGAAAGTGCCGTCCGACATCGCGAAGGTGAAGAAAGGGGAGAATTTCCTTTGGGCCTCCACCGACCGTGTGGAGAAAGACATGAACTACGTGTGCTACACCATTCCATTGACCGACAGCAGGGAACTGCTCGGAGGCCGCTGGGTGGCTTTGCGCGACTCGGCCATGAGGCGGAACATACCGGGTTCCACTCCGGAACAATGGATGGCTACGACCGTGGAGGGAACAGACACTTTGGTGGAAACCCGTATGGTGAAGTTGGAAGACGGACGCATGGCCTGTGAAATGCGCGGGTTGTGGGAGATGCACAAGGGGGGCATCGGCGGTCCGTTCGTTTCGTTGGCCTATCCCGACTCTGCGCACGGCAGGATGTGGGTGGCGGAAGGCTTTGTTTATTCTCCGCGCACGGAAAAGCGCGACCTAGTGCGGCGCATGGAGGCCGCGTTGCGGACTTTTAAACCATTGGGGAGGTGAGAAGGAATCTTCTTTCTTGCCCTTCGGAAGGGCTTTCTGTTCTTTTTTCATAAGATAAGCGGCACCTTGGTCACAAAAACAAACGAGTTTGTTTTGTATTGCACTCGGTTTGCATTATCTTTGAAGGGTGAAATGAAACGATGAACATGTCTATAAGAAAAATTATGCTGTGTGCCTTGGCCTTTGCGTTGGTCGGGGCATTGCAGGCACAACCAAAGTTAGCTGTGGAACGCGACGTGGCCAATATGGGAGAAATACTATACCAGCTGCCTTCCAAGGTGAGCTTCACCTTGCGTAATGCGGGGAATGAACCGTTGAGCATCAAGGAGGTGATTCCTTCCTGCGGTTGCACGGCAGTGGACTGGACGCGTGAACTGATTGCTCCCGGTGCGGAAGGCACCGTCACGGCGGTGTATGACGCCAAGATGCTCGGGGTGTTCCAAAAAGATTTCGAGGTCTATACCAATGCTTTGGACGAGCCGGTTTATTTGCATATCCAAGGGCGCGTGGTGTCCAAGTTGTCGGATTATTCGGGGTCTTTCCCTGTGGATTTGGGGAATGTGCGGCTGAATGTGAACAACATTGAGTTTGACAACGTGAACAAGGGAGACCGTCCCATGGCGGAGTTGCAGATTGTCAATACCGGACGCAAGAGTTATAAACCTTATCTGATGCATTTGCCCCCTTATCTTTCGGCCGAATATTATCCCGAAGTGTTGGCCGGAGGTCGGATGGGTAAAATCATGCTGACGCTGGACAGCGAAAAGTTGCGCCAAATGGGGCTGACGCAGGCTTCCATCTATTTAGCTCGTGAGATGGGCGACAAGGTGTCGGACGAGAATGAGATTGTGGTGTCGTCCGTGTTGTTGCCCGATTTCTCTTCATTGTCTGTGGAAGACCGGGAGCTGGCTCCCGACATGGTCTTGTCGTCCGACACCGTGGATTTGGGCGAGATGGGCCGCAAACGGAGAAAGTCGGCCACGCTTACGATTCAGAATACAGGTAAACGGAATTTGGAAATACGGGCGTTGCAAGTGTTCAACAAGGCGTTGGCTGTGGAATTGAGCAATCGTAACATTGGTCCGGGAGAGACGGCGAAACTGAAGGTGACCGTGTTGGCCAGGTATCTGAAGAAGGCGAAGAACCGCCCGCGGGTGCTGCTCATCACGAACGACCCGGCACACTCTAAAGAAATCATTACTGTGAACGTGAAACAAGATGGAAAGGAAGGACGCGTATGGAGCATGTTGAGAACGATGAGGCTTATAAAGGATTGACTGTGAATAGCGGTGTGGCACAGCCTTCGATTGTGAATCCTTATCTGAAGCGCGGGCGTTACCATCATCGCGAACTGTCGGCAGCGGATTACGTGGATGGCATTCTGAAGGGGGATGTCACAGTATTGGGACGTGCCGTGACGCTGGTGGAAAGCACCCATCCGGCGCATCAGGCTGTGGCACAGGAGGTCATAGAGAAGTGCCTGCCTTATTCGGGGCATTCCGTGCGGGTCGGCATCAGTGGTGTGCCGGGCGCGGGGAAGAGCACTAGCATCGACGCGTTCGGCATCCATGTGCTCGAACGCTATGGCGGCAAGTTGGCCGTGCTGGCCATTGACCCCAGCAGCGAGCGCAGCAAGGGCAGCATCTTGGGCGACAAGACGCGCATGGAGAAACTTGCCGTGCATCCCGATTCGTTCATACGCCCCAGTCCGTCGGCCGGTTCGTTGGGTGGCGTGGCACGTAAGACGCGCGAGACCATCATCCTTTGCGAGGCGGCGGGCTTCGACAAGATATTCGTGGAGACCGTGGGTGTTGGACAGAGCGAGACGGCCTGCCATTCCATGGTGGACTTTTTCCTGCTTATCCAATTGGCTGGTACGGGTGACGAGTTGCAGGGCATCAAACGCGGCATCATGGAGATGGCCGACGGCATTGTCATCAATAAGTGCGACGGTAACAACGTGGACAAATGCCAGCTGGCGGCCACGCAGTTCCGTAATGCGCTTCATCTCTTCCCGGCCCCAGAAAGTGGATGGCTGCCGAAAGTGCTGACCTATTCCGGCTTCTACAACCTCGGCGTAAAGGAGATTTGGGACATGGTGGAAGAATACATCGCATTCGTGAAAGGCAATGGCTATTTCGAACACCGGCGCAACGAGCAGGCCAAATACTGGATGTATGAAACCATCGACGAGCAGTTGCGCAACAGCTTCTTCCAAAATCCCGAAATCGTGACAAGTCTGGCCGAAGCCGAAAGCATGGTGCTCTCGGGGCGGCAGACGTCTTTCGTGGCTGCCAAACAGTTGCTGGATGCTTATTTTGATTCGGTGCGCGGGGGAAAAGAACAGTGAGTGCCTTGCTTGGGAAGTGCTTTCATATCATGCTTCCATGCCGTTGATGGCTGCCGCGCATTCTTCCATCAGCCATTTGGGCGTGGAAGTGGCTCCGCAGATGCCCACCGATTCGCAACCTTTTAGCCATTCAGGCTGGATTTCGTTGGCCGAGTCCACCATGTAGGAGCGAGGATTCACGTTCCGGCATTCGTTGTAGAGCACACGTCCGTTGGAACTTTTTTTTCCGCACACG
Organism: uncultured Paraprevotella sp.; assembly: GCA_944321565.1. Classification (GTDB taxonomy): domain Bacteria; phylum Bacteroidota; class Bacteroidia; order Bacteroidales; family Bacteroidaceae; genus Paraprevotella. The sequence continues at coordinate 10,625 of CALULT010000031.1, read as the reverse complement.
AAGAGCACTACATCGTGTCGGGCAGCAAAGTCGCGGATGTGCGGCATGCGGTTGGCTACTTGGCGGCAGATGGTGTCGTAGTAATGGAAAGTGGAGGAGGGGGAAATATGCGCTTCGATGTATTCCACTATTCTTTGGAAGTCATCCAGCGGTTTGGTGGTCTGTGAGTATAAGCAGATATCTTTGTTGAAGTCCAGTTTGGTTACTTCTTCCGGTGATTCTATGACGATGGCGGTGCCGTTGGTTTGTCCTACGAGTCCCAACACTTCCGCGTGCCCATTTTTGCCGAAGATGACGATTTGGCGGTCGGTCGTCCTTCCCTCCTGATATTCTTTCTTGATGCGTTCTTGCAGGTGGAGCACCACGGGGCAGGTGGCGTCAATGATATTGATGCCGTTTTCGCGGGCTTGTTTGTAAGTGGTGGGCGGTTCGCCGTGGGCGCGGAGCAATACTTTGGCCTGATGGAGGCCGGAGAATGCCTCATGGTCAATGGTAATCAGGCCGAGACGTTTCAGCCGGTCGCATTCTTTGCCGTTGTGTACGATGTCTCCCAGGCAATAGAGCGTGGAGCCTTGTTTTAGTTCTTCTTCGGCTTTGTTGATGGCGCGGGTCACACCGAAACAGAAGCCCGAGCCTTGGTCTATTTCAATTTTCATGTTTGAATCTCGGTTAGATGTTTTTTCACTTCGTTCCGGTTGCTTCGCGGAATCGTGCCAATAGCCATTCTTTCTGTTCTTGGATGGTTAGATGGCTGTTGTCCAGTTCGATGGCGTCGTCTGCTTTGCGCAACGGACTTACGGAGCGGTTCATGTCAATGCGGTCCCGTTCTTCCACGTTGTGCAGGATTTCCTCGTAGCTTCCGGGCTCTCCTTTGGCTTGTAGTTCGTCAAAACGTCGGTGGGCGCGGATTTCGGGCGAGGCGGTGACAAAGATTTTAAGCTCCGCATCGGGAAACACGGTGGTACCAATGTCACGTCCGTCCATGACGATGCCTTTTTCGTGTCCCATCTGTTGCTGGAGGCGCACCATGGCTTCGCGGACAAAGTCCAGTGCGGCCACAATGCTCACTTTTGATGACACGGCCAAGGTGCGGATGTCGTTTTCCACCAGCTTTCCGTCCAGATAAGTTTGTGGCCGGCCTGTCTCATGGTTAAGTTTGAAGGCTATGTCCAAATCCGGTAATTCCGCTTTCAGGCGTTCCGTGTCTATGGTGTCTCCTTGGAACAACCCATGTTCTAGGCAATAGAGGGTCACTGCGCGGTACATGGCGCCGCTGTCGATATAGATGTAGCCTATTTCGCGGGCCAGGTCTTTGGCCATCGTGCTTTTCCCACAAGACGAGAAACCGTCTATGGCGATGATGATTTTCTTCATGTAATATATATAATAAGGTGTATTCTGTTGTTGGTTGGGGGTTACATCCGATAGGCGGCATTAAACACGAGCGATGGGGCGGACAGGTGGTATTGCGCGTAGGCCAATCCGAAACTGAAACGTCTCAGCGAGAGGCCCCCCCCGGCGCACAGGCCGGCAGCGTGTGACGAACCCGCGGCTTTCATCTCGTTGGCTTTCCGGAAATTGTATCCAAGCGAGAGGTACAGGTAGTCCGTGGGGAGGAAATCCACGCCGATGGCCAAATGGTTCATGAGTAGCTGTCCGGTGGATATTTCTTCTCCGGACACGTAATAATCTTTTTTGTCCCAGCGTGTCAGGTCTATGGCGGTGACGGAGAGCCGGAACGGGGCATGTGCCAATCTCTTGGTAAATCCTGCTTGCAAGGAAAAGGGCAGTTTCTCGTGATGGTCCCCGAACGCTTTTACTTGGCCGCCCATGTTTTTGGCCACGATGGAAAACGAAAAATCGTTGTCCCCGTTATAATAGTTCAGTCCCAAGTCCACAGCCAAGGCGATGGACGTGTAGTCGGCATAACGCGAATAGATGAATTTGCCCGTGGCTCCTCCTGCCCAACGGTCGCTCAGATTATAGGCGTACATGCCGCTCAGGGCCATGTCCATGGCTTTGAAAGAGCCGATGGTGACGTTGTCGGCCGTGGTCTCGTCCATTTTCCCATAATCGGCATATTGCGCGGTCACGCCCCATGTGCCCCGCTCTCCGGCCAGCTTAACGAAAGCCGCGCTTCCCACGTTGCACCCTTGGAGATAGGTCATGAAGTTGAGGCAGAGTGATTTGTCGCTTACGGAGCTAAGAAGGGCCGGGTTGGCAAAGATGAGCGAGGCATCGTCTGCGATGAGCGATATGTTGTTGCCGCCCAATGCCGTGGCATGGGCGGAGACTGGAAGTTCCAGGAAGTTGAATACCGAATTGCTTTCCTGGGCATGCGTGGTGGCGGCCAACAGGAGGCACAAAACCGATGGGATTCTTTTCATCATTGCGGATTTTGGTCGTCAAAGATACTTATTTTCCGGGATTCCCCGCTGCGTTCGCGCGACAAATCCTCGTGCTGCGCGTACATTTCTATAACGCGGGGAAGCCTGTTTTAGGGTGTGGGACGCAAAAAAATGTGCAAACACAAAAAAAAAGCGGCAAAGCGTATGAGATATAAAAAAAATGTGCTACTTTTGTCCCGTAATGAAGAATACGTAAAAATCTAATTATAGTATGGAAATTAAAAAATCACTAAGCGCGGATCTTGAAGGCCAGCGGAGCACCAGCCTGCTGATAGGCTTTGTGTTGGTGTTTGCCGCCATGTTCGTGGCTTTCGAATGGACGCAACGCGACAAAAAAATTGTGGAAGACACGTCGCCAGTATTCGTTGCTGCCGTGGAAGAAGACATGATTCCCGTGACGCGGCAGCAAGAGGTAGCGGCTCCGCCTCCAGCGGCTGCCCCGAAAGTGGCGGAAATCTTGAACGTAGTGGACAATGAAACCGAGTTGGCGGAAGAGGAAATCCAAACCTCCGAGGAAGTCAACCAGGCTATCGTGACGGTGCCGGGTACGGGTACGGGTACTCCTGTGGCATCAGGCCCCATCGGCCCGGTAGTGGAAGAAGTGGATGAAAACCAGATTTACGATATCGTAGAAGAGAATCCACGATTCCCCGGCGGCGAAGAAGCTTGTATGAAATGGCTGGCTGACAACATCAAGTATCCCCCTATTTGCGTGGAGCAAGGTATCCAAGGCCGTGTGTATTGCCAGTTCGTGGTGAACCGCGACGGTTCCATCGTGGATATCAAAATCTTGCGTAGCCCGGATCCAGCATTGTCGAAAGAAGCGGAACGCGTGTTGAAGATGATGCCAAAATGGAGTCCTGGCAAGCAAAGGGGTAAACCAGTACGTGTGAAGTTCTCATTGCCGGTAATGTTCAGATTACAATAAAAGAGTTAAGGAGAGGTTGCTCACGGGCAGCCTCTTTTTTTTGATGAATGCCTATGTATAACTGGAAAGAATTATTGGAACAGGTGAACGGGGCTATCGCCCGGATGCCTTTCGACCGCAAGCCTGCGGATTTGTATGCCCCGATACGTTATGTGTTGTCTATGGGAGGGAAGCGAATCAGGCCGGTGCTGATGCTGATGGGGTATAACCTTTATCACGACGATGTGGAAGCCATTTATTCCCAAGCGTTGGGCATAGAGATTTACCATAATTACACATTGTTGCACGATGACTTGATGGACAGGGCCGACATGCGTCGAGGCATGCCCACGGTGCATAAGAAGTGGAACGACAATGCGGCCATCCTTAGTGGCGATTCCATGCTGGTGATGGCTTATCGTTACATGTGCCAGGATTGCCCGGTGGGGAAAATGGGCGATGTGATGTGCTTGTTTACCGAAACAGCGCTTGAAATCGGCGAGGGGCAACAATATGACATTGATTTCGAAACACGTGAGGACGTGTCGGAGGAGGAATATATTGAGATGATTCGTTTGAAAACTTCCGTCTTGTTGGCTTGTGCGCTGAAGATGGGGGCTTTGCTGGCCGATGCGCCTCGGCAGGACGCGGATTTGCTTTATCGTTTCGGAGAGAATCTCGGGCTGGCATTCCAATTGCAGGACGATTATCTGGATGTGTATGGCGACCCCGAGGTGTTCGGCAAAAAAATAGGAGGAGACATCCTGTGTAACAAGAAAACTTATATGCTGATTAATGCCCTCCGTTTGGCCGGGGACGAGGACCGGAAAACCTTGCACGAATGGATAGAGAAAGCCGATGGGACATACTTGCCCGGCGAAAAGATTGCGGCGGTGACAGCTTTGTATGACAAAATCGGTATCCGGGATTTATGCGATCGGAAAATCCGTCACTATTTTGATGAGGCGCGCAATGTGTTGGGGCAATTGGATTTGCCCGATGAGCAGAAGGCCCCCTTATGGGAAATGGCATTGAGCCTTTTGGAACGTAAGTCTTAAGTGTGGTGGGAATGAGAGTCATTGACACGCATGCCCACCTCTATGATGAGGCATTCCGGGGAGATATAGCCGAAGTGGTAATACGGGCGAAAGGGCAGGGAGTGGAGAAGATTTTTCTTCCCAACATCGACGAAGTTTCGTGGCCTGAAATGTTACGGCTATGTGCCGGTGGGAAGGGTTTCTTTTATCCCATGTGCGGCCTGCACCCAACGGAAGTGAGGGCGGATTATGCCGAAGTGCTCGACAGGATGGAAACGAAGCGGAATGATGCGCCATTCATTGGCATCGGCGAAGTGGGATTGGATTTCTATTGGGATCGAACCTATGAACAGGCACAGAAAGAAGCTTTCGTCCGCCAGGTGGAATGGGCCGTGGCTTGGCGTCTCCCGTTGATGATCCATTCCCGGTCGGCGCAAGCGGAACTTGTGGATTTGCTTTCTCCCTATCGTTCAAAAGGCATTACGGGCGTGTTTCATTGTTTTGGCGGCACGTTGGACGAGGCGCACGAGCTTTTGGCGTTCGATGGCTTTATGTTGGGGGTCAACGGTGTCTTGACGTTTAAGAAGTCGGGCTTGCCGGACGTGTTGCAGCAGGTACCCCTTGAACGGATTGTGGTGGAGACCGACGCTCCTTATTTGGCACCGGTTCCGTTCCGTGGAAAACGCAATGAGAGCGCATACCTATATTATATAATAAGTAGGCTGGCCGAAGTCTATGGCTTGCCGGTGGAAACCATAGCGTGGCAGACAGCGGAAAATGCTTTGAAAACGTTCCCCTTGGCACGTGAATGACGGTTTTATGCGTTAATTTTCTTTTTTTTCTCTATAAAGGCAAACTTTTTTAGCATTCTATGGTGGTAGTACAAAAAAAAAAGGATATTTTTGTACCTGAAAACGCGAACAAGTGATTTGAGACGTGTTTTGTGTCGTTCTTTGTAGAATGGAGAGATGCTCGAGTGGCTGAAGAGGCACGCCTGGAAAGCGTGTATACGTCAAAAGCGTATCGGGGGTTCGAATCCCCCTCTCTCCGCAAATTACTAAGGAAAATAATAATGAATTAATATTAATCTTAAAAAATTAGACACACAATGAAAAAGTTATTTGCAGTTATTGCGATGTTGGGAGTATTTGCGTTTGGCGCTACCCAGTCAATGATGGCACAGGAAGATTCTGCAGCCGTGGCTACTGATTCCGCCGCTGCGGTAGTGGACAGCGCTGCTGTGGACACTGCTGCTGTTGAGGCTGCTGCCGAGGAAACGGAAGCTACCGAGGCTGTAGCCCCGATTGAAGAAGAAAGCATCCACAAGGCTTTGAAGACAAAGTTTATCGAAGGTGACGCCGGCTTCATGTCGTTGGTTGCCATTGCCTTGGTCTTTGGTTTGGCATTCTGCATCGAACGTATCATTTACTTGAGCTTGGCTGAAATTGATTCTAAGAAATTGATGGCCGACATTGAAGAGAAGTTGAATGCTGGCGACTTGGAAGGTGCCAAGACGCTTTGCCGCAACACCCGCGGTCCTATCGCTTCCATCTGCTACCAAGGTTTGATGCGTTTCAATGACGGTGTCGGTGAAGTTGAACGTTCTGTAACTGCATACGGTAGCGTACAGGCCAGCTATTTGGAACAGGGTTGCTCTTGGATTACGCTGTTCATCGCGATGGCTCCGTCACTCGGGTTCTTGGGTACTGTGATTGGTATGGTGATGGCCTTCGATGACATCCAGGCTGCAGGTGATATCTCTCCGACCATCGTGGCCGGCGGTATGAAGGTGGCCTTGATCACGACAATCTTCGGTATCATCGTGGCACTGATTCTCCAAACGTTCTACAACTACATTCTTTCTAAGATTGAATCCATCACAGCCAACATGGAAGAAGCTACGATTTCTTTGCTGGATATGTGCATGAAGTATAACCTCAAAAAATAAAGATTGACCCATGGCAGCAAAGAAATATATGGTGTCATACTATGTACTGTATGCCTGCTTTGCACTTATCATTCTCGTGTTTGCGGCATTCTTCGGGTACAAGTATGATAACGAAGAAAACGGCCTGAACGCCCCCTATTGCACGGAAGGGCTGATGTGGCTGATGTACGGCATGTTTTTTGTGACCTTCTTGTTGGCCATTTGGAGTGTCGTGAAGAGTATCAAGGTGTCTATGAGCTCAAAGGGCGAGAACGTGAGCGGTGTCCCCGGCGGCAAGATTATGGCATTCTCCTTCATCTTCATGTTCCTCTCTTTGGTCATCGGATTGGTTTGTAACTTGAACGAACCGGATTTCGTGGCGGCTGACGGTAACGTGACGCCGGGATATTTGGTAACGGTGACGGACATGTTCCTTGTTTCTACTTATATCCTGTTGTCGGCAACGGCTTTGGCTATGCTGGTGAATATGACGGGTGTATTTAAGAAGAGGAATTAAAAACCAATTTTAAAGAGAGCTGATAATGGCAAAAGGAAAAAGAAAAGTCCCTGGAATTAATGCCAGCTCCACAGCCGACATTTCTTTCATCTTGCTCATCTTCTTCTTGGTGACCACGTCTATGGACTCCGACAAGGGCTTGGCAAGACGTCTGCCGGCACCCCCTGAAAACGAACAGCAGGATGCGCAGATTGACATCAAGGAAAGGAATTTGTTGGAAGTGCGTGTGAATGCAGCCGGTGATTTGATGTGCGGAGGTGACCTCATTGAGCTTGACCAATTATGCGACCGGGCGAAGGAGTTCATCAAAAACGAAGCTAACTCTGCGACATTGCCAGAGAAGCACACCAAGAATATTCCTTTATTGGGAAATTGCAACGTGACGGACAAGCACGTGATTTCGGTGCAGACCGACCGTGGCACGAAGTACAATGTGTATTTCCAAGTGCAGAACGAGTTGGTAAGGGCATACAATGAATTGCGTGACGATTTGAGTAAAGAACGTTTCGGGCGTCCATACGCTGCGCTTTCTGACGAGCAGCAGGTGGCCATCCGTGAATATTATCCTCAGAAGATTTCCGAGGCCGAACCTAAAAATTATGGAGGTGATAAGTAATGGGAAGATTTAATAAGCGCGAGAGGGAAATGCCGGAGTTGAATACTTCTTCATTGCCTGACTTGATTTTCTCCATCTTGTTCTTCTTCATGATTGTGGTGACCATGCGTGAAGTGGAGTTGAAGGTAAGGTTCACCATCCCGGCGGGTACGGAGTTGGAGAAGCTGGAAAAGAAATCCGCAGTGTCCTACATCTATGTGGGTCCCCCGACACAGCAGTATCGTTCTGCATTGGGCTCGGCTACCCGCATCCAGTTGAACGACAGGTTTGCGGAACCGGCAGAGGTGATGGATTTCATTGCCGAGGAGCGTACACACATGATGGATCAGACGGCGCAGGTCGTGTCTTTGAAAGTTGACCAAAATACCCAGATGGGTATCGTGACCGACATCAAGCAAGTCTTGCGTAAGTCTTGGGCCTTGAAGATTAATTATTCTGCGACAAAACGTAATTAATTGCAATTTAAACATAAAAAAGCGGTATTCTTTTAAAAAGAATGCCGCTTTTTTTGTGAAACTCTTTCAGAAAATCAAGTTTTTCGCTATATTTGCAATAAACAATAAGAAGATATATGGCACTTGCAAATTTGGATGCTCTTGACGAGCAAATATTGAAGATGATTGCGGATAACGCTCGCATTCCTTTTCTGGAGGTGGCACGTGTGTGCCATGTTTCTGGTGCGGCCATTCATCAGCGCATACAGAAACTGACGCGTTTGGGCGTTTTGAAAGGATCGCATTATGTACTTGATGCGGAAAAAATCGGTTATGACACGTGTGCATACGTTGGACTGTTCTTAAAGGATCCTTCTGATTTCGACAAAGTGGTGGAGAAGTTGCGTGAGATTCCCGAAGTGGTGGAGTGTCATTACACCACAGGGGATTATGACATGTTTATTAAGATATACGCGCAGAACAACCACCACATGTTGAGTATCATTCATGACAAGTTGCAACCGTTGGGTTTGCAGCGTTCTGAAACCATCATTTCTTTCCACGAAGCCATCAACCGGCAGATGCCGATTCCTAAATTGGCGGGAAAGAAAATCCGCACGTCTATCAATCTTGATTTGCCGATTGAGGATGACGTACAGCCGGTTGAGGAAGGTTAGTAAAAGTGCTAAAAAAATGTCAGCGCATTTGCGCAGGGGACATATTTATAAGGAGGGGGCTTATTCCCCTCCTTTTTTGATGTAGTCGTTGAAATGGAATCTATATTTGTGCTTGGCATCCGCTTCGTGCGGGATGCTTTGGGCGAGTTCCCATTTGTCGGTGTCTATTTCAGGGAAGAAGGCATCGGCTTGTGCCGGAGTGTCTTCTATCGTTGTGACATAGAGCTTTGAAGCAAGCCCGATGGCTTCTTTATACACGCTTTCACCTCCGATGATGAAGATTTCTTCTTTCGGTTCGCAGTGTGCCAATGCATCTGCCAGGCTGTGGAATGTTTCCGTGCCGCTGGCTTGGAAGTGAGGGTTGTGGCTCAAGACGATGTTCCGGCGGTTGGGTAGTGCCCCTTTGGGGAGGGACTCAAATGTTTTTCGTCCCATGACGATGGTGTGCCCTGTGGTAAGGGATTTGAAGCGTTTCAGGTCGTCAGGGAGCCAGTATATCAGTTTGTTGCCATAGCCGATGGCATTGTTCTTGGCTACAGCCACGATAATGGAAACCATAATTTGGGGAAGTTTGGAGTTAGACGGAAACCTGTCCGGCAATGTGCGGCCAGGGATTGTAATTCTCTAAGGTGAAATCCTCGTATTTGAAATCGAAGATGTCCTTCACGTCCGGATTGAGGCGCATTTGGGGCAAGGGGCGCGGTTCGCGCGTGAGTTGCAGCCTGACTTGTTCCAGGTGGTTTTTATAGATGTGCGTGTCTCCCAGTGTGTGGACGAAATCACCGGCTTTCAGTCCAGTAACTTGTGCCATCATCATGAGCAGCAAGGCATAAGAGGCTATGTTGAACGGGACGCCGAGGAAGCAGTCCGCGCTGCGTTGGTAGAGTTGCAAGCTCAGCCGTCCGTTGGCCACGTAGAATTGGAAAAAGGCATGGCAGGGGGGGAGGTTCATGTTGTTCAGGTCACCCACGTTCCATGCGCTGACGATGATGCGGCGCGAGTCGGGGTTATGCTTGATGGCATCCACCGCGTCCTGTATCTGGTCGATGAAACCGCCTTTGTAGTCTGGCCAGGAGCGCCATTGGTAGCCATAGATATGGCCTAGGTTGCCGTCCGCGTCCGCCCATTCGTTCCATATCCTTACGCCGTGTTCCTGCAGGTATTTCACGTTCGTGTCTCCTTTCAGAAACCACAGTAGCTCGTAGATGATAGACTTCAGGTGTAGCTTTTTGGTGGTGAGCAGGGGGAATCCGTCTTCCAGGTTGAAGCGCATCTGGTGTCCGAACACGCTGATGGTGCCCGTGCCTGTGCGGTCGTCCTTTTCCACACCCTCGTCCAGTATTCTTTGCAATAAATCGAGATATTGTTTCATCCTATGTTGTTGAATATACGGTTATTTGTTTCCCTTTTCGAGGCGTGAGTTCAGCCAGTCGCCGGCGGCGATGCAAAGCAAGACTACTCCGATGACGTGCAGCCAGCTGGTCAGCCCGATAATCCATTCGGTGATGATGATGCCAATGCCCCAGCAGGCATTCCGGATGGCCGATTGTTTGAGCAGGCGGCTTTTTGTGTTTTCATCCACAGTCTTGTGTGCGGGGTCATAAGCTTCCCGTTCGATGCGTTGCCGTTTCTCCCGGCTCGAACGGATTATCAGATAGACAATGAGCCCGATGACTAGTAGTGGCAAGAAGGAAAAGAAGATGGCAACCAAGATGAGCATGATGCCTGTAAGCCCCATGAATCCCATGATTCCCGAAAAGAAGTCGGAAAAGCCCTCGTTGCCGAAAAAGTCGTCAAAAGGGAAGTTGGGCGGCAAGGTCTGTGCGGGGCTGTTCCATGTGGTGTCTGCTGCCGCGTCTTCCAAAACGGATATTGTGTCGGAATAAACCGTGATGCCACTTTGCGCGTGAAGTCCTTCCGCGATGCAGCAGGCAGTCAGGAAGATGCACAACCAGCGGGAAAGGAAACTCCGGAATGGCAGTATGGGATGTAGCATATTTATGGTTTGTTTGATTTCTAAAGTGCAAAGATAATGCAAACCGAGTGCAGGACAAAACAAACGTGTTTGTTTTTCATGCCGAGGTGCCGCTTATCTTATGGAA
>CALULT010000030.1 GCA_944321565.1 uncultured Paraprevotella sp. | reverse complement strand
TTCTCGGCCATGCCACGTGCCACGGGATGTTCGGGCGAAAGGGCGCGGTGGCGGAATTCAGACAAAGCCTCCTGGTCCACGAGCGGGGCGAGGTCATCGTTCTCCAGCATCTCGATTTTCTGGATTTCATGGGAGGTGCGGAAACCGTCGAAGAAATTCAGGAAAGGCACACGGCTCTTGATGGTGGACAGGTGTGCCACGCCGGCCAAATCCATCACTTCCTGCACGGAACCTTCACACAGCATGGCGAAGCCCGTCTGGCGGCAAGACATCACGTCCTGATGGTCGCCGAAGATGCAGAGAGAGTGGGAAGCCAGTGTACGTGCGGAAACATGGAAGACGCACGGGAGCAGTTCGCCGGCAATCTTGTACATGTTCGGAATCATCAGCAGCAAGCCCTGCGATGCCGTGTAGGTCGTGGTCAGCGCGCCGGCCTGCAAAGAGCCGTGAACGGCTCCGGCGGCACCGCCTTCCGACTGCATTTCCTGTACCAGCACGGTTTCGCCGAAAATGTTCTTACGGCCTTGTGCCGCCCATTCGTCCACGTATTCTGCCATCGTGGACGAAGGGGTGATGGGATAGATGGCTGCCACTTCCGAGAACATATACGAGATATGCGCTGCGGCCTGGTTGCCGTCACAAGTGATAAACTTCTTTTCTTTTGCCATAATCAGTCAAATATTACGAGATTAAACTACAATTTCTTTATTTCCTTTCTTTCTTAGTACAGAAACCCGAAGAGCCAGATCGGGATTTCGTTGCCCGTGCCCGTTTCGATGTCGTGGCGGGCGTATATCGTTTCGGGATTCCGCTTCCGTTCCTCCGTGGGGCAGATTTTGAACTTCAGGTGCTCGTCCACCAGGAAGGAAGTGCCCTTTTCCCCTTTGTCCACCTTGTGGTCTTTCCACACGGTGTTTTGGAAGAATGTCTCCAATATGTTTTGCGTTTCCAGCCGGCAGGGGTAGATGACGTACATCAGGTTGCTGTTATGCATCATGATTTTTGCCGGTTTTTTGGGGAAGGTTTCCCCTTTCCTGTAAATCATGTTAATCAGCCGCGCGTCTGCCAGGTATTTGATGTAATTCATCACTGTGGCGCGCGAGGTATGTATGTCTTCCGCCAGTTGGCTCACGTTGGGAGCCACCGGGCTGTCCACCGCGAGCAAATATAGCAATTTTTTGATTTTCGTCAAATATTTCAGCTCGATTTGTTTGATGAGCAGGATATCGACTTCCAGCATCATGTTCATCGTCTTGAGCAGATTCTCCGAAAAGTTCCGTTTCTCGAGGAAAAAGGGATAGAATCCGTGGTGCAGGTAGTCCTGGAAATATTTCAGCGGGCTGGCTTTGGGAAGTATTTCCCGCGCGATTTGTTCGTGTCTTTCCAAAATGTCTTCGAGCGTATAGGCCGGGAAGTGGTTATCCGTTTGCAGGTTCAGGAACTCGCGGAAGGAAAATCCTCTTAGGTTGTAGGACTTGACGATGCCCCCCAGTTCCGGGTTTTCCGTTTTCAGGCGCATGACGGACGAGCCGGTGAACACGATTTTCAGTCCGGGCAGGGTGTCGTGGCACTTGCGCAGGTCGGCGCTCCAGTCCGGTTGCTTGAACACTTGGTCGATGAGCAGCACTTTGCCTCCCGTGTCGTGGAACTCCTTGGCAAACTGGGCGATGCCTTTGCCTTGGAAGTAGAAGTTGTTCAGGTTGATGTAGAGGCATTGGCGGTCTTCCACTCGGAAATGCTCTTTGGCGTATTGCAGCAGGAAGGTGGTTTTGCCCACGCCGCGCGTCCCCTTGATGCCTATCAGGCGGTCGTTCCAGTCTATCTCGTCCATGAGGGCGCGACGGACAGGGGCGTTGGTGTGTTCCACGAGATATGCGTGTGTTCTGAAAAACGATTCCATCCCTTCTGCTTGATACGTCTTGCAAAGATAATGTAAAACTGTAAAAATGCAAAGTGGGGTTGGCAAAATATTTTCTTTTTCTTAATTTCGCGGCATGAAGTGGCATGTTTTCAATCCTGAGAACGATTTGGCGTTGGCTTGCTTCAGCCCGCATTTCATTCCGCCCCGTTCGGCACGGCAGATGGCGGCCGACTTGGCGGTGTTGCCCGCCTGGTGGGCGCGGCCGGGCGATGCGGTCTGTGTGCCGCGGCCGGACGAGGCGCGGCTGTGGACCGGCAGCCTCGGCGGCTTGTTGCCGCCGTTGCTGTGGACGGACGGGATGGTGGGATCCGGCGTGACGGAAGTGGTTCCGTGGGGCTGGAGCCCGTTGTTGGCCGGGCGGTTGCGGGAGATGGGTGTGCGGCCTGATTTGTTGCCGGGCGATGAAACGCTTTGCCGCTACCGCGATTGGTCCCATCGCCGCCATGCCGTGGATTTGCTGGCTTGGCTGCGTGGGGGCGGTTCGCGGTCGGGGTGCGGCTGGGGCGGGCGGCTTTGCGGCGTTTCCTGTTATTGCACGGACGAGGCCGCGATTGCCCGGCGGCTGGCCGAATGGCCGGATGCGATTCTGAAAGCCCCGTGGTCGGGGAGCGGGAAGGGGTTGAGGCAGGGGCGCGGGGGCTATGCGCCGCCGCTCGCAGGATGGTGCCGACGGGTGTTGCGCGGGCAGGGTGGCGTGGTGGTGGAGCCTATATATAATAAGGTGTACGACTTTGCCATGGAATTTGAAGCCGACGGGTGCGGCACGGTTGTCTATAAGGGGCTTTCGCGTTTCTCCACCACGCCCCGGGGAACTTACGGCGGCAACCGTGTGGCCTCGGAGGATGCCCACCTGTGCTGGCTTTCGTCTTTTGTGCCCCGCGCCTTGTGGCAGGCGTTGCGCGACGACCTGGCGGAGTATTTGTCCCGTTGGTTGGGGAGTGGTTATCGCGGCCCGCTCGGGGTGGACATGATGTTGTGCCGCATGGAAGGATGCGGGGACTTGTGTGTGCACCCCTGCGTGGAAATCAATCTGCGCCGCACGATGGGCCGCGTGGCTGCAGACCTTGCGCGGCTTCTTGCGCCGGGCGTGGAAGCCCGTTTTCGCATTGACTATTGTGCGGCGGAAGGTGGATTGTGGGCGGTGCATTGCCGCGGGATGCAGGAGGCTCCGCCGCAGGTTTCGGGCGGCAAGCTGTCGGCCGGATGCTTGCCCCTGACACCCGTCGGGCCGGAAACGCACTACCGTGCGGTGTTGGAAAGCGTGGAGTGAAGGAGGATTGGGGAGGCCTGCTCCCTTTATACTGCGCGCGGCATGAATTTGTGCGTTCAATAGGAATTTATAGGAGGTGCGGCATTCCTGCCGCACAATCGCAAGGCAGGTCACTGATATGCGCAATAGTGCGAAAATGAGGGTGAGTCAAAAATCAGTTTATGGCAAGATGAACTTCCTGTCGCGTGGAATTTGCAATCCCACGCAATCGAATATCAGGATTTTTAATCCGAAAAAATACCGCTTGATTGCATAAGCCATGCTTCACGCATCTAAGCCCGCACGGGCTTGCGGATTCGGAAATCCGCACCCCCAATTGTGCTGGATTACAAATTCAGCGCAGCAAAAGAAGCAAAAAGCAGCAAAGAACCCCTGCGGACATCCTTTCATTGACAGAATGACAGTTTCGGGGGGGGTTGACAATTTGCTCATTTTCGCCTTCTGAGAATCGCGTATTCGTCCGCCGGGCCGGGACAGCGCGGAAAAAACGCAGCCACACGCGCCATGCGGAAATCAAAATGTCGCGGAATCCCCTCCAAACCTGCCCTTTTGACGGAACACGAGACACTCCCGGCGCAGAAGTCCGACCGGCGGGAAAGCACGTCGGGGGATTCCGCCGACAAAATGACACAGGAAACGTGTCCGGGAAAAAATTCCAACGGGAAGGAAAAACGCCCCCGAAGCCGCCGCGAAAACGTTTCTGTACCGGGATTTTTCCGTCCGAGCCCCGAAAAGAAAATTCCAAGCCCCGGAATTCTTTTTTCGGGGCTCGGAATTTCGCGTTCCGGCTCCGAAATTTCTCGCCGGACTGCCCAAAAAGTAAAAGACGCTGACAAAACCTTGCACAAAAGCCCCGTTTTGTGCAAAAAAATCGCGCGAAAATCCTCTATTTGGGTCGAATTGCGCAAAAGCCGCGTCACGGAAATCAGCCAAAACGGAACAATTTGTCTGTTTTTACAAGCATTTTATGACATTCTGATTATGTCGCCTCCTCAGCTAATAGGTTCGGGGTGTAGCAAAACCTGCGAGAAGGAACTGCTCCGTCTTGTAGGGGAGCTGGCCCAACGGACCTGAGGGGGTTTACCCCCACGGACACACACATAAAGTTTGTCTTTGTGGACGTGAGACCCCTCCGTCGCTTCGCGCCACCTCCCCTACAAGGCGGAGGAGTTTATTTTGCTACGCCCTCGGCAGACTCTCTATGATTTATGTGTACCCACGTTGATTTTCTGCTGCCTCGAAATTTGATGGGGATTTGATAAACTCTGCACGGAAAATCAACTTGCGTTTGCGTTGTTCCAATCAAGGCGTTTCGCCGTGTGGAATCAGGCAAAAAAATCGGTATGAATGTTTTCGGGCAAAAAAGATGAGTGATTTTTGTGATATTTCGCTGAAAAATTGTTTCTTTGCAGATGAGTTCGTCATTTCTCTTCGAGATGTGGCGCAAGGCTTGGGCGCATAAGCCTGGGCTGGCGAGAGTAATCATGCGGGGTCGCCGGGGGCGGTTCCGGAAGTTGAACTTAAAAAGCAGCATAACAAGAAACAGAAAAAGAGACGATTTTCCTTCATGGGGCGACGGGCGGCCAGGCCGCAGGCGTTCCGCGGAAGGGGGAAGCTGTCTGTTGACAACGAGCAAAATAGCAATACGGAACATTTGTTTCTTATTCTCCTCACACAGAAACCGCCAATTTCAATATCCGAGAATAAGCGAGACGAAGTTCACGCCGCAAGGCGTGGACTGTCAGTGCTTATTAGGATGTGAGGGTGACTTGGCGGTTCCCTGTGTGAGTAATGGGCATGATGGCAGTTCCCGCCTTTCTTTTTACTACACACAAAAGCCAAGTAAAATTTTATATTCACATCAAAAAAGAAACGAATGAAGACAATCAAACATTTTGTGCTTGCCTTTGTGGCAAGTTTGTGGGCGGCGCATGGCGTGGCTGCCGACCGCGTGGCTCCGGTTCTTCCGGAGGCTACGACGCTGACTCCCGGCGAAACCTATTATCTGTATAATGTGGGGGCGAGGAAGTTCCTTTCGTTGACGGAAAATAATAGTGATTTGACTTTTGCCGACACAGGGGCGGAAGTGCTTGTCACGGCGGCCAAAGAAGGCGGCTATAATGTGCAGTTTACTTCAACGGAGAGGTATTTGAACCGTTACAACCAGACTCGGGTGAATCTTTATTCTTATTCTAATCCTTCCACATCATGCAATTGGGCATTTACGCTTTCCGGTGACGCTTATACTATTCAGACAGATTCATCTTACACAAGATATTATAATGCCGATCAATTCTTAGGCTGGGATGGCGGGGAGAACACTATGTTGAATCCCGCTTTGGCCTCTTCCGCCCACGTGGCCTGGCAACTTATCGACGGCGAAGCCGGTGCCTACTACTGTGCCAAACTTGACTTGTACAATGCTTTGCAGGCCATGGATGCCTACGACTATAATGTGGATAAGTTCGAAGCCATCTACAGTGATGCTGAAAGCACGACCGAGGAACTGGCCGAAGCTGCCGCTACATTGACGGCCGGCCTCGAAATGACACAGCAAATAGAAATGCCGGAATGGTCGGACTATCCCATATTTTTTGAGAATGACATGGAGAATCCATGGCGTGTCAGTGGGGATATAATGGTGTCTAATTCGCGTGGTGGCAGGTTGACAGCTACGGTAGTAGTGGATTGTGATGCCACGCTTTCCTATTTTGCTTATAGCCTGAACGATTTGACGGTATATGTGGACGGACATGAAGTGCGTCGTTTCTTCTCTTCAAGGCAAGGAGATTATGATAATAGATTCTTTGAGAAATTGACGCCGGGCATGCATGTGATTGAATGGCAAACTTCAAGTGATGAGATGGTTCTAAAAGATGTGGGAGTGGAGCAGACACCGACTATATCCGTCGAATTACTTGAACCGGGCAGTTTGGGCACGGAAGTTCTCTACCATGTGAACAGCCTGAACGATGTACGCCGTTTAAAAATCAGTGGGCCGATGAATGATGACGACTGGGCGCGGCTTAAAATGATGGCTAATTTGTATGCCGTGGATTTTAGCGAGGCGGAGATTACGGCGATTCCGAAGAATCAGTTTAATCGTGACGTTTCCGATGGATATTTCTTCCATGAGGTGCAATTGCCGGAAGGGCTGTTGAGCATTGGTGAAAGAGCTTTCCGCCAATCTTATTTGGACGAGGTGGCCATCCCTTCCACAGTGACCGAAATTGGGGCAGAAGCTTTTAGGGACACCTATTTGAAGGAAATAGTATTGCCCGATGGGATGGTGGAAATACAGCCGAATGTATTTAATCATTGTACGTTTTTGGAACATGCAGTCCTGCCGAAGAATTTGGTTTCTTTGTGGGGATCTTGTTTTAAGGAGACAGAGGTGGTTGGGATAAAATTCCCAGAAACACTTACGACGATAGATGAAGCTGTTTTTATGTATACAAGGATGAATCCCCGTTTTCCAAAGTCCTTGCGTACTATTGGCGAGAAGGCCTTTAGTGGTTGTCCGATAGATTCTTTGTTTGTACCCGAGGGAATGACTGAATTGACTAATGAATCATTTGAGAATTGCAGCAAACTGGTGTATGTGGAGTTGCCGACAACATGCTGTAATGCGGGTGATTATTATATTTTTGACAATTGCAATAATTTGAAAACGGTTGTGCTCAAATCGGCTACAATGTTCGATGGATATGAGCAGGAACGTTATTTCGGAGTGGATATCACCCAATTGACTTTGGTTGTTCCTTCTTACTTGGTGAACACCTATAAATTGGATGATTATTGGTATAATGCAAAGGATATCCAAGGATTCAGCACCGCCGAAGTACAGAATTGGAGAATCAGTAAGCCGTTGACACTAGGCGTGCGCGACCGTTTCGAGGGTACACCGAACATGTCCATTGTGGGGCAAGGCAGCCTGAAAGTGAACGGCGATGCGGCCATGACGTTTGACAACTTTTATATAGAGACGAATCAGAATGATGTGGACTATTCGGCAATCATGTTGAGCAATTGCGATAACCTTTCGATTCAGGGGCAATACACACACGGATTCTATGTTAACGCCAACAAATGGTACTTCATCAGCTTGCCGTTCGACATTACGGTGTCTGAAATCGAGCTTCCCGAAGGCATGCAGAAAGCCGTGCGCTACTATGACGGTGCGCAACGCGCCAGCAACGGGACAGGCAACAACTGGAAAGACTATGCCGAAGACGACGTGATTCCGGCAGGAACGGGCTTTATCCTGCAAACGAACAAGGCGGGTTGGCTGGAGTTCCACGCCATGGAAAATGAAACGAAGCAATACGTGGTGTCCAACAAGGAGTTTGCGAAGGCTTTGGCCGAGAATCCGTCCGAAACGGTGGCCAACAGCGGTTGGAACCTTGTGGGCAACCCCTACCAGACGTTCTATAACATCAACCACTTGAACTTCACGGCTCCCATCACGGTGTGGAATTTGGACAACCGCCGCTATGACGCGTATTCCATTATCGACGACGAATTTGTGTTGACCCCCAACCAGGCCTTCTTCGTGCAGTGCCCGGAGGAAGTGGCTTCCATCTCCTTCCCGCTCGAAGGCCGCCAAGTGTCGGAAGAGATTGTGAGCGCACAGGTCAATACCCGCCCGTCTTTCGATGACCGTGTTGCCGCATCCCGTCGGTTGATAGACCTGACGCTGTCGGCCGGAGAAGCTTCCGACCGTACCCGCGTGGTGCTGAATAGCGAGGCAACGGAAGATTACGACCTGTCGTGCGATGCTTCCAAGTTCATGAGCATGGATGTCACGGTGCCGCAACTTTACACCATCGGCGCGGATGGCACCACGTATGCCATCAACGAACGTCCGTTGTCGGACGGACGGGTGCGGCTCGGCTTGTATCTTCCGCAGGATGGCGCCTACACGCTCTCTTTGAAACATCGTGCGGCAGACGAGGCCCGGTTGGTGGATCTTCAGACGGGCACGGAGACCGACCTTTTGGCTGGTGACTACCACTTTACGGGCGAAGCCGGACAGCACGACGGCCGTTTCGAATTACGTCTGCAGGCCGGCGAGGTGACGGGTATCGGTGCGGCGCAGTCTGCCCGGGCCGAAGTGAAGGCTGTGGCCGGAGGCTTGGAAGTGGCCAATGCCACAGACGTGGTGAAAGTCTATGCTTCGGGTGGCCAGCTGGTGTACGAAGGCCGTGCGGATGGCGGTGTCCTTCGTGTAAGCTTGTCGGCCGGCTTGTATCTTGTGCAGGTGTCCGGTAGTGTGGAGAAAGTCGTTGTCGATTGAAAAACGTAGGCTTATGCGAGTAGTAAGAATCATGTCTTTGTGGCTGGTCGGGCTGTTGTGCGGCCTGGCCGCCCGCGGACAGGACGTGTTCAACCCCGAGAGCCCCGCCGAGCCTGGTGTGCCTCCGGTGCCATTGGTGCTGCAGGCTTCGCCGTCCGACGGCGGACGGCTCTCCGGCGCTGGCCGTTACGTGCCCGGCACCGCTGTGCGGGTCAGCGCGACACCCAACGCGGGCTTCGTGTTCGAACAGTGGACGGATGCGGAAGGCCGTCTCCTCTCTTCGTCTGCTTCCTTTAATTACACGAAGGGCGAAGGCGCGGACACATTGGTGGCGCGGTTCGCTTATCGTCCTGCATCGCCCGATGAGCCTTCCGAGCCTTCAGCCGTCCAGTATTTCACGCTCACGCTTTCGGCCGGTACCGGCGGTTCGGTGAGCGGCGGCGGACGTTACCAGGCCGGCACGTCGGTGCGCCTTTCGGCTTCGTGCCAGCAGAACTTTGAGTTCGTGGCCTGGATGGATGCGACGGGTGCGGTGGTGTCCACCTCCCGGACGTTTAACTATGTCACCCGGGCCGTGTCCGAGACGCTTACGGCAACGTTCCGCTTCAACCCAGCGGCTCCCGATGAACCTTCCGTTCCTGTGCTTTCCCACAATCTCCATTATGAGGCCACGGAGGGCGGCACCGTGAATGGTGCGACGCGGCTTCGTGAGGGCGAGAGCACCTATGTGAGCGCATCGGCCAACACGGGGTATAAGTTCGTGCGTTGGCTGAAGGATGGCGAGCCTTATTCGGAGTTGCCTTCGTTTTCCTACACGATGGAAGGGCACGATGTGACGTTCCGGGCTGAGTTTGTTTACTATCCCGACAGTCCGTCGGAGCCTTCCACGCCGGAGGACTTGAAGTATGCGTTCTATCTGATGTCCGTTGTGGGTATTCCCGGCGAGACGGTGGACTACCCGGTCTATATGACCACGCTGGACGAATTGTGCGACATGACGTTCCAACTGACATTTCCGGAAGGGCTTGTGCCAGACATGTCTTCCGTGGAGATGTCGGACAAGGCGCAAGGCTACACCGTTTCGGCGGTAGCCACGTCGGACACGTCCTATGTGTTCACCCTTGCGGGAGGCCGCTTGGCACCGGGCAATGCCTTGTTGTTCCGCTTCAAGGTGGCCGTGCCGGAGGATTTTCCCACGGGACAGTCCCGTTTGGTGAAGATTAACCAAGTGTCGGTGACGGAGCCCGACGGCAACCACCTGACGGCTTCGACCCGCAATGGGCGGATTTACGTGTTTGCCAACGGGGATACCAATGGCGACGGTGTGGTGAACGTGTCGGACAAGATGAACTTGATAAGCCACGTCATTGAAGAAGAGACGGACATGTTCATCCCGGAAGTGTCGGATGTGAACGGCGACGGGGTGTATGACGTGTCGGACGCGATGGGCGTGATAGAGATTGTATTGGAAGATGATGGGGAATAAATGTTTAAAGGGAAAATGCGAATGAAGATGAAGAAAATCATATTGAGCTTGTGGGCTTGTCTTTGCCTGTGGGCCGTGCGGGCGGAAGATGTCATTCAGGTGGTGCCTTTCAAGGCCGAACCGGGGATGACCACCGACGACATGGCCTGTTTCAGCGTGAAGATGAACAACACTAACATTTATTGGGCTTTCCAGCTGGACTTCCTGCTGCCCGACGGCATGGTGCTGGACGACACCGGGGGGCTGAATCCCTTTGAGTTGAACTTGGATCGTTTTCCGCATTCTTCGCGCGGAGGCATAGTGACGTTCAAGCATGGTGTGGCTTGGAACAAATTGTCGAACGGATGGTATCGCGTGGTGGTCAGTCCCAATGACGCCACGCGCATCGAGGGCACAGAGGGGGAAATCATGAAAGTGTATTACCTGACTTCGCCCGACATGAAGCCCGGCCTGTACCCCATTTATGTGAAAGGCACGGTGCTGACTATCACGGGGACTTCCGATGTGAAGCCCGGCCCGTCGGCATCCTATTTCACTATCGGTGAATCGCCGTTGGCCACAGAGCCTGTGCTCGACCTCTCGTCGTTGACAGGCTACTGGCCTTCGTGGGTCGTGGAGCAGATGAATGAGGAAATGCAGGCGAACGAGCGGCTGGTGGAGGTTGACATGACGGGGACGGACAGCATCGGGGCGGAATTGAAGTTGCCCAACCCCAATGCCTTTTGTTACGTGAAGGCGGAATGCGGGTTGCCGGAGACGGAAGAGGGCAATGCTTGGAATTGTGTGCGGACGGACGGGACATCTTGCAGTTGTCCGGACGTGACTTTGGACGAGGACTATCCGTTTGGCCTTTCCCGTGCCGTGGAAGCCGGGAATGTGACTTACCGCCGCAATCCGTTCACGGCCGATTGGAACACGCTGTGCCTGCCTTTTGCCCTCTCGGGACAGGCCGTGACGGAAACCTTTGGCGATGGTGCCGGTTTGTATCGGTTTGACGGGTTGCGGGACGGCTTGCTTTGTTTCTCCCCTGCGGGCGACGGCGAAGCCAATACCCCTTATTTGTTGTATGTGGCGGAAAAGGCCGATGCCGGTGAGCTTGTGTTTCCGGATGTGAGCCTTTCGCCCATGTCGTCTGTTCCGGAAGTGGCCGATGGCGGTGCCCGTTTCTTGGGGAATTACGATGGTTACGTTTCTGCCACGGGATATTATGGGGTGACCCCCGATGCCCGCATCGCTTTGGCTGGCGAGTCGGCCACGATCCGTGGTTTCAAGGCGTTTTTTGATTTGTCTGAAGTGGCGAATGCGAATGCCTTGCGTATGCATATTGACTGGGGCGAAGAAACGGGGATAAGCGAAGCGAAGGATACGCCGTCTTTGCGGGTGGATGTTTACACGTTGGATGGTGTTTGTGTCCGTCGCCAGGTGGCACGTTCTGAGGCCTGCGAAGGGCTGTCGAAAGGTATATATATAATAGGTAAACAAAAAGTAATTGTAAAATGAAAATGAAAAAGCAGTATAAAGTCCCGGAAGTGTCGGTGGCACAGATGGAAACGGACATGATGTTGTGTGGTTCTTTGCGGCCTGGCGAAGGCGGAAGCGTGGATCCCGATGACAAGCCGTTTGAAGGGGAGCTTCAGAGCTTGGACAGGGATGTTTGGAAGTTATGATTTCCTGATTCAATGAAGGGGGCTGCGGCAAGGAAACTTTGCGGCAGCCCCCTTCAATGGGTGGATGCCTGTTGCGTCTCTACAGGTCTTGCAAATTAAATATTTTATCAGGCTAAAGTATTGCGGATTTGAGGTGATATGCAAATGAAACGACATCCAATTATTTTGTTTGCATAATCCGAATATAATAATTACTTTTGCATAAAATGTTCATGTATGGCGATGAAAACAAATCCATTCATAGTAACCGGTAAAATAACTCCTGAGTATTTTTGTGATAGAGTAGCAGAGTCTGCAAGGCTCATTAAATCCATCACTAATGGTAATAACCTGGTTATCATATCCCCTCGCAGAATGGGAAAAACCGGTTTGATACAGTTTTGCTACGACAAGCCGGAAATAAGGGGCGCGTATTATACTTTTTTTATAGACATCTTACATACATCAAGTTTGCGGGAACTTTCCTACTTGTTAGGAAAGGAAATCTATGAAACGCTCCTTCCACGCAGCCGAAAGATGGCAAGGCTTTTCATACAAACTTTAAAGTCCATCAGCGGGAAATTTGGTTTCGATCCTGTGTCTAATTTGCCGACTTTTAATCTGGAACTGGGCGACATAGAACGACCGGAATATACATTGGATGAAATATTTCAGTACCTTAGTCATGCGGACAAGCGTTGTATCGTTGCCATTGACGAATTTCAACAGATTGCTAAATATCCGGAAAAAAACATTGAAGCTTTGCTACGTGCTTATATTCAGAAACAGGAGAATAGCAACTTCATATTTGCAGGGAGCGAAAGGCATATGATGCAGGAGATATTCTCATCGGCAGCTAGACCATTTTATCATAGTGCAGATATGTTGGAACTAAAAGCCATTCCCCCTGAAATATATATCCCATTCATCGTAAGCCATTTCCAAAAATGTCAAAGAGGCATTGATGCAGAAAATGTTGAGAAAGTTTATAATTTGTTTAAGGGACATACATATTACATCCAAAAGACATTCAATGAGGCGTTTGCCGATACTTCGGAAGGAACTGAATGCACAATAGGGACAATACGTGGTGCCATTGATGAAATGATAGCATCAAATGACACGATTTTCCGCGAAATATTATCCAATATACCCGAAAAACAGAAAACACTTTTGTATGCTATAGCCAAGGATGGAGAAGCTGAACGTATTACATCTTCGGAGTTTATTAAACGCCACAGCCTCACTTCTGCAAGTTCCGTGCAATCTGCTACCAAAAAACTTCTGGAGAAAGACCTTATTACCGAAGACAACAAGTTCTTTTCTGTGACTGATAAACTTTTTGCAATGTGGATTAATAGAATATACGGTAATTCTTCAACAATATAAATATCTCATTACGGGTAGATGTTAAAAAGGGATTCTTGAACTTGTTCCAAAACTCTTGCCGCGTGGAATCTGAAATTCCGTACAATTGGGTATCAGGATTTTCAATTCGAAAAAAGTTTTCCCATTCTTGCATGAACCAATGTTTCCCACGTGTAAGCCCTTGCGAGCCCCAAGGATTCGGAAATCCGCTGCTCGGGTTGCGCCGGATTCGGAAAGTCGCAGCGTACCAGCGGGGAAGCATGAAACCGTCCCCCACTAAATTTCTACTGCTCCTAGATTCATCGATTCACTATGATTCTTTCACGGCAAGTAGCATCCCCGCAACTCATCCGGCGAGGTGAGCGGGCGCAGGTAGCCGTCGGCCAACAGGAGGTGGCGTGTGGCAATCCGTTGCAAGGTGCGGTAGTCGTGGTCGGCGATGAGGATGCCTTTTTGGCGGGAAACGGCCTGGAGGTGGCGGGCGATGGTGTCTGCGGCCACGGGCGACAGTCCCGTAAATGGTTCGTCGAGGAGGAGGAAGGGTGCGGGAAGGCTGGTCACGTATAGGATTTCGAGCAGGCGCAGTTGGCCGCCCGACAAGTTTTTCAGCCGTTCGCGGAGCGGGGGGACGGGCATGTCGCCGAATGCTTCGGGAAGGTTTGGGAGTCCTGTGCGGTGCAGCAACTGTGCCACCCGCAGGTTGCCGGGCAGGAAATGGAATTGGGGGAGGAAGGCTACCAGCCCCGTGCGGTAGGCTTGTCCGTTCACGACGCGGCCGCCCACGCGCACGAAGGCATGTTCCGCTTTCAAGGTGCCGAATATGATTTCGAGTAACGTGGACTTCCCGCTCCCGTTCCTTCCCCACAGGGCTGCGATGTCGCCCGGCTTGCAACGGAGGTAAATGTCGGAAAGGATGGTGCGTTCGCCGTAGCATTTCAGGATGCTGTCGGCCTCAAGACAGATGCTCATAGATATTCGGAAAGAAGGAGGAACGGCGTGGAACATAGCAGCGAGAGAAGGAAAGAGGTGGCATAAAGCTCTATCGTGCCACACGTGGCGTTGTGGTAGAAATAGAATTCTTCCCGGCGCAAGAGCAGGCGGAATCCGGCATCGGCAGCCAGCCCGATGGTGGGGTAACATTGTGCGGCGAGGCGGAGCAGGTCGCGCAGGTAATCTTCGCTCCCAAGGGTGGTGAATGCGGCCAGCGGCAACGCGACGGCCAGGCTGCGGCGGGCCGTGCCGCGGTAGAACCAGCCGTAAGCTTTCAGCTTTACTTTCCAAATACGTCCTGTTTCCATGCCTTTTGATAAGTGGTGCGCGGGCATTCGCGGATGTTCACTCCCCGTGCTCCTTTCCTCGTGCCACGGGTTTTTCGAAACGTGTGCCGCAGTCCCGGCAAACGTATTCCCAATGCGCCGTGCCCGGAGGGGCCACGGCCAGGATGCTGAACAGGGCGGCGAAGAAAGCCCTCGTTCCGTGCCCCTTCTTCCGCACGAGCCTGATGTGCGGTGAATGGCAATGGGGGCAGTATTTCAAATCTTCCGGCACCATTTGGTTGCGCCGGAGGATGTCCATGGCTTTGTCGTAGTCATCTGCATAAACGAGGATGTCCACGCCCGAGATGACGGGGGTAAGTCCCCGCAGGATATTGGACGTGTTGTCGTTGTGGAGCAGCGAGGGGATGCCTTCGTTTTCCAGCGCGCCTTGGATGAGGTGTGCCTGGAAGGAGTCGTCGCAAGTGGTGAGCCTGATTGTTTTCATGGCAGACGTGTTTTTTTATTTGATGAAATATCCGATGCCGGCGGAGCGTCCCTTCTTGCCTAGCGTCCTGATTTGGTATATTCCTTTGGGCAGGAGGGAAATGTCTATGCGGCGGCTATAAGGTGCCGTGCCGACGATGCGTCCGTACATGTCCACGAAGACCACGAAGGGGCTGTCCTGTTCGGGGATGGCCAGCGTGGACGAGTCGTGGGGCAAGAAGCCGCGGGGCGTCCCCGGGAGGGAGAACGTCCCGGCGGAGTAGCGGACGGCCTCGCTTTCGTTGCCAAAGCGGTCGATGGCCGTTACGGCGAAATGCACCCCATGGAGGGCGCAGAACACGCCGTCGATAGGGAAGCTGCAGGAATCCAGGCCGGTTGCCACCAGGTTGTCGGCTGAGCTGATGTCCACGGGATGGGTCTGCGAGGCATAGACGTTGTATCTCACGTCGTGTCCGCAGGTGTTGTCGGTGGCGGCCTGCCAACGGAGCGCATATCCTTGCGCGGCGCGGCTTTCGTGCAGGTCTTCCGGGGCGGACGGGGCGATGCTGTCCGTGGCCGGGCATTTCGCGGGCAGTGCCGGGTTGGGGTAAAAGTCTTCTTTCAGGAAGTCGAGAAGTCCCTTGTGGTTGCCGTCAAGATGGGCATAGCGGAAGTAAGCCTGGCCTCCGAGACCCAGGGAACGGATGAAAAAGAGCTCGCGGGTGATGTCCCGCAGCGGCCAGTCCTTTTCCTGCGGGCTGAGGAAATAGATGCCCAGTCCCGGCACCACGGGGCGGCCGCAGTCGTTTTCCTTCCAGTCGATGGCGAAGGGGTAGAAATGGTTGTCGCGGAAATACATCATCGGGAAGAGCATGTCCTGGATGCCTTCGCGCAGCCAGCCTTGCGCGTCTTGGTAAACGGCGGAATAGGCATTCCAGTTGTAAGATGGATAACGGGCAAGGTCGTTGAACTTGCCGATGGGCGAGGAACTGACTTTCACCCACGGTTTGACGGCTTTGACGGCGCGGTAAATTTCCCGCACGCAACGGGTGACGTTGTCCCGCCGCCAGTCGGCTTTCGGCATTTTCTTGCCGTATTTGCGGTATGAGGCGCGGTCGTTGAAACTTGTCGCCTGTTCCGGGTAGCGGATGTAGTCGAGGTGGATGCCGTCCACGTCGTAGCCCTCCGTGATTTCCCGGCAGATGGAGGCCAGGTAGGCGGCCGTTCCCGGTTGGCCGGGGTCCAGGTACCAGCTGTCGCCATGGCGCACACACAGTTCAGGATGGGTCTTCAGCACGGACTTCGCGCCCATCCGTTTGGCCGTGGCGGTTTTGAAACAAGGGATGGCCACGAGCCAGGCATGCAGTTCCATGCCCCGTTTGTGGCATTCTTCGATGGCAAAAGCCAACGGGTCATAGCCCGGCGAACGTCCTGCGGTGCCGGTCAGGCAAGCGTCCCAAGGTTCGATGGCCGAGGGGTAGATGACGCTGCCGCGCACACGGGTCTGCAGCAGCACCGTGTTCAGGCGGGCTTCCTGCAGGCGGTCGAGTATGCGCCTCAGTTCAGCTTTTTGGGCTTCTGCCCCGTCCGGGCCGGTGGCTTTGGCTTTCGGCCAGTCCAGGCTGGCGTAGGTGGTGAGCCACACGGCCCTGGTTTCCCGTTTCGGGGATGTGGGCGTGTAACAGTCTGTTTGCGCTTCCGTTTGCTGTGGCCACAGGAACAGGAGGAGGCACAACCACAGGAGAATCTGTCTTTTCGTCATGTTCGCGTGGTTTATAGGTTTGCAAAGTTAAGCTTTTCGGGGCATAAAATGAAAGTTTCGGGAGCAAATGCCCGGTTTTACGGGGTAATTTCGTATTTTTGCGTGTTTTTAATAAAATCATTGACATGGTTACATTTTGTATCGCTTTACTGTTGTTGGTGTTGGGATATGTCATATATGGTGCCGTTGTGGAGAAAATCTTCGGTGCCGATTCTTCCCGGAAAACACCGTGCTACACGATGGCGGACGGTGTGGACTACACGCCGATGCCCACGTGGAAAGTCTTTCTTATCCAGTTCCTCAATATCGCGGGGACAGGCCCCATCTTCGGCGCCATCCTTGGCATCCTCTACGGCCCCTCCGCTTATTTGTGGATTGTGTTCGGCTGCATTTTTGGCGGTGCGGTGCACGATTACTTGTCGGGGATGATTTCCTTGCGCAAGAACGGGGCCAGCCTGCCCGAAGTGGTGGGCGATGAATTGGGGCGCAGCATCCGTCTTGTGATGCGCGTGTTCTCGTTGGTGCTTATGGTGCTGGTGGGTGCGGTGTTTGTCACCACGCCGGCTGGCTTGTTGGCCTCCCTCACCGAGGGATGGGGCGTGTGGGGGAGCACGATGTTCTGGAGCATCGTGATATTCGTTTACTATATTTTGGCCACGCTGCTGCCCATCGATGCGCTCATCGGGCGCATTTATCCTGTTTTCGGTTTCGCGTTGCTGTTCATGGCCGTCGGGGTGCTGTGGGGCATCTTCACGCACGACGGTTGGATGCCCGAAATCACGTCGGCTTTTGAGAACCATCATCCGAACAAGGAGCTTTCCATCTTCCCGATGCTCTTCATCACGATAGCCTGCGGGGCCATCAGCGGTTTCCATGCCACGCAAAGCCCGATGATGGCGCGTTGCATGAAGAACGAGAAGCTGGGGCGCAGGGTGTTCTACGGCGCGATGATCACCGAGGGTGTGGTGGCTTTGATTTGGGCGGCTGCGGCCATCAAGTTTGCGGGGAGCTACGAAGGGCTGGTCAAACTGATGTCTCCGGACGGCAACTCCAACCCGGCCATTGTGGTGAATGCCATTTGTCATGACTGGATGGGGGCGTTCGGCGCGGTGCTGGCCATCCTGGGCGTGGTGGCCGCCCCCGTCACGTCGGGCGACACGGCTTTCCGCAGCGCGCGCCTGATTACGGCCGATTTCCTGCATTATAAACAGACTACCGTGTGGCGCCGCCTGGCGGTGTCTTTGCCGCTTTTTGTGATTGCCGCAGTGTTAATGAATATCAACTTCGACATTTTGTGGCGTTATTTTGCGTGGTTTAATCAAACTTTGTCTATCTTTACGCTTTGGGCGGTCACGGTGTGGCTGGCGCGCAAAGGGAAAAACTTCTATGTCGCTCTCTTCCCGGCCCTGTTCATGACGGCGGTCTGCACGAGCTACATCTTGGTGGCGCCCGAAGGCTTCAGGCTGCCCCACGCGCCGAGCTGCGTGGCGGGAGTCGTGGTGGCCGCAGTCCTTTTGGGCTTGTTCGTCAGGTGGCGTGTGCAATTTAAGAGGCTGGAGGCATGAACGGACGGAAACGGATGCGCAAGTCCACGATGATTCTGCTGGGCTTCGTGCTTTACACCTTGGTGGCGTATGCTTATTTCCTGCCACGCACGGACATGCCTGCGGGGCAGATGGCCTTTACGATATGCCTGAACATCGTCGTGCTCGGGGCGTTGTGGTATCTTTACCGCCGCAAGGAAAATGTGGCCGGGCGGCGGAAACGGGGTGATATGGAAAAGAAAGACTGAAAATGTCCCGAAGTTTTAATCTGGATATACATTATATATGAATAAGATGAAGAAAATCATGCTTTCTATGCTGCTGTTGTTGGCGGCGGTAAGTGCGAATGCGCAGTTTGAGAAAAAGACCAAGTACGTGTCGGCTTCGGCCACGAACCTTGGACTTTCCTACAGTTCGAACGAGAAAGTGAATTTCGGGTTTGAGTTCACGGGCGGTTATTTTGTGGAAAAGGCATGGATGCTCTATGGCCGCATAGGATACGACCACACCCGTTACACGGATCATTTCCAGCTTGGTGCCGGGGGGCGTTACTACTTCACGCAAAACGGTGTTTACATGGGCTTGGGCTTGCAGTATGAGCATGCCACCAAGAACATCAACAACGTGCAACTGTGTCCGGAAGTAGGTTATGCTTTTTTCATCAACCATTTCATTACGATAGAGCCGGCCGTGTATTACCACATGAGCTTGAACGATTTTTCGAATGGTAGCAAGGTGGGGCTGAAGCTCGGCTTGGGCTTCTATTTCTGATTCGTTCCGTCGGCTCGCGTCCGTTCATAATCGGATTTATTCCCCCGCAGGGGCAGTTACTACTGCCGTCCTGCGGGGGATTTTTGTAAAGTGGAGGCATAACGCCCCTTCAGTGCTCCATGCGGCGGCCATAATGGCCGTTTTGTTGTCATGCAGATGCCAAAACTGTCCCGCCTCGCAGGGGGACGAGCCCCGAAGGGGCGGAGGGGGTCTCACGCCCACGGGAACACCCTTGAACGCATCCACGGACAACATAAACGGGTCGGAAAAAGTTATTCATGTGCATGGGAAACCCCTCCGGCCCTTCGGACCGCCTCCCCTACAAGGCGGAGGAGTTTTCCTGCGGACGGACAAGCGATGGGAAGCAGCGCATTGGGTCACAACGAATCGTGAATATTTGCAATAAATACAGACTTCCTCTCTAAAAAAACACGGATGCTTGGCCGGAAAACTTTTTTTCTCCCACAGATTCTTTAATCGCCAGTAGCGTTTACACAGACGCCACGGCCGTTTATAGGTTTTAAGGCGCAGGCTATACTTTTTTCTCGCACAAAAGCAAGTTTATCTCTCCTTGGCATCCGGTTTTTGTACCCCGCAATAGAGCCCGTATGTCGGTTTTCCGCGTACAGGCCGCTTTCCCGAGAGGCTTTTTGTGCGGCGGCGGCGAGGTTTCCTGTATATGGAATGGTTTTTCCTGCCGAGGCGGTAAAAGGTATTGATTGAAGAACCGGTCGTTTTTATCTCCGGTTTTGTTTCGCCGTGAGCAGCCGTTGTTTTATTTTGTTTATATATTCTTGTGTTTCGTTACAAATTGCCACACTTCCGCAGGACAGTCATTCCAAACAGGAAGCTTTGATTTTTTATTTTGAATAAACGTAACTAAAAATTGAATCTTGATTTCAAAATGTACTAACTTTGCATCAAACAAAAGACAAATGATGTGATATAATACATATAATATAGCAAAAAGGCATTTGCGCGCGATGCCTGGCAAAGATAAGGTTTAATGAAAAAAGGAGAGGGAAAAAGATGAAAACAATGTTTCAGAAAATGGCCGCCGGACTTGCGGTGGCAGCCATGCTTCCCGTAGGGGCGGCGGCACAGGACAAGGTTGAAGCGTCGGTTGGCGCGGACTTGGTGAGCGGCTACGTATGGCGCGGTCAGGAATTGGGGAATGCCAGCATCCAGCCTTCGGCTTCGGTGTCATGGAAGGGGCTTTCGCTCACGGCATGGGGCTCGGCCAGCTGGGATAGCGAATACGCCAAGGAGTTCGACCTGACGTTGGGCTATGCGGTGAAAGGTTTCAGCGTGTCGGTGACGGACTATAGCTTCAGCAAAGGCTCGAATTTCAAGACGGGAGCTGACATTTCGGGCGATTACTTCCACTTTGGCAGCAATTCCACCCTGCATGTGTTCGAAGCGCAGGTGGGATATGACTTCGGCTTCCTGGCCGTGAACTGGTTTACCAATATCGGCGGGAACGACGGGCGCAAGGCCGATGGCAAGCGGGCGTATTCGTCATTTGTCAGCCTGTCGGCTCCTTTCCGGCTCGGCGGGTTGGACTGGGCGGCCACGGTAGGGGCAACCCCTTGGGAAACATCGTTCTACAATGGTGGGTCGAACGGGTTTGCCGTGTCCGAGGTGAGCCTGCAGGCAGAGAAGGCCATCCGGATTTCCGAACGTTTCTCGTTGCCGTTGTTTGCCAAGGCGATATGGAATCCGGCCACGGAGAATGCCTTTTTCACCGTGGGGGTGAATCTTAGCGTAAGTAATGCACAATAAAAGGGAGGTATAGTTATGAAAAAGATTGAAGCAGTAATCCGCCGGACGCGGTTCGAGGACGTGAAGGAAGCTTTGCTGGCGGCGGACATCGAGTGGTTCTCGTACTACGAGGTGCGGGGCGTGGGCAAGATGCGCGAGGCGCGGATATACCGCGGCGTGGCCTACGACACAAGTTCCATTGAGCGCGTCATGCTCTCCATCGTGGTGCGCGACAAGAACGTGGAGAAAACCATCCAGGCCGTGATGCAGGCCGCGCGGACGGGCGAAATCGGCGACGGACGCATTTTTGTGATTCCCGTGGACGACTCCATCCGCATCCGCACGGGGGAGCGCGGCGACATCGCGCTCTACAACGCGGAGCAAGAGAAATGAAGATTTGAGGGAAAGGTAAGTAAAACGTTTAAAAGAAGAAGATTATGGATGCAAGTTTGATATTTGATTCGGGCAACACGGCCTGGATCATTGTGGCCACGTTGTTGGTTCTTTTGATGACGATTCCGGGCATTGCGCTGTTCTATGGCGGGTTGGTGCGCCAGAAGAACATGCTGAGCCTCATTATGCAGAGTTTGGCCATCGTGGCCGTGATTAGCGTGTTGTGGGTGGCTTTTGGTTATAGTTTCGCTTTCGGTTCAGGGCTTGAGGGCGGTGTGTTCAAATATGGCATCGGCGGTTTTGACAAGGTGATGCTGCGCGGCATCGGCTTGGACACGCTGACCACCGGAGGAATCCCGGAGTTGCTGTTCGTCATGTTCCAGTGCATGTTTGCGGTCATTACTCCCGCGCTCATCTTGGGGGCGTTTGCCGAGCGGGTGAAGTTCTCGGGCTTCCTGCTGTTCACGGTGCTTTGGAGCGTATTGGTCTATATGCCCATGGCCCATTGGGTGTGGGGCGGCGGCTTCCTGATGGAGATGGGGGCAATTGATTTCGCCGGGGGCACGGTGGTGCACATCAACGCGGGCATTTCGGCTCTTGTCATGGCCCTCATGGTGGGGCGGCGCAAGGATTACCGCGTGGGACATCCCGTCACGCCCCACAACATTCCTTTCGTGTTCATGGGCACGGCATTCCTGTGGCTGGGATGGTTTGGTTTCAACGCCGGCAGCGGCTTGGCAGCCGACGGGTTGGCGGCCAACGCTTTCCTGGTGACCCACATCGCCACTTGTGTGGCCGCGCTCACGTGGATGGCCGTGGATTGGATTGTGAACAAGAAGCCTACCACGGTGGGTGCCTGCACCGGGGCTGTGGCCGGATTGGTGGCCATTACGCCTGCGGCCGGCACGGTGGACCTCCTTGGAGCGGTGTGCATCGGGTTGCTTACTTCGCTGATTTGCTTTGCGATGGTGGCCGTGGTGAAGCCTAAGTTCGGCTATGATGATGCGTTGGACGCTTTCGGTGTACATGGCATCGGGGGAATCATCGGGTCTGTCCTGACCGGCGTGTTTGCCACCCAGGCCATTACGGGCGAAGGCGGAGTGCAAGGCGCGCTTTACGGCGACTGGCACCAGCTGTGGATTCAAGTCGCAGCCACGTTGATTTCCATCGTGTTCAGCGCGGTGATGACGTTCGTCCTGTTCAAGGTCGTGGACAAACTGGCGGGCATCCGTGTGGACAAACGTGTGGAAGAAGAAGGGCTTGATGTGTATGAGCACGGTGAGTCGGCCTATGACTTATAAAAGAAGGAATAGTAACTTTATCAAATAACTTATAAATAGAATAGGTAATTATGTCAGATTTGAGATTCAGGGTTGTGGAAAATGCTTTCCACGCCAAGGCGAAAGAAGTGGAAGTGCCGGCGGAACGGCCAAGCGAATATTTCGGGAAGTACGTGTTCAACAGGGAAAAGATGTTCAAGTATCTGCCCAAGAAGGTGTATGACAAGCTCGTCGATGCGATGGACAACGGGGCGGCATTGGACCGCAGTATCGCCAATGACGTGGCTGCCGGCATGAAGCGGTGGGCGATGGAACTGGGCGTGACACATTACACGCACTGGTTCCAGCCGCTGACCGAAGGCACGGCGGAGAAGCACGACGCGTTCGTGGAACACGACGGGAAGGGCGGCATGCTGGAAGAGTTCTCGGGCAAGCTGCTCGTGCAGCAGGAGCCGGATGCCTCGTCGTTCCCCAACGGAGGCATCCGCAACACCTTCGAGGCGCGCGGCTACAGTGCGTGGGATCCTTCGTCGCCGGTGTTCGTGGTGGACGACACCTTGTGCATTCCCACGATTTTCATCGCTTACACCGGGGAGTCGCTCGACTACAAGGCGCCGTTGCTGAAAGCGTTGCGCGCAGTGGACAAGGCGGCCACGGAGGTTTGCCGTTACTTCGACCCGTCGGTGAAGAAGGTTTATGCCTACTTGGGCTGGGAGCAGGAATATTTCCTGGTGGACGAAGGCTTGTACGCCGCCCGTCCCGACCTGTTGCTCACCGGGCGTACCCTGATGGGGCATGAGGCTTCGAAGAACCAGCAGCTGGAAGACCATTACTTCGGCGCCATACCGACCCGCGTGGCCGCTTTCATGAAAGACTTGGAAATCCAGGCCTTGGAACTGGGCATCCCCGTGAAGACGCGCCACAACGAGGTCGCGCCCAACCAGTTTGAACTTGCACCCATCTTTGAGGAGTGCAACCTGGCCGTGGACCACAACATGCTCATCATGTCGCTCATGCGCAAGGTGGCCCGGACGCACGGTTTCCGCGTGTTGCTCCACGAGAAACCGTTCAAGGGCGTGAACGGTTCGGGCAAGCACAACAACTGGTCGTTGGGCACGGACACCGGTGTGCTGTTGATGGCACCGGGCAAGACAGCGGAAGAGAACCTGCGTTTCATCACGTTCATCGTGAACACGCTGATGGCCGTTTACCGTCATAACGGATTGCTGAAGGCTTCCATCATGAGCGCGACCAATGCCCACAGGCTGGGAGCCAACGAGGCACCTCCCGCCATCATCTCTTCCTTCCTGGGCGAACAGCTGAGCCGGGTGCTCGACCATCTGGAGGAAAGTTCGGACGAAGACTTGGTGGCTTTAGGCGGCAAGCACGGCATGAAGCTGGACATCCCGCAGATTCCTGAGCTGCTCATTGACAACACCGACCGCAACCGCACGTCGCCTTTCGCTTTCACGGGCAACCGTTTCGAGTTCCGCGCCGTGGGGTCGGAGGCCAACTGCGCCAGTGCCATGATTGCGCTGAACGCCGCGTTGGCAGAGCAGTTGGAACTGTTCAAGGGCGAGGTGGACGCGTTGATGGCCAAGGGCGAGGCCAAGGAGGCCGCGCTCATCCAGGTCATCCGCAAATACATCAAGATTTGCAAGCCCATCCGCTTTGACGGCAACGGCTACAGCGACGAATGGAAGGCCGAGGCTGCCCGCCGCGGGCTGGACTGCGAGACGAGTTGTCCGGTAATCTTTGACAACTACCTCACGCTGGGCAGCATTGCCATGTTTGAAAAGACGGGTGTGATGACCAAGGTGGAACTGGAAGCCCGCAACGAGGTGAAGTGGGAGACCTACACCAAGAAAATCCAAATCGAAGCCCGTGTGTTGGGCGACCTGGCCATGAACCACATCGTGCCGGTGGCGGTAGAATACCAAAGCAAGCTGATTGACAACGTATATAAAATGAAAGGCTTGTTCAGCGAGGAAGAAGCAGCCAAGCTGTCGGCTGAGAACATCGCCATCATCCGCGAAATCGCCGAACGCACGGCCTACATCAAGGAACACGTGGATGCCATGGTGGATGCGCGCAAGGTGGCCAATAAGATTGAAGGCGAGCGGGCGAAGGCTGTGGCTTACCATGACACGATTGCTCCGATGTTGGAACAAATCCGTTACCACATCGATAAGCTGGAGCTGATTGTGGACGACCAGATGTGGACATTGCCTAAGTATCGCGAACTGCTTTTCATACGGTAGGATCGCGGTCCTCTATTTGTTGGTTATTTAAGTGAGGAAGCCGGGGTGCCGTGAGGCAGTCCGGCTTTTGGCAGTTTGATGTTTTATGTCTATTTTTGTGTCCGTAAATCTAATTTCGAGGAGAAGAAACAATGGAATGGAAACGTGGTTTAATGTTGTGGCTGGCCGTCGACTTTTGTGTTTTGTGCGGTGTCCGGGGGCAGGAGTGCATCGAGCCGGGAAAAGTGTGGCACGACGCGGAAGGCCGGGTGATTAACGCGCACGGCGGCGGTGTCTTGTGGCACGAAGGGCGTTATTATTGGTATGGGG
Source organism: uncultured Paraprevotella sp. (assembly GCA_944321565.1). Taxonomy (GTDB): domain Bacteria; phylum Bacteroidota; class Bacteroidia; order Bacteroidales; family Bacteroidaceae; genus Paraprevotella. The sequence goes on along the minus strand of CALULT010000030.1, from coordinate 13,880 downwards.
AGAACCGTCCTGCGCGTGGCTTTACGACGGAAGTGGGCGTGGGGGTCTATTCTTCTTCCGATTTGGTGCATTGGACGGACGAAGGGGTGGCGTTGGCCGTTTCGGGGAGGCAGGGAAGTCCGATAGAGCGGGGCTGTATCATGGAACGGCCCAAGGTGGTTTACAACGCCCGGACGTGCAAGTTCGTCATGTTGTTTCATTTGGAACTGAAAGGGCAGGGTTATGCCGCCGCCCGCGTGGGGTTTGCCGAAGCGGACAGTCCCGTGGGGCCTTTCCGCTTTATCCGTTCGTTGCGGCCGAACGCGGGGAAATGGCCGTCTGATTTTTCGCGCCGTGACATCCGGCGGGCGAAACGGTTGAAGGAGTCGGACTACACGGAGTGGTGGACACCGGAATGGCGTAAGGCCGTGGCCGACGGGCTTTTGCTGGCGCGCGATGTGCCCGGCGGGCAGATGAGCCGCGACATGACGGTGTTCGTGGACGATGACGGCAAGGCTTACCACATCTTTTCGGCCGAGGAGAACCTGACGCTGAACATCGCCGAACTGACGGACGACTACCTGGACTACACGGGACGCTTCGTCCGCGTCGCGCCGGGCGGGCAGAATGAGGCTCCCACGATATTCAAACGCGACGGGGCGTATTGGATGATTACGAGCGGCTGCACCGGATGGGCACCCAACGAGGCCCGCATGTTTAGGGCTTCGTCCGTGTGGGGGCCGTGGGAACAACTGCCGTCTCCCTTCGCGGGCGAAGGTGCGGAGAAGTCTTTCCATTCGCAAGGCACTTATGTTTTAAAGGTGGAGGGCGTGGAGGATGGTTTCATCTTCATGGCCGACCGTTGGAATCCGGAAAGCCTGCAGGATTCGCGCTACGTGTGGTTGCCAATCGTGTTTGGCGCGGACGGCGTACCCGTGCTCCGTTGGCTGGACAGCTGGTCGCCTGCAGGGCGATTCGTCTTGCCACCCGGTGCTTGAACCAGAAAAGGAAAGCCCGAAGGCACTGTTTGGTATTCTGTGTGTCTTCGGGCTTTTTTTACTTGAACTTTTTGATTTTCTTGGCCATGTCCTGCAGCGTCTTGGTGTCGGCCGTTGTGTCGAGCACCTTTTGGGCTTCTTCCAGCAACGCCGGCCGTTGTGCCAGCTGTTTCAGCGTCAGGGTCGGCACGGGTCGTGTGCGCAGGTCGTTCACGGCGATGCTGAGGGCCGACCAGGCTTCCAGCCTTTCGCGCTCCGCTGCCGAGATGTGCATCACCGAGCCGTGGCGGGGCGTGAAGTCGCCGTGTGTCTTGGTGTTCTGCACGAACGTGAAGTTCTTCAGGTCATTGCTCTTGCAGAACTGGTAGAAGCCCTGCGCGTAGCAGTCGTACATCAGCACGTATTCGTCCGACCCGATGAGCGGGAACACGCTGGAGCCTTCCACGGGGTATTGTCCCTCCTTTTGCAGGTGCCGCCATTCGATGGCGTACGGGCCGGTCAGCCGCTGGCTGGTGGCGCGCATCACGCCTTGTCGTGTGCGGAAACCCTTGTTCATGACCGAGCGCCCTTCGTCTTTGAAGAACAGCACGTATTCCCCCGTCTTCGGGTTGCGCACGATGTCGCCGTCGATGGCCGCCGTGCCGAAGTCGAAGAGCAGCTTCGGAGTGGTGGTGTCGGTGAAGTCTTCATTAACATAAGAGTAGAACAGCTTGAAGTAAGGCTGCTTGAAGTTCGGGTCTTCCGTGGGATATTCCCAATCGTGCCGCCCGATAGAATAGTAAATCATGTATTTCCCCGCTTCGTCGTCCCAAATGATTTGCGGGGCCCACACGGCATGCAGGTTCCTGCGGTCGAATCCCGGCAGGTCGGGAAACCGGGTGGGGAAGTCGATGGCCGTGTGTTGCCAGTGGATGAGGTCGTCGCTCTTCATCAGGATGAGGCCGTCGTTGCTCTGCCATCCCTCGTCCGAGCGCATGTCCGTCATGACCATATAGAAGGTCTTGCCGTCGCGTCCCCGTGTGATGTACGGGTCGCGGATGCTCTTTTTCAGGGCGATGGTGTCAGATGCCACCACGGGCCGCCCTTCATTGAGCGAGGTGTAATTGAAACCGTCGTCGCTCAAGGCGTAGCGGATTTGCTCCCCGTAGGGCGAGTTGTTGGAGAAAAAGGCAAAGAGGTAGCAACTGTCTGATTCGGCAACGTTTGCTTGTGCGTGTAGCGGGGCGGAGAGGGCGAGGGCCGCGCATCCGGCCATCATCCATTTGGAAATCTTCATCATTGCTTGGTATAAATATAGGTTAATATTGCGTACAAATATACGGAGAAACAGCCGGATGGAAAAAGAAATCCGGCTTTTTCTGTCATTTTTTGCCATGGCAATCTTTTATCCTCCCGGGCGTTTGGCCGGCTTGATGTCGAGCCGGTAGGCGAGGCGCAGCATGGCATAGCTGGGGAGCACGTTGCGCCAAGTCTCCGTGCGCCCTTGTCCGTTGAGGGTCTGGGTGGTGGCGGAGAGTTGTCCAAGGATGTCGAATCCGTCCACGGACAGGATGAGCCGGTTCTTGAGGAAACGTTTGGAGAGGGTGGCGTTCCACACCACGTCGTCCGTGTTCATGCCTTGTGCCTCGTAGCCCCGGCGGCTGTAGAGCGTCAGGTCGGTGTTGAACTGGAGGTTCCATGGAAGCCCGGCCTGGGCGGTCAGGCCGTAGTTGAAGTCGAAGGCGTTGATGGGGACGAAGTCCTCGCGGCGGCTGGTCAGGTGATTCCAGGTGCAGGCGGCTTTCGCCCCCACCTTGACGTTTCGTGGGAACGTGTAGTTGAAGCTGAGTTTGCCGCCGCTGTTGACGTTCTGCACGGTGCTGCGTTGCGGGGCGGTTCCTTCCGTGACCCCGATAAGGTCCACGGAATGGTACAGGCGTGACCAGGCATCGGCTGTCATGTCGAGAGGTTTGTGCCGATGGAACTGCATGTCGTAGTGCAGGTTGCCGCCCACGTCATAGTTCCCGTTCACGTTCTCCGGGCGGTAGGTGCGCACACCGGTCTCCTTATTATAAATGTATCCTTGTGCCACGGCATTTTGTGTGACCGAGTAGCTCCAATAGGTGTTGAAGTGGCGGTTCTTCGGGTTGTCGTTCCGGTAGAAATAGAAAGACAACTCATGCCGGTGGGTGTTCTTCAGTCCCGTGTTGCTCAGCGTGAGGTTCAGCGGGTCGTCCGTCGTGCGGATGTCGATGTACGAGGTCATGGCCGGGAAGGACTGCCGCTTGCGGTATTCCAGCCTGAAGCCCCGTGAGCGGTTCTTCCACCGTCCCCACAGCATGAAGTGCGGCTCGAAGAGCACGTGGCGGCGGCTGACGGTGGTGTCGATGCGGTCGCGGCGGTAGTCCAGTTCCTGCCACACGGGCATCAGCGGCAGGTCGAGGGTGAGATACCAGTAAGTGCCCTTGTGGCGTTTCCCATATCCTTCCCATTTGACGTACAGGCTGAACTTGTGCGATTGGTCGGTCAGGTGTGACCAGTAGCTGTTCGCTCGGTCCATCGTCTGAGCCAGGTGTTCGCTTTCCGAAGGCAACATTCCCAGGGGACGTCCGCCTTCTTCCCCCCAGTCGGCCAGTTGGTCCAGCCGGTACAGCTCATACCGCTTGTCGTGGTCGTGCCAATGGTAGTTGTAGCCGGGCACGACGGCCAGGTTGTGTGGCAGCCAAAGCCAGTATTCGCCGCCGAGGTCGTAGTTCATGTTGCGCGTCGGGCCGTCATCGTTGGTGTATTGGTTGCGGAAGTCCGTGGCTCCGCTTCCGGAGGGATAGTCCAGCCGGTAATGCTCGTACCAGCGTTGCTTGTAGTCTTGGTACTGTATGTAGGCATGGAGGTTCAGGTTGTCGTCGCCCAGTCCGGTCTTGACGGACGAGTTCAGGCGGAGGGCGGCGTTGGTCCGTTCGCCCCGGTTGTGCTGTTCCCTGCGGGAGCGGTTGATGGCGATGCGGCGCAAGAGGTCGCCGGCGGCGGGATGGGCGAGGCTGTCCAGCAGGCTTTGGCCGAAGTTGGGCTCCGGGTCGGTGTGGAACGTGCCGGAGAGATAGGTGTTGCGGTCATTCCATTGTCCCCAACGGAACGAGGGTTGCAGGCGCAGGAAGGCTTTCGGCCAGTTGAACTGGAAATCGTGGGCGGTGTGGATCCAGGTCTGGCAGAAGGCTTGTCCGTGGGAGTCCTCCTCGTAGGTGTCGCCGTCCGGCAGGAAGTTCACGCCCGACGTGCGGGTGCGCACGTCGGTGTCGAAGTGCTGGTAGGAGGCGTTGCCATTGAGCTTGTATTTCCCGTCGCGCCCGTTCACCATGTAGTCAATGCCGAAGAGTTTGTCCGCCCGCAGGCCGCCGGTGAGTTGTGCCGGTGTCCATGTCCCGTTGGCGCGCGGCAGCTGGCTTTCGTTCATGTTGTTGAGGTTGCCGAAGGCGGAGACCCGCGTGTGGGGCGTGAAGCGCAGGCCGAAGAAGCGGGCGCGGTAGCGTTCTTCCGTGCCGTAGCCGGTTTCGGCGTTGCCCAGCCAGCCCACGCTGTATTCCCGTTTCAACCGCACGTCCATTACCAGTTCCTCGTCGCCGGCCTTCCGTCCCATGAACTCGCTGAGCCGGCCGTCTTTGTCATACACCTTCACGTCCTTCACCGCATATGAGGGCAGGTTTTGCAGCAGCACGGACGGGTCGCCTTTGAAGAAATCCTCTCCGTTGAGCAGCAGGTTTTCCACGTAGCGGCCGTTCACGAGGATGCGCCCGTCGTCCTTCAGTTCCACGCCCGGCAGCTGGCGGATGAGGGCGTCGAGCATGGAGCCTTCGGCCAGCTGGAAGGCATCGGCATTATAGACCATGGTGTCGCCGCGGGCATAGACTTTCACTTTCGTGGCCTTGACCGTCACTTCGCCCAATGTCTTTTGTTTCATAGTCCTTTCCAAATATACATCGGCGATGAAGCGGGCCAGTTCGCGCCGCCGGAAACTGAAGGAGTCTACGGGCAATTCGAACACCTCGTAGCCGTCGGCCTTGAAACGCACGGTGCATGCGGGGCAGTGTCGTCCTTCCCGTTCGAAGAACCACGCGCCCGGGCGGTCGGCGATTTGGGTCTTGGGGCGGTTGCGCATGGAGTCGATGACGGCGTGGTTCCGATCCCGCAGTTCCACCTTTACGCCCGTGAGGCGTTCGCGGGTGACGGAGTTGAACACGCCGCCGTAAATCGTGCCGCTTTTTTGTGCGGACATACGGGAGGGGAAGACTGAGAGTAACAGCAAAACTGTCGTTTGCAGGAGGAATGCGGATGTTTTCATCAGGTCGTGTATTTTTGGGTTAATGTGCCCCCCGGCGGGGGCTTTTGCCCATAATACGCATCCGCTTGCTTTTTGTTTCAGCAGAAATGCCTTTTTATAGCCGGACAAAAATGGTTTGCGAAAAATCTTCCTGCATGTGTCGAGGAAGGAAAAGCGGCTCGTCCGGGCAGGGTGTGCATAGAGGACTCCCCCGCCTCACGGCCTAAAAGTTTCAGAGCCTGAAACACCCAGTTCCAAGTGCTTGAAACTTTCATTCTTGGATATTATTCCCCAAAAACACACAAAAAGAAGATCTGGAGTCACTTCTAACTAAGTTTCGTTGTGCCATTCGCAAACCATTTCTCTTTGACTATATTTCATTGTTCTTCCCCTTGCAGTTTGCGGCTGATGTAGGAACCGTCCCACACGGGGTCGTCCAAAGCCCAGGCACGGGGAAGCACTCCGTTGCCGTTGTAGCTTCCTACCGTGCGTACAAGGTGGAGTTCGTCGCCGATGAGCGCGGCACCCATATAAAGCGGACGGCCGTCGGCCAGTCGGACACGGATGCCGACTTCCTCGAACTCCCAATACACGTCGTTGCTGGCCACGTAGAGAATGTCTTTTTTCAGGTATTTATGGAACAAGTCGTAGAATCGTTGGTAGTCCTTTGCCGTGCAACGCGGCACGACATACTTGAAGCCTTTGGAAAAGACTGTGGGGTCGTTGGGGCGTCCTTGGCTGTGTACCACGCGTTTGTATCTCCCTTGGAAAGAGATTTCTTCTTTCCGCACGTCCTTTCGCGAGACATAGCTTTCGAAGAATTGTTCCAACTCTTCCACGATAGACTGGTCGGGTATGTCGTCGGTCTTGAGGTTGGCGAAACGGTTGGTGGCTTGGTAGTAGAACCACACTCCCGTATTGTCGGCCGTGAGCGTGAGGTAGTCCTGTTGCCCGCGTATGTCGGAAGGGAAGGACATGATGTATTTGGCCCGTTGCACTCCGGCACTGTCGGTCATGTCGATGTTTTTGTGGAAGTAGGGCGTTTCGTCGAGTTCATTGAAGAGGGCGGCGACTTGCGCTTTGTGTGCCTGGTAATCGGACGGGGTTTCATACCAATGTTGCACCCAATATTGTGCTCCGGTCATCCAGCGTTGGGTCAGGAACCGTTTGGGAAACAGCTCGTCCAGTTTGTGGAAGATGTCAATGGCCGTTTCATTTTCCCGGTAAAAGGTTTGGGCTTGTCCTTCGCCGGGGAGTGCCAGAAGGAGCATTGCCATCCAAAGTGTGTGCTTAATAAATGTTTTCATAAGGCGGGTTGATGAGTTCATATTGTTCTGTAATCTCCTCCATGCGTTTTCTTTGTTTGTCGAATTCGGCTTGGATGTCCACCAAGTGGGGCATTTCCGTGGCGTTGTCCGTGATGCTGTCTGCCGGATGGCGGAAGGCCATTTCGGTTTGTGGGCTTGTGACGAGGTCGTGGCGCAGGCTGTCGCTGGTCGGGGAGGAGGCGGCTACGGACGGGCGTATCACAATGGTTTTTTCAATGTAAACCGTGTCGGTGTGCCACTTCACTTGCGTGAGCGTCACGGTCTGCATTTCCGGCGGGGCGGGTGTTTGCGTTGAGGCGCGGTGTTCCGGCGCACGGGTCCCGAGATAGAAGCTGACGGCGGCGATGGAAACGGCAGTGGCCAGGCCGATGGCGAAACGTGCGCTGCGGCGAAGCGGGGTGGCGGCGGGAAGCCTCTTGTCCCGATGGGGGGCGGATTTCGGACTTTGGACATCCTCTATCCATTCATTCATTTCCTGTTCCGAAAAAGACGGCTTCCCTTGGTCGAAAAGGGAGAACATGTCCCGGAACGCGGCAAATTCCTTGTCCGCGTCGGGTGAGCGGAAATAGTCGGCGAGCCGCGCTTCCTCTTCTAGTGTGGTGTCTCCTGCCATGTAGCGGTCAAGCAGGCGGCGGATGTCTTCTTTCCTTTCTGTCATGGTCAGTCCTTTCTTTGGTTCAATAGTTCCATCATTTGTTGTCTGGCCCGCGAAAGCAGGATGCGGACGGCATTTTCCGACGTGCCGATGAGGCGGGCTATTTCGCTCGTGTCCAGTCCTTCCACTTGCCGCATCCGCAGCACGGCACGGTAGCGGTCGGGGATGCGGCGGAGGGCATCATGCATCCAAGCGGCGTTTTCGGCTTCTTCCATGCGGGTCTGTGCGTCCTGCATTCCGCCGGGCACGTCATGTCCCGCGAGTGGTTCCTGAGGCCGGGCCTTGAAACGGCGTAGGCGGTCGATGCACAGGTTGCGGGCGATGGCCGCGGCCAGCGGGAATAGTCCCTGCTTGGGGTCGATCCGGTCGCGCAGGATCCACAGTTTGAGCATGGTCTCCTGTGCCACGTCTTCGGCTTCCGGGAGGTCGGACAGATAGAAACGGGCCATGTCCACGAGCTTGGCTCGCAGACTGGATGCCGCTGTTTCGAAATCTGTCTTTTCCATTAGGTTGATGTCTTTTCCCGTCCCCCCGCGTTTTTCTGCCGGGGAGCGGGGTACGAAGATTACGCAGGAAGGCGTTTGTTGTTTCGCGAAAAGGTCTTAAAAAACGTGAAACTTCGTCCGGGCAAGAGGGGGAAACCGGAGGATGGGGGGCGGTGTGGGGTCAACGGTCTTCGAACAACCGGCGGAACTCACTTTCGAAGTTGGGCGTGAAGACGCCTTTCCCCATGTTTTCGTGGATTTCTCCCATCGTCCAAAAGCGTCCGCCGTCGGTCTCCGCGCTGGGGCGGATGTCGCTGTCGCAGGTGCAGCGGTGGGGGAAGACGAGTTCCTGTTCGCGGGCGGATTCGAACACATAGTGTAGCAGGCGTTCCGGGGTGATGTCCGTCAGGCCGAGTTCTTCGGCGGCTTCGCGGCGGAGTGCCATTTCCACGCTCTCGCCCAAGTCCACGTGGCCGCCGACGGCGGTGTCCCACTTGCCCGGTTGGATGTCTTTCCATGCCGGACGTTTTTGCAGGTAGAGTTCGCCCCGGCTGTTGAACACGTGGAGGTGCACCACCGGATGGAGCTTCTTGCTCCCGTCGTGGCATTCGCCGCGTGTGGCGGCTCCGATGATGTTCCCGTTTTCGTCCACGAGGGGGAACATCTCTTCTGCGTTGTCTTTTTGTGTGGCTATCATATTCTTTTCAGGCTTCAAGGGATTAACAAGGAACTGTCGCCGTAGCTGAGGAAACGGAAACCGTGGGCGAGGGCGTAGTCATAGATGGTGCGCCAATCGCCGTGCACGAAGGCCGAGACGAGCAGCAGCAGGGTGCTTTGCGGCTGGTGGAAGTTGGTGACCATCATCCGCACGATGTGGTATTCGTAGCCCGGGGCGATGATGATTTGCGTACTGGTGTGCAGGGCGGGAAGGTCGTGGCGGTCCAAGTAGGCCCGCACTTGCTCCAGGGCTTGCATTGTGGTGAGGGCTTCAGGGCGTCCGTCGTCCGCGCTCCCGGCGGGACGGGTCTGTGCGGCATAGTCGTAGGGCATCCATTGCGGCACGTGGAGTTCTTCTTCCGAGGCATCGGGATTCCGGCTGAGCGTCACACCTATGTAATATAGGCTTTCCAAGGTGCGCACCGAAGTGGTGCCCACGGCGATGCACCTGCCGCCATGCGCCAAGAGTTTCTCGATGGTGCTGCGGTGTACGCAGATATATTCCGTGTGCATCTCGTGTCCGGCGATTTCCTCGCTTTTTACGGGCTTGAACGTGCCTGCTCCCACGTGGAGCGTCACTTCCTCGCGGTCGATGCCGTGCGCGTCCAGGTCGGCCAGCACCCGTTCGGTGAAATGGAGGCCGGCTGTCGGGGCTGCCACGCTGCCTTTGATTTTGGAATATACGGTTTGGTAGGTGGTCTTGTCGCTTTCCTGCGTCTCGCGGTTCAGGTAAGGGGGGATGGGCAGTTCGCCCACGGCTTCCAGCACATCGGCCCAGGTCACGTCGCAGCTGTCCCATTCGAATTCCACCAAGTGGCTTGTCCCGCGGTTTTCACCCCGTGTGGCTTTCAGCGTGAGCAGCCGTCCGCCCACTTCCACCTGGCGGGACAAAGTGCCGTTTTTCCACTTTTTCAGGTTGCCCACGAGGCAAAGCCAGCTGCAACGCGCGGTTTGCTGGAACATCAGGGCGTAGTCGTGCGGGCTGACGGGCTCCAGGCAAAACACTTCGATGAGCGCGCCCGTTTCCTTGCGGAAATGCAGGCGCGCCTGGATGACCTTCGTGTTGTTGAACACCATCAACGCACCTTCCGGCAGGTATTCGGGGAGCGAGGTGAAGACATCCTCGCTCACCGTGCCGTGGCGATAGACCAGCAGTTTGGAATGGTCGCGTTCGGGCAGCGGGAACTTGGCGATGCGTTCGTCCGGCAAGTCGTAGCTGAAGTCTTTGATGCGGATATGTTTGGTTTCTTCCATTTTTATGTCTGTTCACGTTTCGGGTTGCAAAGTTAGGGATATTTGTGCAAAGCTTTTTGCCCTGCGGGATAAAAAAGTATAAAGACGTTTTCCGGATTTTCCTGCGGTTGTCGGTTCTTTATTTTGTCTTTTCGTTCTCTTGCAGCAAGACTTTTCCTTGTTCGGTGAGCCTGTATTTCTGTTTGGGATGTTTCGGCTGGTTCGGATAGAGTGGTTCCACCAATCCGGCTTCCATAGACGGGTTAAGGTAATTACCCAAGAAATTTTCCCTGTCTTTCAGTTCCATCATTCCCATCATTTCCTTCAAGGAACAAGTTTGTTCTCCTATCATTTCAATGAGCCGGACGATGCTTGTCGGGTGCTTGTCGGGTGCTTGTCGGGTACTTGTCCTGCCGTTTTCAACTCATAGCGGAATACCACCCATACGGAACTTCCGTCCGTGTGAAATTCCGGGTCTGGTATGTTGGCGTTGCGGCACTCGTCTATCATCAGCCTGATGCCGCGACCCTAGCTTTCCAATAACTCGCTTTTGTAAAGCACGTTGGCTATGATGAGGTTGGGCGTGGGGATGGAAGGATTTACTGAAGTCGTATGATGTCAAAATACATCAGCCGGGTGTGCTTGTTGTCATCGTCTGGAATCAAGAAGTCGAAATCATTTTTTTCGTAGAATGGGATGGCAGACAAATAGGCATCAACGGTTAAAAAACGAAATGCAGAATAAGCATTCTCATCACGCAACATATATTTGAGGAACAGCATTATTTTACTACCAATGCCTTGTCCTTTATACGATAAAGAAACGGCAAACCGGCCGATTTTTATGGCGGGATAACTGCTGAAATGCTTCTCGTGTGAGAACTTCTTTTTCACCTTGCGCCATGTGCCGTTTGTGACCTCCACTTTGGAAATCTTGTCATTCAATAGACAGAAATATGCTATGATGTTGCCCTCTTCTTCTATGACAAACGTATTGGCAATTTGGGTCTCAGCAAAACGTTTTGCATCATTCAGTAAGAAACCGTTCAGGTCGGCATCGCCGCAGTCGAACGGTTTCATTTTGTATTCCGTATTTACTCTAATAAGTTCCACCGTCTTTATACTCTAAAGGTCAGTTTGCTGCGGAACTCTTCATATTCCTTGCGCAATGCTTCACGCTTTTCTTTGCTGTAGGGCTTGATCTCACGCATTGCTTTCTCGAATCGTATTGCGTTTTTACCTCGCAACACGGGGGTTTCTCTAATTGCTCTTGCCATACTTTGCCTCCTTTCTCCGTTGGTTTACAGTGCAAAGGTAGTGCAAATTGAGTGCAGGGCAAAATTAACAAGTCTATTTTTCATACCGAAATGCAGTTTATTATTTAATGGGTAAGGCTTTTTATAGAGAATCTGTCTCTTCTCGTCTCACTTTTTTGTATTATCTTTGCCTTTTGGAAAAAACAGCTTGCATGATGAAGATTGGAGATAAAGTAAGGTTTTTGAGCGAAGTGGGAGGCGGGGTCGTTTCCGGCTTCCAAAGTAAGGAAATCGCTTTGGTGCGCGACGAGGACGGGTTCGACATCCCGATGCCCGTGCGCGAGTGTGTCGTGGTGGAGACGGATGACTATAACATTGCCAAGGTGAACACAGGGACGCACGACAAGTCTAAGTTGGAGAAACCGGCGCAGGCGCGCCGCGTGGCCGATGAGGAAGACGAGGACGACCGTCCCGTGACGTTTGTGCCGAAGCCGCAGGAACGCAGGGAGGGCGAGAAACTGAACGTGTTGTTGGCCTACGTCCCCATGAATCCCAAGGAAATGACTACCACGGCTTTCGAGGCATATTTGGTGAACGACAGCAACTATTTCCTGGACTTCCTCTATATGAGCGCGGAAGGTTCTGGATGGAAGGTACGTTTCAAAGGCACGGTGGAGCCGAACACCAAGTTGTTCATGGAAGAGTTCGGGCGCGAGGCGTTGAACGAGATGGAGCGGGTCTGTGTGCAGTGCCTGGCCTATAAGCAGGACAAGACGTTTCCGCTGAAACCCGCCGTGCAGGTGGAGTTGCGTGTGGACACGGTGAAGTTTTACAAGTTGCACACCTTCCAGCCTTCGGATTTCTTCGAAGAGAGCGCATTGCTTTATGACATTGTGAAGGATGACGTGCCGGTGCGCACGGTATTTGTCAATGCGGAGCAACTGCAGGAAGCCTTGCTGAAGAAATCGGCCGATGAGAGGCCTGTCCGGCAGCCCGCCCGCAAGCCGGAACATCCGAAAGGGGCTATCTTGGAAATCGACCTCCACATCCATGAGCTTTTGGACAATACCAACGGGTTGAGCAACAAGGACATGCTGGACTGCCAGATGAAGGAATTCCGTCGCGTGATGGACGAGAACCAGAAGAACAAAGGGCAGAAAATCGTGTTCATCCATGGCAAGGGCGAGGGTGTGCTGCGCAACGAAATCCTCAAGGAACTGAAGCGCAACTACAAGGCTTGCACCTACCAGGACGCTTCCTTCCGCGAGTACGGCTTCGGGGCCACGATGGTGACCATCCATTGAAGTGCGACTCCTTAAAGGCTCTTAAAATTTGTATATTTGATTGGGGTTCTGCGTGAAAAACGGTAACTTTATGCCCGTTTTCATGTAGAACCCTTAATGTAATATCAAAATAACCATGCGACATCTTTGGCCTTTGCTCTTGTTTTGTGCTCTTTTTTTCAGTATGCCTGTGGCTGCCCAGCCTTTGGTGGCGGACTCCGTGCGGGCGGATTCGGTGACGGGGCACGACATCGTGGAAAAGGCCAAGGAGTTTCTCGGAGTGCCTTACCGTTACGGTTGCATGAATCCCAAGAAAGGTTTTGATTGTTCGGGCTTCACCACCTATGTCTATAAGTCGCTGGACATCCAGTTGACGCGCACTTCGCGTAGCCAAATCAAGGACGGTGTGTGGATAGAAGACCGGCGCGACCTGCAGGCGGGCGACCTAGTGTTTTTCACCGGCACACGTTCCAAGAAGACCATCGGCCACGTGGGCATCGTGACGGAGGTGGACGAGCATACGGGCGAGTTTGAGTTCATCCATGCGGGGCGTGGCGGCATTTGCATCAACTCTTCTTCCGACGGATATTATGACCGCCGCTATGTGGGGGCTTGCCGGGTGTTGGTCTAGGTCTTTCGTCTCCTTTTGCTTGTAATCCGGGAGCGTTGAATGCCATTCTTGGTATTCGCTTATATGTTTTTTCAGAAGTTGGCAATCTGTTCGCCACTAGTGTGGATATAGAGAAACTCCGTCCCCTGCTGTTCTGCCTCGGGGCCGAAGGCCATAGCTTGTTCCCTTGCCGGGGGGAAGTGCATCGGGGCGAAACGTCGGGTGGGGATGGCCTGCAGCCATTGCCGTGCGCCCCGTGCGAAGTCGCCTCCCGTGCGCGGATCGACGGGGAACATGACGAGGTCGAAGGCGGGGCATTCCGCCTTGATGTCTCTCACGGCGGCCAAGAAGTCGCCTTCCATCTTGCGCGACTTTTCCGGTGTGGTTTTTCCCTCCCATTGCCAGTTGTTCAAGTCTCCTGCGTGGAAGATGCGTCGGTTTTCCATTTCCACGGCAAACGACACGCCTGAGTCGGTGGACGGGAAGGCGCGGATAGCGATGAAGTCGTCGCGGTATGTTTCTCCCCGTCGCAGGTAGGCCGTGACACCTTCCGTGCCGGCGCGCCGCCGGCGGTAGATGTCGCGCGAGAGGATGACCCGCTTTTCGCCGCGGGGCATTTCTAAGCGGAGGATTTCGGGATTGAAATGGTCCGGATGGAAGTGGCTGGCCAGGAAATAGGCCCGCTTGCGGGTCGTGCGGAGCGTTTGTTCCACCACGCCGTTTGCCGCGTCCCGCCAAAAGTCGAAAATCAGGATGGCGTCCCTGCCTTCAAGCATGAAACCGCTATGGAAAACGTAGGTGAGTGTCATGGGCAATGTTTTGTGGGCAAAGTTAACTTTTTTTGCGGGAAAAGCAAGCATCCCCCAAACGAAGATATACTGACTTGCCCAAGTAAGATATACTTCGATGGCAAAGTAAGTACTACTTACTTGGGCAAGTCAGTATATCTTCGTTTGGGGAAGCAAGTATCTTGTCTTTTCCTGATTTCACTAGACACTTTTTTGTTTTATAACCTAAGTCAGTAGACACTTCTTTAACAATGG